>JAEDJT010000059.1 GCA_016296185.1 Bacilli bacterium
TCTCTTTTTTTTGTTTGTGTTAACATTATTTATCACCTTTTTTCTTACGTTTTAAAGACTTAGCGTCTAATTTCATAGCTCGTGCAAATGGTTCTCTAAAATCTTCTTTCCAAGATTCATATATACCATCATAATCTTTATATCTTTCATCTGTTAAAATAGGTTCATAATCTTCTATTTGCTTTATAAATGTACCAAAACATACATTTTCATCTTCACTATTATCTATTTGTGCTATCTTCATTTTACAATCGCCCATTAATTTAGAATTCGATTCTTGTAATGTTTTTATTTTAGTAAAATTAGGATTAGCTTTTTCTCTTTCCTTTTTAATATCTAAAAAATTAAGTGCTATTTGTTCATAAGTCCATAATGAAGAAGGATTTCGATTATCATATGTGTTACACATAGTTTCATATTTTTCTTGTAAAAATAAATAATCTTCATTAGGACGTCCTTCTCCCCATTGTGCAATTAATTCTTTAGTTATTAATATAGGTTCTTTTATATCTATATCTTCTAATTCAAATCGTTCAAATTCATCTTGGTCTATATCCCAAATGTTAAATGGTGGAGAATCTTTGGCTGTTTTACCTTTAAATTGTACTAAATTTATATTACTCATATAAGATTTAAGTATATGTTTATCCGTATTATAAGTATCTATCAAAGCTCTTTTACAAAGTTTTAAATCAAAGTAAATATCTAATGTAAATAAAGTTTTATAAAGAGCCTTTTCTTCATTTTTATAATATTGAAGATTATCTTCATATATTTTCATAACACAATCTTTGCATATAGGTAATTTACCATCTGCTTTATACAATTCACTTTGAGATTTATAAAATTCTGTAAATTCCTTTTCTTCACCACACGAAGTACATTTTTTCATACGCTTTACTTGTTTAGCCAATAGATTCACCTCTCTTCCTTCTCCTACTTCTCTCCAAAAAAAGAAAGAGGACAGATATCCGTTCCTGTCCTCAAAAGGGAGAGATTGATTAAAATTGTATAAAGTAGGAGTGATATTATTTTGGAGAGGAACATCCTCTCCTAAGTATGTATAAATTTTGCCAAGGGTAAATAAAAATAGAATAATTGGAAGTTGATAATATGAATTAGTGAATATAGGAGTATTAAAATGAATAGACCCTTGGCTATGTAATGAGGAGGAATTTCACCTCCTCGTTTAATGCCCTACACTTATTCAGCTTGACAAAATGCCCTAGGCTTAGTAGGTACTATCTTAGTCTTATGTCATAACAACATTCGACTCCTAATTCAGATACTATAAGTAATTTTTGAGTTGGATAAGTATTTAAATTTAAGTTTCTTGCATATTCATCAGTTCCTATGAATGAACCATTTCTATATACTATTGTTTCATAGCATATATCTTGAGATATCTGATGAAAATGTCCCATAAGTATAATATCTATTTTTTTATTTAACATATTATACATTTCATAACTTACTTTATCTTTCTTGCATTTATCACCATGTAATCCAACTACTGTATTACCACAACATTCAAATGATATTATGTTATTATCATATACATTTTCAGTAAATGTTATATTAGATACATCTTTTAATTTTAATTCTAAAAACTTTCTTATTAATTCTGTATAATTATCTTTATTTAAATTTTCTTTTTTATTATATACTCTTTCGTGATTTCCATCTGCTATTGATACTGCTACAAATGGAACATTTAATGATATTTTATATATTGCTTCTGATAACAATTCTGATACATTTATTATTTGATTTATTAAATTCTCCCTATTTTCTAATCTTACTGATAGATATTGTTCACCACTAATCATATCTCCAAGTAAGCAAACATTCATTACATCAAGATTATTTAATTTACTATATTCTATAATTTTATCAGTAAGATAATTCATTCTTTCTTTTGCTATATCAGGATTATATTTATTTAAAAAGTTATCTACCACCATTCCATAATGAACATCAGATATCATAGCTATTCCTTGTTTCTTACTAGGCATATGATTTATGTAGTTCATATTAATCATTTGATTAGGAAGTTTATCTAACTTTTCTTCTAATATTTCTCCTAAATTTTCTTTTCTAGCTAATTCTCTAATTTGCTTATTTACTTGTGTTTTTAAATCTTGTACTTTTACTTTTTCTTTTTTTAATTCTAATTCCTTTTGTATCAGTTTTTCATATTGTTCAGATTCTAATTGTTCTTTTGTTTTGCTATCTATATAATCTTGATGTCTTATTGCACCTATCATAGTTTTTCTACAATGGTCTGCTGACCAATTGATATTACATAGATTAACAATTTCTTGCCAATCAATATCTAAACCTTCTCTAACTTTAGCATAACTCAATCTAAAACAATATTCGTAATCAGTTTCTCCTTCTCTCCTATTTAATATATCCATTTTTATCACCTATTTATTAGCAGTTCTAGCTATTGAAACTTTAAAACCAACTTCTTCTAGGAATCCTTCGTTATCTTCTAATTCTTTTATTAAGTCAAATTCATCTGTTATATTCATATCTTTATCATATTCAATTATATACAATCTATCATCTACTATTCTTAATTCGCAATTAGCAAAATCCATTTTTAAAGTTTGACTTTTATTTATCTTCATAACACCACTCCTATTTAAATTATTTATTTAATCTTTCTTTCAATCTCTTTTTATATACATCTGATAATTCAACTTTCACACCATATTGTTTGGGCGAGTATTCTCCATTTGGCATTAATCTAGGATGTACGTCTACCATTTTAAATGCAATAAATTCTTTTAATGGTATCTTACCATCTTCTTCTATATTGTCAACTATTACATCTGCTGTAACTTCAAAGATTTTCTTTAATTTATCTTGTGATATACGTAAACCTTCTTCTGCTAATGCATTTTGAAGTATTTTAATAAAGTCAACATACTTCATTTTATCTCACCCCCTTAAAACATACCATTCTACGTGGTTTTATTAATTCATAAGTACTATGTGATTAAACTACCCCATTCTTCGACGTTTTTTACCCCACTATTTGCAATCCTTACAATTACCTCTCAATCTATTTCCATTTTTACTAAATTGACTAATTAATTTAACTTCTCCACATTTACTACATTTTTTATAAGTACCTTTTCTAATATTTAAGTAATACCATTCTTCATATTCTTTTTCATATTGTTTTATTATTGAATCAATTGCTCTATCTAATGTTATCGACACTGTATTTTCTTTTACATGTAATTCTTTTGATATATTTTCAATTGTCAATCCATTTCTCCATAACTCTAAAACTTCATATTGTCTTTCTGTAAATTTTATATTATTAATTAAGTTATCTAAGTCAACTAATATACAACTTAAATCATCTTGTAAATCTACTTGCTTATGAACTTGTAATAATACCTTAACTACATTTTTATCAAACATATCTAACTCATCATAATCTGCACTACCATTATCTTTTAATGGAGCTTTCCATATGATAGGCATTTGTAATTGTTTCTTTACTTCTATTATATCTTTTTTTATTTCAGGTAATATCTTTTTAATTTTACTTCTTCTAACCATATCTTCTTTACTAAGACCTTTTGTATTCCATAATCTTTTAGACTCTTCTTTTAGATATTCATAGAAATCAGTATAATCTTTCATAGGTGGATATTTTTCTAAATCTTTCTTTTCAACTTTTAAATCTTTTACCTTTTTAAAATTTTTAGGCAATTGAAATATCGGGAACGCCTCTGATATGTTTTCCCCATAGTTCATATCTAATCCACCATTTGCCTTTGCTACACTATTTATTACATTATATTCTCTACAAGCTCTATTAAATAATTCTTCCGAAGTATATATCTTATAATTTATACCTTTATCCTTTTCATCAACAGCTAATATATAGTTAGCAATCATTTCTAATGCACTAGCAATATTAGACTCAGTATATTGAGATTTATCTTTACCTATTACTATATCTATCTTTCCGAATTTTCTATCTTGGTCATATACTTCATCAAAGTATTCATTATAAAATTCTACTCCATCAACTTTGTACATTTCTAATACTTCATTTACGAAATCTATTCTTTCTTCACAAGTATTTAAATTATAATTAAATTTTAAAAAACTCCCTATTGACTTTCCGTTTATTTTCCCATAAAAATGATTATTATTGTCTAAATACAATTTTCTCACTCCTTCTTTTGTTTAAATTATTTAGTTCTTTTTTCTTCTAAGATATTTTCTTTCTCCGTACTTTCTTCTAACCATTCATTTATATCGTCTAAGATTTGTTTAGTATAATTAGTAGCTTCATCTTCCCATATTCTATACACATCTAGTTTTTTTATTAATTCTTCCCATGTTTTCATTTTAACCACTCCTTATATTTTTTTTATTTATAGGAGGATTTTGTTTCCTCCTATATTATATTATACTATTTTAATCATTCAATTGTTCTTATTTATAAACTTTCTTTAAGATTATATTATTTTCAAAACCACCATTTTCTTTTTCTTTTTGTTGTCTTATTGTTTCCAACATATCTCTAGTCATTTTTCTTTTATCACATATAGCATATAATACTTCTATTATATCAGCCATTTCTTGTATGTCTTTACTTTCAAGAAATTCATTTACTTCCTCTGTTAATTTTGTATATAAATATAATAATGCTTCTTCATCAGACACAATTTCTGTTTCACATTTAAATCCACTATTTTCTATTATAGTAGGAATATTATCTCTCACTATTTTGTTGTATTCTTCCATAAATATCAATCTCCTTTTTATTATTTTTTTTAAGGCAGACACGCCGCTTGAGTGTCATCATAAGAGGGCGTGGGATACTTCCCACAAGATAAGAAATGAGTTGCTTAAGCAACGAATTTTAATTTCATGTGTGATAAGTGGGAATGATTTTTCTCCCACGTTCACGCATGATTATATAAGTATTTATTATAAGTATTAGTTTATAAGTATTAGTTTATAAGTATTATTACGTTGTACTTTTTACTATAGGGTGTAGTATTTTTTACTACAAGGTGTGGTAGTTTTTACTACACCCTGTAGTAAATATTACTACACTATTGTTCATCGTTTAAATTGTCCTTTATTCCAATGGTTTGAACGCTTCCTATTATCTCATTATCTGCTTCTCGTATTAACTCATCTAGCTCTTCTTGAAGTTTTCTTCTTTCTTCTTCTTCTAATGAATTCCTAATTATAATAGGATAATATATTCTATACATATTATTTGCATGTGCAGTTGTTTTTTCTGTGAATTTAATTATCTTTATTAATTTAATTTCTTCTAATCTAGTTATACATTTTTGAACTGTCTTTGTACTCATATTGCAATCAATAGCAATAGTTCTTATACTAGGAAAAGCATATTGGTTATTTTTATTATATCTCATACATAAATAGGAATAAACTTTAAACTCATTACCATTTGTTAATTTATAAATATCATTTGATATTTGCGTATAGTTACCTTCTAAATTATCATATCTCCTTAATGAATAAGTTATGTCATTAATTTTAAACATTATTTTTCTCCTTTCTGTAGGATATTATTTCCTACACTACATTATACTATTTTAATCATTCATTAGTTCTTATTATTTAAATTATTTATTAGGTATATACCTTCAACAGAGTATCTATAAAAACGATTATATGCCATTCTAAGACATTCTATTAATCTTTTGGAATAGTTATTCATTAAAATATTTTAACTTCTTAAAATGGATTTAAATAGGTGTAACCAATTGCAATAGATTTACATATAAATAGAAGAGAGGTGATTAATATGGAAGAAAATAATACTTATGCAATTGTAGGTGGAATAGGTTTATTAGCATTAAGTGGATTAAGCGTACCAACTATTCCTCTATTACCAATTGGAATAGGAGTAGTGGGATTAGGAAGTTTATATGGATGTTATATGATAGCTACTAAAGAAGAAAGAAAAAATAAAAGAGTATTGGAAGAAAAGAAGGATGAATTAGAAAGG
The DNA here is from genome assembly GCA_016296185.1 of Bacilli bacterium. Lineage (GTDB taxonomy): Bacteria > Bacillota_I > Bacilli_A > RF39 > UBA660 > Coprovivens. The sequence goes on from JAEDJT010000059.1 coordinate 6,029, forward strand.
TTTTTTATAGGTGCAGGAATTAAAAATAAAGAAGGAGAAACACCTATATTAGCTAACATATGGGAGAATGAATATGAAACTATATATTCATTCATTAGGCCAATTGGATTTAGCACACATTTATTGGAAAGTAATGATATAGCTATTAAAGAATATTTCAATACTAATAATGTTAAATTTGAAAGCAATGGTGATTTTATTAATATTATAGTTAGTACAACTGAACTAGCAAGATTTATACCATTTAATATTCCTAAGATAAAGAATAAAGATGAAGTAATCGTATCATTAGGAAGAGATATAAGAGGTAAGGATGTGGTGCTAAACTTGAGCAAATGTCCTAATGTAATGATTAGTGGTTGTACAGGTAGTGGAAAATCTGTGAATACAAATGTAATAGCAACACAATTGTACTGTAACTATCCTAATGTAGAAATATATTTAGTAGATATGAAATGCGTTGAGCTAGGTGTATATGCAGATTTACCACAAACTAAGAAGTATACAAATAAATTGGAAGGTGCAAAAGAGATAATAAAAGAATTATTAGACGAATGTGATAGACGTAATAAGCTATTGAATAAGATGAAAGTTAAGAAACTATCTGATTACAATAAGAAGGTGAGTCCTAATGAAAAACTAAATCCTATCGTACTGATAATAGATGAGGCAGTAAGATTAATGGGAGATAAAGATTTAAATAAAGACATAGCTGAACTAGGTTTCATTTGTAGGTCATGTGAAATATCTATACTATTAAATATACAACGTCCAACATCTAAGCTATTGAATCCTGATATCAAGGCATCGTTAACTAACATAATAGGATTTAGAACTATCAATAGGAAGAATAGTGAGATAATATGTGATTCAACTGTATTGGCAACTTTAAGAGGTAAAGGACATGGTGTGTTATTCAATGAAGATAATGATGGTGTTGAATTTCAAGGATATTATTTAGATGAAAATGATATTGAAAAATATTTAAATAAGTATTGTAAATAGGAGAAAATTTTCTCCTAAAATTTTTAAATAAATAATTAAAATA
>JAEDJT010000020.1 GCA_016296185.1 Bacilli bacterium
TTAGAATTTTTATTAATGTATTTTTATTACTACAGGTGAGTTCTATTAAAACATAATTATTTATATTTAAACTCTATATTATAAATATCAATATTGAATAATATTTCTGATTCTAATAACTTTATTATACTTATATTATTGCCTTTTATTATTATATTAATATCATCTATATCTATATTTATTGTATTATCGTTTATTGTATTTATTTTTGTAAAGTTATTAATATATAATGTATTTTTATCAATATTAATATTATATGAATTAGGATTAACAATACTTTTTATTTTATCAATCATATAGAATCACCTATAGAATTATATGCAAAAAAAAAGTGCATTAAGCACTTAATTTTGTTCTTACTTTAGCACTTACAGCACTCATGTCTCCTCTGCTTCCGATTCTATCAGTAGCAGCTTTCATAACTTTACCCATATCTTTAATTGATTCAGGTTTAATTTCTGTAAATACTTCATCTATGATTTTGTCAATCTCTTCTTCACTTAGTTCTTCTGGTAAATATTCAGATAAGATTTCAACTTCTTTATTTAAGTTATCAATTTCATCATTTTTACCATATTTAGTAAACTCAGTAATACTATCTTTACGCATTTTAACTTGTTTTTTAATAACAGCTGCAACTTCGTCATCAGATAGATCATGATTTTTACTAATCTTTTCCATTTGAACAGCACTCTTTAACATTCTTAGAACTGATAGTTTAAATTTATCTTGTTCTTTCATTGCTGTTGTCATGTCTTTTGTAATTTGTTCAGCTAATGCCATCTAAATCATCCCTTAATTAATAATTTCTATTACGTTTTCTAGAATTTCTAATCATTTCTTTTTTGGCTTCTCTTTTTCTTACGCCTGGTTTATCATAGCATTTTCTTTTTTTAAGTTCAGAAGGGACACCACTCTTAGCAACTTTAATTTTAAATTTCTTTAAAGCGCTGTCAATGTTACCATTTTGTACTACTACTTTAGTCATTTGAATTTCCCTCCCTTCATTAACTATCTAAAATTATAACACTCTTATATTTTTTTTACAAGAAAAAAATCCCATATTTATGGGATATTTTCTTGTTTTTACATATTATTCTTCTTCATCTTGAGTTTTATTTCTTTTATATTTTCTTTTATACTCAGTTTTTTTATCTTCTTCTGCAAAAATATTTTTTACGTTTAGATTACTATCATCGATAAACTTTTCAAATATACTTAAATCTATTTCCTGACTATTATATAATGTTTCATCATTCTTATCTTGTTTTTTACTGATTATTTTTTTATTATGTCCTTTTAATTCTGATTGATATTCAGCATCAAACATTTTATTAAATAAATCTTCATTTATTTCTTTATTTATATCTTTTTCTTCTTCTAATAATTCTTTAGATGTTTTTGTTATTAATGTTTTTAATTTTTTCTTTTCTTCTTTTGGTTGTTCTTTAGATCTTTTTATTTTTTGTTTTTCTCTTAGTTCATCGATATTTGTATTTGAATCTTTTGATTCGAATAATTTTTCAAATATACTATCATCTACTACATTATTGTTTTCTTTAGTAGCTTTTTCTATTTTTGAAGATTTAGCAATTTTTGTTTTCTTTTCTGTTTTTTGAGTTATTTCTTTTGAAGTTTTTTTCTTTTCTTCTTTTATATTTTTTTCTACTTTGTTTTTATTTGTTTCTGCTTTTTTTGTTTTCTTTTCTTTTTCTATTTTTTTCTTAATATTATTCTTTTCTTTTATTTCATCAATACTTAAAGATACTTCTTTTTTATCTTTTTTGGCTTGTTTTTTTGTTTCAATTTTTGGTTTTTGACCTTTAATTTTTAATTGATACTCAGCATCAAACATCTTTTCAAATCTTTTATCTTTTACAATTATATCTTCTGATTTCTTTGCATTATTTTTATATTTTACTTTAGTTTTATTTGTTTTCTTTTTAGTTGTAGTAGTCTTTTTAAGTGTTAGTTTTTGTGTTTTTTTATTTTCGTTTACTGTCTTTTTAGGTTTATCTTCTTTATCTGCATCTTTTAGTAATTTGCTGATATAGAACATAAACATTAATAATGCAAATAGGAAGGCTAATATACTGTTACTTATTAATGGATTTACTTCTTTTATGTGTTCATTTATATTAGTTTCTTTTGATTCTTTTTTTTCAGATTCTTGTTTAATTTCTTCTTGCTTATTTTCTTCTTTTTTAGGATTATAATTTACATTTATCGTATATGTTCTGTATTTTTTATTTTCTGCTACTACTTTAATTGTAATTTTATTTAATCCTTCAACATATTTTTCTGGATAAGTTATATATACACTTGCATTATCATTCTTGGTAATTGCATTAATTTTTAAGTTTTTTACGTTATCAACTGTTATATCATACGTTTGTTTTTTTGATTTAAAGTCGATATTTACACCTTCAATAATTAATTCTTTTAAATAGTTATTTGATGATTTCTTTTTAGAAGTTGTGGCTACAGATAATATTTCGATATTCAAAGCTTCAACTCTTTCGATATTAATTGATAACATAGATATTATCATTAATAAAACTATTAATCCCTTTTTAATTCTTTTCATATAAAAAACACCCCAAAAAATCTTGGGGTATATTATAGCATCTTTTTAAAATTTTGCAAAAATTCCTATTCTAGATTTTGCAAATTTGTTTATTCTTTCCTTGTCTTAATGTAGTTCCAAATGCTCTACCTAAGTCATATATGAAAGATGCTGCTCTTATTAAAGCATTTATGTATGCAGCTGATACTGCACCACCGTTTAAATTATTTAATTGTTGTTCTGTTAATTGCATGTTATTTACCTACTTTCCACTTTTACAAGATAATGGTCTTTTCCATCCACTTGCTACTCCCATTGCAAATATAATTACTCCACAAATTATAATTGCACTAGCTGTTTTTAAAACACCACCATTAATGTCTGATAATTCTTGTGTTGTTAATTTCATGTTGTTTATCCTTCCCTGATTATGTCAAAAACTTTTTTTATTATTCTTTGCTTATTATTTAATAGTTTTACTTCAACTATTTTTTCATCTTTTATTTCTGTATTTATTTGAATATTTTGATATGGAATATTATTTTCAATTGAAATATCTTTATATAATATTTCAGTTGGTTTATATCTTTTATGATCGACTTCTATTATTGTATTATCATTTACAATGTTTAAATCTTTGTATGGTAATGATAAATTAATATGACATTCTTCTTCACATGATATATAACCTAATGTTTTTTTAATAGAATATGTTTTCATATTATAACTAGATATTAATAATATAAGTGACGAAGCGATTATTATTATAATGATATAAGATTTTTTTGGTTTCTTATTTAATAGTATTATTCTATCTATCATATTTTACTCATTTCTATTCTATCTTTTAAATAATTAACACTACTGTGTGATACATATATTAAAGTTGTTTTCTTTAAATATATATCAATATTTCCTAATATTTCTTTTTCCATATCTGGATTCATTTCACTTAATGATTCATCTAATATTAATATTTTTGGTTTTTGAACTAAGGCTCTTGCGAGTATTATTCTTTGTCTTTCTCCACCGCTTAAGTTATATCCACCATCTATTAATAACGATTCTAATCTAAGTGATTTTTTATTTAATATTTCATCTACTTTTGTTATTTTTAATATGTAATTTAATTCTTTTATATCGATTTCTTTATTTATTAAAATATTATCTCTTATTGAACCAGTAAATAGTTTTTCTCTTTGTGATACATATAAAATATTTCTTCTTATTGTATTCAATGAATAATCTTTTATATTAATATCGTTAATATAAATATTTCCGTTATAATCATCTATGTTTCTACTTAGTAATCTACATAAAGTACTCTTTCCACATCCACTTTCTCCACCAATACATAGATGTGTATTTTCTTTTATTTCAAGATTATATTCGTTTAATACATAGTTATAATTATCATAGCTATATTTAATATTTTTTATACAAATATCACCTGTACTGAAATCTTCTTGTTCTCCATTATGTTCGGGCTCAATGTTAAGGAATTCATTTATTTTACCTATTGTTAGCTTTATAAATAAATAATTGGGAATTAAGTTTATAATGTTTTCTATAGGATTAATATAATATGAAAGAAGGCTGTTGAATGTAACTAATGAAATAATTGTTAAATTTCCTTTACTAATTAAATAAATTCCATAACTACTAATAATGAATAAACCTATCTCATTTATAATGGTTTTAATTGTATTTTGATTATTAATAAAAAGATTATAGTCAAATGTATTACTTAAATATGAAGTGTATTTTTTAGTTATATTATCAACAATTTTATTTGTTATATTTAAGTTTTTTATAGTTTCAATACTATCTATTTTCTCTACTAGTTCAGAATTAAATTCAGTTTCTAATTCAATGTTATCATTTATTCTTCTTATTATGATTGGTGAGATGATTAAACCAACTACAATATATAATAAAGATATTATGCAAAGAATTAAAAATAATTCTTTACTTATATTGTATAAAAAGAATATAGAACAAATTGCTAAAGTTAAATCTAATAATATTGTAATTATTATTTCTGAAAATAATGATTTTATATTATTAATTTCACTTACTCTTGTTATTATTTCTCCTGATGTTCTACTTTTGATAACATTCAAAGGGAGATTAAATATATGATATATAAAATCTGGTATAAGGGTTAAATCTATATTTTTATTGAAATATATAGATATTTTATTTTTAATATGACTTATATATATCTTAATAACATTTAATATTAAAAAGATTATTATGATAAAGATTGTTGTATTTATATAATTTGTTTCTAATGAATCAATCGATATTTTGAAATAATAACTTAATATAATTGATAATATAGTTATAATTATATTGAATAATATTATTTTATATATTAATAGTGAATTGATTTGAATGAATTTGAACAATGTAGTTTTAATTGAGTGTTTATTTTTAATTTGAGGTATTTTCTGATAAGGTTTAAATAATAAAATAATATTTGTCCATATATTCTTAAATTCATCTATATTATATTTTTTATACCCTTTAGCAGGATCCATTACATATACTGTGTTATTTTTTATTTTATAAACTACAACAAAGTGATTGTATCCTTTTTGATTTGTATGAGCTATTACTGGTAATAGTTCTGATTTTATTTCTAAATCATCTAATTTCATTCCGTAAGAATCAAATCCATACTTTTTAGCTGTCTTTATAAGATTTAATGCTGTAACTCCATTTGTACTAGTTTTAGTATCTAGTCTTAATGTTTCTATTGGTACTTCTCCATCATAGTACTTTATAATAGATAATAGACAACATACTCCACAATCTTTTATATCTTTTTGTTTTACTAATATATTTTTCATTTATCCTCCCTTCACTATATATTTTCTATATGAAGTTTAGATATCCTTTTAAAAAAATAAAAAAAATGTGAATATTTCACATTTTAATTTGTATTAACTGTTGTTATTGTATTTGCTTTTTTATCATCAGCATCATCATCTTCTACAGTACATTTTCCTACATCTAATGTACAAGTAAAGCATTTATCTAATTCTCCTTGATCCCCGTAGCCTAATACGTCATATGCAGCTAATATTGCACTTGGAATAATGAATACAATAAAACCTGCAATTAATCTTTTTATAGATGTACTTATTACTTTTGATAAATCATCAGATTTTCCTGACATTACAACTCCGAATAAATCTTTCATTACTACAGCCATTAAAATAATTGGTACTAATATTTTAGCAATTAATATAAAATAACCTACTGCTTTTAACGCTCTTCTTGTTCCAGCATATTGGCAAAAATGTAATTCACCACTCGTTTTTACTGTTGTAGCTCCATATACTACATTTAATCCGATAAATGATGCAAGTAAGAATAATAAAATTATATTTCTAACCATTTTTTTGTTCATTTGTATCACCTATAAATATAATAATATAAATTAATAAAAATTGAAATAAAAAGAATAATTTGTAATGTAAATAATATACTTAATTAGGTGATTATAATGATTAATAAACAAAATATATGGTTTGTATCTTTATTTAGTATTATTCTTGTTTTAAGTATTTTTTATTTTAGTATGAATGATAGTTCTTTAAATGAATTTAAAGATATTAGTTATAATGATGAATCACAGACAGAATTAGTATTAAATGAAAGTTCTGAATTAGTTTCTTTAAGAATTCAAAGTGATGAAGAAATGCAAAAAATGATTGAAGATTATAAAAACACATTATTATCTTTAACATCTACATTAGAAGAAAAGAATGAAGCTTATGATAATTTATTGTTATTAAATAGTAATAAAAGTACTGAAACTAATTTAGAAGATATTATTTATAAAAAATTAAATTTAGAATCTTTTGTAAAAATAACTCCTAGTGGTATTAATGTTGTTGTAAATCATAAAGAGCATTCTTATGAATTAGCAAATACAATTATTAGAACAGTTCAACAAGAATTTAAGGATAATAAGTATATTACAGTTAAGTTTAATTAACATTTTTTATAATGCTTCATATATTACTAATAAGGAAGAGGTATTATATGAAGAAGATACTAACAATTAGAGAAAAAGAAGTTTTTGATTTATTGATACTTAATAATACTACAAAAGAAATTGCAAGTAAATTATTTATTAGTGAAAAAACAGTTAGAAACCATATTTCGAATGTAATACAAAAATTAGGAGTTAATGGTAGAAGCCAAGCTGTTATTGAGCTACTTAAATTAAATGAAATAAATCTATAGTCCTTTTATAAGGACTTTTTATATAAGGTGATTAAATGATTAGAATTTTTTCTTTTAGAAAAATTATTATAACTACTCTCTTTTTAATTCTTTCTATTATACTTTATAATTATCCTAGTGATTTAGAAAAACACATAAGTTATCAAGACATTGCAAAAAGAAATATATATCTAATAGATATGAATGACTATGTAGTCATGACTAAGGATAGTTATAACTCTATTTTAGATTTAATAACTTTATTAAAAGATAATAATGATGGTGAAAGATTTAAAGGATTAATACCTAGTAATACTAAAGTATTAAGTTATGAAATTAATAATGGAATATTAAACATTGATTTTAGTAATGATATTATGGATATTGAAAGTGATAAAAGTATATTAATGTTAGAAAGTATTATATATTCTTGTACGAGTTTGGAAAATATTGATAAGATAGCTATTTTTGTTGAAGGAAATCATTTAGATTATGTTCCTAATACTAATATTAAATTAGATTATTATTTAGATCGTAATTTTGGAATAAATACTATTTATAATATTGATAGTATCAATAATACTAGTAGTGTTACTGTATATTATAGTAAAGACGATTATTTTATCCCTATTACTTTAGTAAGTAATGATTCTAGTGATAAAATGTCTATCATTATTAATAGTTTATCTAGTAATAAAGTTTTTGATAGTAATCTATCTAATCAGATATCTAATAATGTTAAATTATTAAATTATGATTATGATGAGGAGGTAATTGATTTAAATTTCGATGATTGTTTATTTGATTATGTACTTGATGGTACGTTAAAAGAAGAAGTTAAATACACTCTTTTTTACTCTATTTATGACACTTTTGGGGTTAAAAATGTAACTTTTAGAATAAATAATGAATATATTGATAACTTTGGACTTGCAAATTCTTAAATTATGTTATATAATCAATATGTTCTTGAGTTATGACCTCGTAGCTCAGCTGGATAGAGCAATCGCCTTCTAAGCGATCGGTCAAGTGTTCGAATCACTTCGGGGTCACCACTTTGAATATTAAAACTGGTTTTATACCAGTTTTTTTTCTTTGCCTTGAAAGTGTAAAGTTACCCCTTCTTCAATTGGTTATTTTTGTTTTTTTTGGTATACTAGAAAACTATGTGGAAGGAGGTATCATATGTCTAAGTGGAAAAATAAACTTAAAAAAGCTTTATGTATCGCTGGTTTAACTTCTATTTTGATTAATCTTGGTGGAAGTAATAAAAAAGATATGACTAGAGATAATATTCATGATTATTATAATGTTGGATATGATGCAGTTAATTATTTAAATAGTTCCAATAATCAACTATTAGATTTTGCTGATAATGGATTTTATAATTACACTAATACATCTATTCCATTTGAGGCAGATAATTCTATGATACCTCAAGGAATTACTTTATATAATGATTATATTCTTGTTTCTACTTATGATTATTGGAATAAGGAGAAATCTAGAATATATGTATTAGATATGAATGGAAATGTAGTTCATGTTTGTAAGTTAGAAATAATCGCTCATGTTGGTGGAATTGCTTATGATCCTGATCATGAACTTTTATGGGTATCTAATGCTGAAGGAAGAGTTAATGCTTATAGAATAAATAATATTTTAAATTGTGAAAAAGTATATGCTACATATAGAGAGTTAAATTTAGGATTCGATTTAATCAACTATAAAGATGAACCTGCTGTTTCTTATTTAGCTTATAATGATAATCACTTATATGTTGGTAATTATACTAAAAGTGAAGATGGAACGATGAAAGAATATAATATTACTATGAATGAAGATGAAACTATTCATTTATCATTAAATAATAGTTATACTGTTCCTAGTAAAGTACAAGGTGTTACTTTTTATAATAGTGGTGAAAATAACTATATTATATTTAGTAGATCTTATGGTACTTGTACTACTTCTTTATTGCAAATATATTTATTTAAAGGTAATGAATTTAGATCTAATGATGCTAATGCTATAAACTATGAAACTCCTTCTATGATGGAACAAGTTATAGTTAACGGAATTGATTTATATTCTCTATATGAATCTAATGCCTTTCCCTACTCTTTAGTTACGAATAGTGAAGATGATTCTATATATGTTACAGATATTGTTTCTTTAACAAAAAAAATAAACCACTAAGTGGTTTATTTTTTATACAGTCATTAATTCTTCTTCTTTTAATTTTAATTTTTCATCAATTTTTTTGTTATATTCAGTTATTAAATTTTGTACTTCATCTAACATTTTCTTTTGATTATCTTCAGGAATTGATTCATCTTTTTTGATATCATCATTTGCTTCTTGACGAACTTTTCTTAAAGCTACTTTAGCATCTTCAGAAATTTGTTTTGCTTGTTTAACATATTCTCTTCTTCTATCTTCTGTTAATGGTGGAATTGCTAAAATAACAGCTTCTCCATTATCGTTAGGATTAATACCTATATTTGCTTCATTAATAGCTTTTACGATATCTTTAATGCATCCTTTATCAAATGGTTTAATCATTAATGTTTTAGCTTCAGGAACAGTAATATTAGCTAAACTTTGAATTGGTGTTGGTGTACCATAATATTCAACCATTAATCCGTTTAATAATGCTGGATTAGCTCTTCCTGCTCTTATTGTATTTAATCTTTGATCCATTACTTCTAATGCATTCATCATTTCTAATTCTATTGTTTCATCTATCATGCGTTTTCTCTCCTCTTTAATAAGTTTATTATATCTAATTATTAATTATTATTCAAATAATAATTCACTAATGCTTGTTCAAATTCTATTTGGAATTTTATTAGATTTTCTTCATTCCAATATTCATCTATTTCAATAGTATTTTTCATAGCAACAGTATCAGTATTGTAATATAAAATTTTGCCATTATCAACAATATAAATTGATGGTGCTAATAAATTTGAGTTACTTCCATCTGTTGTTGTTAATGATCCTTTTAATAGTTCTTTAATTTTATAATAATTTGAATTTTTTTGTGCTTTATCATTATTAATATCGTAATAATATACTTTATCTATTCCGAATGTATCAAATATAGGATCTACTATTGTCATTAATTTTTTTGACCATTCAGATGTTTCACTTCCTATGATTATAATATTTTTTCCTCTTTTAACATAGTTAATCATTTGTGTTCCGTTAATTACTTCATATTTTTCGCTTTTTAAATCTTTATAGTAATCTGTTATATATTTTACTTCTGTATCTTTATTTTCATATTTATTACTTAAATATACAAAACCAAAAATAACTAGAGCAAACATTAATAAATATATTATTTTTCTTATAATACTTAATGTTTTTTCTTTTTTTGTTAATACTTTTTTATCTTTTGCTGGAATAGCTTTTTTATCATCTTTTTTGTTAGTACTCATATTTTCACTTCCTATCATTATTATACCATGATTTATTGTTTTTAAAGTTGATTTAAAGCAATGGTTGTAAACAAATGTATATAAAAAAAGACACATTTGTGTCTTTTTCTTTTTTAGTAATTAACCTTTAATTTGTGCCATTACTTCTTCAGCGAAGTTTTCTTCACGTTTTTCGATTCCTTCACCAACATTGAATCTAGTAGCACCAATTAATTCTCCACCATTGTTAGTTACGTATTTAGTTACATCTACATCGCCATCTTTGATGAATGCTTGTAATGATAAACAAATTTCTTTATAGAATTTGTTAATTCTACCTTCTACCATTTTTTCTGCAATATCAGCAGGTTTTCCTTCTTCGATAGCTTGTTGTTTTAGAACTTCTCTTTCTTTTTCTACTTCTTCAGTAGGAACTTCTTCTTTAAATACATATTTTGCTCCCATAGCTGCTGATTGCATTGCTACATCTTTAGCTACTTCTTCATTAGCGCCTTTAACTACAGCAACAACTGCAATTTTTCCGCCCATATGTAAATATGCTCCGAAGTTTTCATCATCGTTCTTTTCGATTACTGCAAGACGACGGAAGTCTAATTTTTCTCCAATTTTTGCTGTTTTAGCAACGATTAAATCATTAATAGTTCCATCTTCATATTTTAATTCTTTAGCTTCTTCTAATGTTTTAGCATCACTTTTTAAAATAGTGTTACCTACAGCATCTAATAATTCTTTGAATTCTTCGTTTTTACTTACGAAATCAGTTTCTGCGTTGATTTCGATCATAACAGCTTTGTTTCCATCAATATAAATATTTGCTAAACCTTCAGCAGCAATTCTTGCTCCTTTTTTAGTTGCTTTAGCAATACCTTTTTCTCTTAACCAATCTATAGCTTTAGTTAAGTCTCCATCGCATTCTGTTAGTGCTTTTTTGCAATCCATCATACCTGCGCCTGTTTGTTCACGTAATTCTTTTACTAAACTTGCGTTTATCATAATGTAACCTTCCTTCTTTTAAAATCAATAAATTTATTAAATTATTCGCTTAAAGATGCGATTAATTCATCTTTTTTCATAGTTGTGTATCCTTTGATACCAGCTTCTTTAGCCATTGCTTTTAAAGAAGTTAATGTCATAGAACTTAAATCTTCAGTAGCAGTTTCAACTACTTCTTCTTTAGCTTCAACTTTTTCTTCTACTTTTTCAGCTTTTGGAGCTTTTTCAGCTTTTGGAGCTTCTTTTACTTCTTTTTTAGGTTTCTTTTCATCTTCAGTAACATAGTCGATGATTTCTCCACCTTGTGCTTCAGCGATAGCGTTTCCTAAAACACCTAAAACAACTTTTACAGATCTAACTGCATCGTCGTTACCAGGAATAACATAGTCAACGTCATCTGGATCACAGTTTGTATCAACAATACCAAAAATAGGTATATTTAATTTTCTAGCTTCTTTGATAGCGTTTGATTCTTTTTTAGGATCAACGATAATCATTGCTTGTGGTAATTTATCCATTTTTCTAATACCACATAATAATTTGTTTAATTTTTCGTATTCCTTTTTTAAGTTAATAACTTCTTTTTTAGGTAATACTTCGAATGTTCCGTCTTGTTCCATTCTTTCAATTTGTTCTAAACGTTTAACTCTACTTCTAATAGTTCTGAAGTTTGTTAAAGTTCCGCCTAACCATCTTTCTACTACATAGTAAGAATTAGTTCTTTCAGCGTTTTCTCTTGCAGCTTCTTGAGCTTGTTTCTTAGTTCCAACGAATAAGAAAGTTCCTCCGTTTTGTGCAATTTTGTTTAATTCAGCGTAAGCTTCTTCTAACTTACTAGCTGTTTTTTGTAAGTCGATAATATAAATATCGTCTCTTGTTGTAAAAATGTACTCTTTCATTTTAGGGTTCCATCTTTTAGTTTGATGTCCAAAATGAACGCCAGCCTCTAATAGGTAGCTTTGAGATACTACTGCCATAATTTCACTCTCCTTTTGTTATTTTCTTCCGTATACTTAAATATCACCAACCTATGGCCACTGGGCAATACAAACGGTATACGTGATTATTTGGCTTTTTAGCCGCTAATATTGTACCAAAAAAAAGTACTCAATACAAGTACTTTTCGCCTATTTTATGCTATTTATTTATACATTAGAACTTCGATAATATATCCACCTTTTTTTGTTTCTTTTTTTATTCCATTATATTTGTATTTTCCATATCTTCTAATACTAAATATATCTCCATCATGAACTGTTCTTGTTGGTTTTACATCTATATCATAATTTAGAATAATTTCTTTATTTTTAAACTTTTCTAAGACATTATTTCTACTATCATTTGTTATTGTTGAAACTATATTATCTATTCTCAATGAAGAAACAATATATTCTTTTTCTATATACTCTATTTTAAAGTTATTACTTAACTCTAAATTAACTTCTTCTATAACTATATTATTGCCTCTTATACTTGTTAAATTATATTTCAAATAGTCTACTAGTGTTGGTAATACAAATAAATAGAATACTCCTCTATATTTAATAATATCACCAAATGCATCTTCTTTTAGACCTAATGAAAATATTGTTCCCATTATTTCTTGATGTCTTAATTCTACTTTGCTGTTTATTTTTAATAATCTTATATCTGGAAGTTCTTTTTTATACAATATTACTGCGTTTGATTCTGGATATAATTCATAAATATTATATTCGTCTTTATGTAATTTTCCTTTAACATACATTAATTCTTCTGGATTTACAAAGTTTGTATAACCTTTATTTCTTAATCCATCTATTATTTTTTCTATATTATAATTATTTGTTTTCATTATTTTATTATACTTATTATTTTATTATTAATTATTTTACTTATATATACTATTACATAGTTAAAGAAACTATATCCAAACATTATGTAATAGCATGTTGTATATTTTTTAGTTGATAAATAATATGTAATTGGTATTAACATCAATATTACAATTATTAATACTGTAGGAATATCATTTACTGTTATCTTTTCTTTTTTATTATTTTTATCATAATATCTATTTAAGTATAAATATAAATTTATGAATGTAAATAATAATACTTCTACTAACATTATTTGATCTGAATCAGGATAGCATATTGAAAAATATATAAAGATTGCAATTAAAATAATATTATCAAAATGAAATATATTTAATACATTTTCTTTTAACCAATTCATTGTTATTTTATTTCTATTTAAATCTTTTATAGCATTTATAGATACAGATATAAAGTATAAAATCCATGGAATAAATGTTAAACAAATAATTATTTTTTGCATAAGTACACTTCCTTTTTGTTTATAATACAATAATTTATTTTATTATACTATAAAAATATTATATTACTTTACAATAATAGTTCCATTATATTTATTTTTATATTCTTTTATTAATTCTTCTATAAGAGACTTATCATAATTATTATCAATTATTTTTAATTCTATATTGTAAATTTTATAAATATCTAGTATATGATACATTTTTTTCTTTAGTTTACTTATTAATGTGAAACTTATAGAATCATTTAATTCTATATATAAAGTTTCTTTACTATAATATATTTCCATATAATCACCATATGTAAATTATCACTATATTAGATTATTTTCTATTAGTTCGACAAAAGATGTCAAAATTAGTACATAATCATTAGCATTTTCTTTATTTATGATATAATTTTTTTAGGTGATATTTATGAGAATTAGGTTTTTTGTATTTATAAATAAATTTGTTACATTTGTATGTAAATTATTCAAAAAGAATGGATCTGTATATCCAGGATATATTGTATATGATGTTTTTAGACAAAAGAAAATATTAGAACATGTTAAATATCCTAAATATGTTATTGCAGTTACTGGTAGTTCTGGTAAAGGTTCTACTACTGATTTAATTAATCACATATTAACTGATAATGGATATGATGTTTGTTACAACCAAAACGGAAGTAATGGTGTATTAGCTGCTACTACTTTAATTTTAAATAATTGTAATTATAAAGGTGAATTTAAACATGATGTATTATTATTAGAATGTGATGAAAGACATTTAAAATTAATATTTGGTAAGAATAAGATGACTCATTTGATTATTACAAATGTTACTAGAGATCAACCTGCTAGAAATGGTCATCCTGATGTAGTATTTAATGATATTATTAAAGCTATTGGTGAAGATACTAAGTTATTTTTAAATGCTGATGATCCTTTAGTACATAAATTATCTTTAGAAATGAAAAATGATATTGTTACCTTTGGTGTTGGTAAAACTGATGATAGTTATAATGAATTTAATATCAATGCAATTGATTATGCTTATTGTCCTAAATGTCATAAAAAATTAAAATATGATTTTTATCATTATGGACATATTGGTAATTATAAATGTCCTTCTTGTAAATACGCTAGAGGTAATGTTGATTATGAAGCTACTGATATAAATTTTAATGATAAATCAATTAAGATAAATGGAAATGATATATATTTAAATAAATGTGTTTTATATGCTGTATATTATACTGTTGCAGCTTATGCTTTAGTTAGTGATTTAGGGTTAAAAGAAAAAGATATTTTAAAAGCTCTTAATGTAGATAAAAAAGAAAGTAAACGTGGTAAAGAATTAAAATTAGATAATAGAAATTTAACAATGTTAGAAACTAAGAATGAGAATAATTTAAGTTATTATCAATCAATTAGATTTATTGTTAATCAAAGTGGTAAAAAGACTGTTATATTAGGTTTTGATAATGTTTCTAGAAGATATAAATTTAATGATTTATCTTGGTTATGGGATGTTGATTTTGAATTATTAAATGATAAAAATATTGATAAGATATTTGTAATTGGTAGATTTAGATATGATGTTTTAAACAGATTAGAATTTACTGATATTGATAAAGATAAAATTGTTCTAGTTGATGATTTAGGTACATTAATAAAAAAAGTTAAAAAAGAAAGTATTGGCGATATTTATACAATGGTATGTTTTGATATGACTGCTAACATACTTAGATTAATTAAGGAAGATGAAAATGAAAACAATTAAGATAGCTCATTTATATTATGATTTAATGAACCTTTATGGTGAGAATGGTAATGTTAGATATTTAAAGAAAAAATTAGAAGATCAAGATGCTGAAGTTAAAGTTTATTTCTTATCTGTAGATGATGAAATAGATTTTAGTAAGTATGATATTTATTATATTGGTACTGGTAGTGAAGATAATCAAAAGATAGTATTAGAAGATATAATAAAATATAAAGATGATATAAAAAAAGCTATTGATGGTAATAAATATTTTATTGCTACTGGTAATTCTTTAGAGTTATTTGGTAAAGAAATTATTGGTAAAGATAAAATTAAATGTTTAGATATTTTTAATTATACAGCTACAGTTAATAAAGATAGAATTGTTGGTGAACAATTATATAGTAGTAAATTAATGGATAAAAAGATTGTTGGTTTTCAAAATAGAGTTTGTTATTTAGATAATTTAGATAATACTATATTTAATGTTACTGAAGGATCTGGATATAATAAAAAGAATATGACTGAAGGATTCAGAGTAAATAATTTTATTGGTACTTATTTACTAGGACCTATATTAGTTAGAAATCCATATCTTTGTGATTATTTTATTAAAGATATATTTAAATCATTAGATATTACATATAATAAACCTAATTATAATGATACTGATTATAAAGCTTATAATGAATATATGAAGAATTTTTACGAATAATAAAAGAACTAATTATTTAGTTCTTTTTCTTTGTCTCTATCTCTTTTAGAAAATTTACATCCACAATAATCTTGTCTATATAAGTTATATTCTTTTGACATTTCTATACTATCTTTATATCCTTCTTTTTTCTTAAAGTCTGAATATAAATATTTAACGTTATGTTTTTCTTGTAGTTTTTCTCCTATTTCATTAAGCTTTTTAGCGTCTTTTAAAGGACTTAATGTTAGGGTTGTAGCAAAGTAGTCATAGTTATTATTTTTAGCTTCTATAGCTGTTTTATTCATTCTTAAATAATAACATTTGATGCATCTTGCTCCACGTTCTGGTTCCATTTCTAATCCTTTAGACATTTCCAGAAATAGATCGTTATCGTAATCACAATCCATTATATCTATTTTATTAGTATGTGGGAATTCGTTTATAAATCTTATTTCTTCTTCTTTTCTTTTTAAATATTCTTCATAAGGTTCTATATTAGGATTATAGTATAGAACTGTTATATCAAAATATGGTGTTAATGTTTTAATGCAATGAGTTGAACATGGTGCACAACAACTATGTAATAGTATTTTAGGTTTTGTATTTGACTCAATAATTTTATTAATTTCTTCTTCCATTAATTTGTTGTAATTCATATACTATTCTCCTCTCGTTTTTTATTATATCATGAAAAAGAAAAAGGACATAATTGTCCTTTATCGTGCAATAACTTCTGTTGTAGGTTCATTAGCTGCTGCAGCTGCTTCAGCTGCTTCTTTTTCTTTTTCTTCTCTTGCAGCTTGTTCTGCTGCTTGTGTATCATAACTCTTGAAATAAATATTTTCTTCAGTAATTGTATCTAAATATAATGTTCCTTTTACATTATCCATTCCAAGTGATGCATATATTTGCATATAATCGTTTAACTTTCTTATATTAACTGTATCTATAACTACTTGGTTAGTATCGTTCATATATAAAGTAAACCTTGATTCATCTATTAAAGTACCATCTTGAGCTTTATAAGGTGTATATTCGAATCTATCAATCATTCTAACAATATTGTAATCTAATTTATTTAAACCTACTATTAATTCATCAAAAATTGTATCTGGTGTAAAATTAATTAGTGTTGCGTATCCGTAATAATTTTCACGATCATCTATTGATTCTCCAGTAGATGTAATATATTTATTATTATAACTATAATAGAATAATATTTTGCTTTCTTTTACTTTAATTGTTATTTTACCAAAGATATTTCTATTTATTTTCACTTCATCTATTAATGGTAATTCATTAATATTTTTTTTCATTTGTTTTTTATTTAATTTATATAATTTTGGATAATCTTTTATTCCCGCTATTTCTATTATTTCTTTATCTGTAGTTATTTCATTTCCAGTTATATAAATATTTTTTATTGTTATATTATTTATATAAGTATATGACAAAAAGGCCACAAGAATAATAACTAATATTGTTATTAGTGGCTTTATTTTTAGTTTAAGTTTTTTCTTGTGCCCCTTTTTAGTCATATTATTACTCCCAATCTATAAATTCTTGTTCTATTTTTAAATCTACGTCAGTTGTATTTTTTACTGTATCATGAATATACATAATTAAATCATGAACATCTTTTCCAGTAGCATTTTCTTTATTAATTACGAAGTTTGCATGTTTTTCACTTACTTCTGCTCCACCAATCTTATATCCTTTTAGGTTACAAGATTCAATAAGGCGACCTGCAAAGTCTCCTTCAGGGTTTCTAAATACTGAACCTGCTGATGGATATTCTAATGGTTGAGATTCTATTCTTCTTTGTCTTCTATTTGCAATTACTTCTAATGAATTTTCTTTGTCACCTTTTGTTACATAGAACTTAGCTGCAACAATAATATATTGTTTATTTTCTTTAAATGAAGTTGTTCTATATCCATAAGTGATATCTTCATTATTTAATACTTTTATATTAAAATCTTCATCTAATACTGTGATTGTTCTAACATAATCTAATAAACATGCATTGTATGCTCCGGCATTACCATATATTGAACCACCTACAGTTCCTGGAATACCTGCTGCAAATTCTAGACCAGTTAATCCTTTATCAGTTACTTCAACTACTAATTTAGGAAGTAATACACCAGCTTCAGCGTATGCTGTTTCTAAATCTGGATAAACTTCTAATCCGTTTAGTTTATCCATTTTGATTACTGCTCCGTCATATTCTCTATCATTTATTACTATATTAGATCCATTACCTAAAATATAATATTTAATATTATTTTCTTTTAGTATTTTTAATGTACTTGCTAGATCATCTATATTATTTGGTTGGATAAGCATTTTAGCTGTTCCATCAATACGGTAAGTATTGTAATTTTTTAATGATGCATGTTCTGTTACTTCACCATATTGT
This sequence comes from Bacilli bacterium, assembly GCA_016296185.1. Classification (GTDB taxonomy): domain Bacteria; phylum Bacillota_I; class Bacilli_A; order RF39; family UBA660; genus Coprovivens. Next base: position 18,430 of record JAEDJT010000020.1, read on the forward strand.
CTTAATTCTTCTATCATTTTACCAAATCCTTTAACTTCTCATAAATAACATCACTACTATTATCCATGCTCATCTTAGCAAGGTTTTCTTTCATACTTTCGTATTTCTCTTTGTTATTTAGCACTTCATTAATTTTATTAATTAATGCATCAGATGTCAAACATTTTTCTTCAATTAGTTCTCCTCCACCATTATTTTTTACTTCTAAAGCATTAAAATATTGATGGTTATTAGCAACATAAGGAGATGGTATAAATATTGCTGGAAGTCTTAATGAGAAGATTTCACTCATTGTAGAAGCTCCTGCTCTTGTTACTATTAAATCTGCTTTTTTTAATAATGCTGCTAAATTATCTAAGTAAGGTAATACTTTTACATTACTAGGAAATTGTTCTTCTTTTATAAAATCATCATATAAATTTTTTCCTGTTATATATAAGACTTCATAATCAAATTCTTTTGATTTATGTAAGAAGTCTTTCATTTTTTCATTCATTGTTGCTGATCCTAATGAACCAGCTACTACAACAACAAGTTTTTTATTATCGTCTAATCCTAGTTTCTTTTTGTCCATTGGTTCTAATGATAAAGCATTTTCTCCACAAGGATTTCCTGAATAAAACACTTCTCCTTTAGCTTTATCAAAACTATTAATCGATTCTTTAAATGAAACACCAATTAAATCAGCTTTCTTTTGTAACATTAAGTTTGATTTACCTGGATGTGAATTTTGTTCGTGAATAAATGTTTTTATTCCTAATTTATTTGCTGCCCATATTACAGGATATGTAACATAACCACCAATACCTAATACTAAATCAGGTTTAAATTCTTTCATTAATTCTAAGCATCTTTTTTTAGCTTTTCTTATACAATTAATATTTTTAATATCTAACATAATATCTTTTTTAGAAAAACCATATATTTCTATTGGTTCATATCTTATACCTCTTTCTGGTATAATGTCTTTTTCCATTCTATTATGTGTTCCTATATATAATACTTCTAAGTCTTTATCTTTTTCTTTAAATTTATTAATAATTGCTAGTGCTGGATATATATGTCCTCCAGTACCTCCGGCAGAAACTATAATTTTCATAATATCACCTAATATAATTATACTATATTATTGGCAATTTTTTTCATAAATATATGTATTAAAATGTAAATTTAATATTAAAAAAGAAATGATTATTTACTCATTTCTATTCTTGTTTCATTTAATGATCTTATTGTATCTGAATTTGCATAAAAACTATTAGCTCCATAACTATTGACTATGAAGTTCTTTTCACTAGTTTGTAACCAATCTAAAGATGATATATTTATATATTCTTGATTTTGTGAATATAATTCAAAACCATCAATAATATTTGATATATCAACATTATTTTTACTCGCTAAATAGTTAAAGAATTCTTCTTGTAATTCTGAATAGTTACTTATAAAGTCTTTATACATATCTGGATAGTAACCATAATTTATACATGCATTTAAATCTATTTCATACATCTTTATTAAGTAGTAACAATCTTCAATAGTTGCTCCACCATTTTCTACTCTTTCTGCTAAATTAGTATAAAAATATCTACTATTTGTATATAATGCATCTGAATATAAATTTGCTGATACTTCATCAATTGTTTCATCACTAGTATATGCATTATAGAAATCTACTCTTCTAGATAATGCTATGTCTAAAGAATATAACATATTTATTATTTCTACTTTTTCTCTATATGTATCTGCATTAAACATTGCATATATGTCTTCTTGATTACAATTAATATTCGCTTTTTCGAATGCTTTTTCATCATAATCTGGGCTTATAAGTGCTGTTAAATCTAAAGCTCTTAAGAAGTTATATTGTTTACTATATACTAATGGTTTTGTTGAATTAGTTTGAGTCATTGAGTCTGATTCAGCTGTTGTTTCATTTATAAATGACCATGTTAATGGATTTACCGATAATGTTCTATAGTATTCTGATGCTCCTACATATGTTACATTTTCATTACTTACAGTATAATTTCTTTGGAATATATGTCCTGCTTCATGTAATACTGTTTTTATAAACGCATCATGTGATCCATATTTGTTAACTTGATCTACATCTATTATTAATGATGCATCTTGTCTATATAAAGCATTATATATATCATTTGATACTGTTGGATTTGATGAATCAGCACCATATACTTTCAAATGAGCTAATTCTTCATATACTCTTTGTTTTGATTCGTTATCTAAGAAATCTATATTTACTGCTAACGATTGTGTTACTAGTTCAGCAATTTCTTTAACTGTTTCTTCTGGTAATTTATAATATGCATCATTAGTGTTATTATTAAAGAATTCTTCGTTATTTTTAACGATTGTATTATATATTAATTCTTCACTAGGTAAATCATTTACATCACATATTAATGTTGTATATGTTTTTGATTGTGTTGCACCTGATAATGCTAGTGCTTCATCTACATCATAGAATTCACTATATTTATATGTAACTCTATTAGAATCGGCATAATTAATAAATTCTGTATATATAGTTGAAGTTAATGTAGTTGTATCAGCAATTTCAACTTCAACTGTTCCTGTTTCTTCATCATATGTTATTTCGTTATTTAAATCATGTGGTTTAACTATTTGACTTACTTCTGATCCAATACTTGAAGTATATTGTTTTTGTTCATTTCTATAAACTGTCTTTTCTTCTGCTTCTACTACAGATTCATTATATTCATCTATATTATTTATTGTATCATTTACTACTTGTTCATATACATTTCCAGGATCGATTATTTTGGCTGCTGTTGCTTTCATGAAATCAAAATTTCTAGATAAATTATCATGATTTAATAATGTAATTAATGCTATTCCAGCAAAGGTTAATTTCTTCATATTTTTATTAGCCATATACATCTTTCCTATTCTATATTTATCATATCACATAATGATATTTCTATGTTATAGATAAATTTGCATTTTACATATTATGATGCTATTATACGTCCAATTGGAGGAGATAATATGCCTGAAGATGTTACTTTAAATCCATATATTAAACAAATTTCTTGTTTGATTAAGAATGATTTTGACATGCAGGATAATTATGATGTAATAAGTAACGATCTTTATGAAATATACTCTTCTCTATTAAATAAAAAATTCAACAATGATTTTGATAAGTATACTAATAATTATTTAGAACTTTTAAATAACTATAATACTTTTGTTGAATATATTAATAATGAATATAATTATAAATATGCTTTTGGTATTTCTAAATTATATATTAATATCAAAAACAATTTATATTTATATATAAAGAATAAATACGGGTTAAAAAAAGAAGTTTATTAACTTCTTTTTTTATTTAAACATTTTAAATATACTATTTACTATTTTTGTAGCAATTTTATTTTCTATTTTATTTTCAACTTTTCTTTCAAGTGAACTTTTCTTTGTTGTAGTTTTCTTTGTTGTTTTTGTTGCAGAAGCATTTGGTTGTTTAGCAAGTTCTTTTTCTTTTTGTTGTTGTAAGAATAGTTCTGTTTGATTTACATATCCAGTTGGATCTGTTGATGTACTTGTTTGATTTAATACTTCAGCTGCTGTTTTGTCAGTTGATTTTTGACTATAGTACATATATAAATCTGAATTTAATACAATGTTTTGTCTTTCTAAATCAGTGATAGTCCCAAATCGAGATTGTGGTGGTAGTATAAATGCTCTTTCTACTATTGATGGTTCACCAGATTCACTCATGAATGATACTAAGGCTTCTCCAGTTTTTAATTCTGAAATTACTTTTTCTGTATCAAAATTTGGATTTACTCTAAAACTTTGAGCAGCAACTTTAACTGATTTTAATTCATTTGGTGTATATGCTTTTAAGTTATGTTGAATTCTGTTACCTAATTGTGTAGATATTACTTCTGGAATATCTGAAGGATTTTGTGATATAAAGAATAGTCCAATTCCTTTTGATCTTATTAGTTTAACTATTTGAGTTATTTTGTTTTTCATTTCTGAATTCATTTCATCAAATAACATGTGTGCTTCATCTATAAAGAATACTAATCTTGGTTTTTCTAAATCTCCTACTTCAGGCATTTTATCAAATAATGTATTTAGTAACCATAACATGTATGTTCCATATAAACGATTATCTTTTACTAATTCTGTAGCATCTAATATATTGATATATCCTTTCCCAGATAAGTCTGTTCTAATCAAATCTTCTAATTTTATTTCTGGGTTACCAAAGAATACATCTCCATTATTATTTTCAAATTCAAGTAATTTTCTTTCAATAGTACCAATGCTTTGTGTTGTTATATTTCCGTAATTTGCTGAATACTTATCTTTGTTTTCATTAACATGTTTTAATATTGTTTTTAAATCTTGAAAATTTATCATAGGAATAGATTCATCTTTTGCTATTCTATATGCAATATTTAACATTCCATTTTGTGCTTCTGTAAGATTTAATATCTTAGTTAATAATGATGGTGTAAATGAATCTATTCTAGCTTTTATTGGATGACCGTTTTTTCCATATATATCCCAAAATCTAACTGGAAATTGTTCTGTTTTGAAATCTTCAATTTTTAGATTATCTAATCTTTCTTGTAAACTTTCTTTATCACCTGGAAATGCTAAGCTTGATAAATCACCTTTTACATCTGCTACAAAGCATGGAATACCTGCTGCTGATAACGTTTCTGCTAACACTTTAACTGTAACAGTTTTACCAGTACCAGTTGCTCCAGTTATAATTCCATGTCTATTTAACATTTTAGATACTATGTTTAGTTCTGTATTATCGTTTTTTGCTATTTTTAATTTATTATTAGTATACATAATAACACCTCTTTATAAGTATAACATAATAAAAAAAGATTATATTAATAAATATAATCTTTTACTTTTTTATTTAGCACCTTTAGTTAAATATGCATTACAGTATTCGCATTTTTCTTGATTCTCTTTAACACTTCCACCACAATTTGGACATTTTAATGCTTTCATTTCTGGATTAACTTCTTTATCATATTCTGCTTTTGCTTTAGCATTTATTATAGCCATCTTTTCAGCTCTTTCATATGGATCTTCATTTAATCTATCCATTGCAGTTTTCCATATTTTTCCTTGTATTTTAGTTTCTTTTATAATTGTTGTAACTATAACTATAAAAGTTGTTATAAAAATTATAATTACAATTATTGGTATTATATTAAATAAGTTAAACATACTTTTTACCTCTTAACTTGAGAAATTAATAGTTTTTTCTACTATTTGTTTAATCTTATCTTCACTAAATGGTTTATTAATCATATCTACTATTGGAAATGAGAATGCTTTATTTATAGCTTCACTTGTTGTATCTCCACTAATAATTGATACTGGAGATACTAAGAATAAGTCAGCTTGATTAATATAATCTAATACTGCAAATCCATCTACTTTAGGCATATTTAAATCTAATAGAATTGCTTTAATTTTATGATCTGTTTCATGTTGTTTAATAAAATTAATTGCTTCTTCTCCATTTATTGCTGATGCCACTTCATATTCTTCATCAAATATTTTTTTAACAAACATTCTTACTACTTCAGAATCGTCTGCTACTAAAATAATATTTTTATTTGAAACTGGTTCAGCAGTTGGAGTTGATGGTGTTTCTGAAATTGTTTCTTCTACACTATCTTCCATATATTCATTAACTAATTGTTTTACTTTAGCAGCTTCTTCCATTAAAGGAGCATAATTTTCTTTAACAAATTCATAATTATCTGCTTTACTTTGCATTTCGTGTTCATAAGACATTTCTGCTAATTTTGTGAATCCAAAATATTTGCAATCACTTTTTAATGAGTGAACATATATTGCATAATTAGCCATGTCAGCTTCATTGTAGTATTTTTCAATTTCAGCTAATTTGTTATCAATACCATCTTGAAATTCTTTTAATGTTTGGTTATATGTTTCCATATCTCCAAATAGTTCTAAACTTTTTTCTACATCTACGTTATTTTGTTTTAAAAATTCTACTGTTTTCATTTTATCATCCTCTATCTTATTTCTATCACACGTTGCCTATTTATTTAATAAAGTGCTTAATGTTTTATCAAGTTCTTCTTTATTAATTGGTTTTCCTACATATCCATTGAATCCATGTTCTTCAATTTTATTTGCAACTTCATCTTTAGGTGATGCTGTCATCATTACTGTAGGAATTTCAAATCCTTCTATTCCTTTTAAATTATCTAATGTAGTACATCCATCCATTTCTGGCATCATTTCATCTAATAGAATTAAATCGTAATTATTTTTCATTATTACTTTATCTATAGCGTCTTTTCCACGACTACATTTTTCAACTGTTAAGTTATATTTTTTTAATATCATTTCAGCTACTTTTAAATTCATTTCATTATCGTCAACTAATAATACTTTTTTACCAGTATAATCTGCTACGTTTTCTGCATGTTTTGGAACATGTTCTTCTCTTGGTGGTAATGTTGCTTTTTTTACAACATCCATTGATAATGCAGGTAATTCAAAATCCATATCAATTATTGATTCAGCATTATTTGAAATTGTTGTATTTGAATCTTGAATATTATTAGCATGAATAAATTTTTTAATTACTCTTTCTAATTCATTCTTTTCGATTGGTTTAGATAAGTAATCATCAAATCCTAAACTTAAGTATTCTTCTTTCATACCATCTATTGCGTTTGCTGTTAATGCTATTACTGGTATTTTAAATTCTGGATTATTTTTTAATCTTTTAATTGTTTCTCTACCACTCATATGAGGCATCATATCATCTAAGAATATTATTTTATATTCATTTGGTTTATTTACTTTTGAAATACATTCTAAACCATTAGATGCTGATTCTATGTCAAAACCATATTTTTTCAGTAATGTTGAAGCAACTTTAATATTTAATGCATTATCATCTACTATTAAACATTTTGTTCCTTTAACATTAATAACTTTACTTTCTGAATATTTAGTTTCTTTTAATGCAGGTTCTTTCATAGCTATAATTCTTTGATCAATTGATACTGTGAATTTTGAACCTTGACCATATACTGATTGAACTACTATTTTTCCACCCATTAAATCAACAAGTCTTTTTGTTATTGCTAAACCTAAACCAGTTCCTTCAATGGTCATTTCTTTTTCTACACCTAATCTATCAAATTTTGAAAATAGTTTAGGTAGTGATTCTTCTTTGATACCAATACCGGAATCTTCAACTGTAAAGATTAATCTACATATATTATCTTTTTGAACTGTATTAACTTTAAATTCTACGAATCCTTCTTTTGTATATTTAATAGCATTAGTAAGCAAATTTAATACTACTTGTTTAATTCTTGTGTTATCACCATATAAAATACTTGGTAATGATGGATCTATATACACTCTAAAATCTAATCCTTTATCTCCAATACGTGCTTTTGATAACGCCACTAATTCTTCAATAACACTCTTAGTATCATATTCTTTATCAATAATTTCTAGCTTGTTTGCTTCTATTTTAGAAATATCTAAGACACCATTAACTATTTCTAACAGATTGTTTGAAGCCATTAAGATATCATTAACTTTTTCCATTGAATCTTCTGATAAATCATCATATTTTAATGCTTCTGAGAAACCTACTATAGCATTAAGTGGTGTTCTAATTTCGTGAGACATATTTGATAAGAAATCTGTTTTTGCTTGGTTTGCTTTGTCAGCAG
>JAEDJT010000060.1 GCA_016296185.1 Bacilli bacterium
GCAATAGCTAATACTAAAGCAGAATTCTCTGATGCTTTAGTTGAATTAGCAGAATTAAGAGAGTTTAAAGCTGAATATGATAAACAAGTTAAAATACAACAATTAAATTCAGAAATGGATGAAATAGTTGCTAATTTTAATGTAAATGAAGATAAAGTAAAAGAATTAAGAGAAAAAGTTTTAGAAGGTCAATACTCAATGGAAAAATTCGAGTTAGAATTATATAGAAACAATCAACCTATCAAAAACAATTTCTCTAAAGACGATAAAAAATCTACTTCACTTCCAATAGTGGATACAGAAGAAAAAATGTCTGAAGTAGATTTATTATTTGCAAAATACGGTATACCAAAAAACAATAAATAATAAGGAAAGGTGGAAATAAGAATGGCAAGAATAATGAATATGGACAGATGCGTTAATCCAAGACCTGTTACATTTATTAACTCTGTTGCTGGATTAGAAAGAGGTATATTACTTGAAATAACAGGAATGGCTAAAAATAATACTTGGGGTGGAGGAGCAGATGATTTTGAAGCATATTCTGTTAAATTAGCTTCTGCTACTACTGCAAAAGGAGATTTAGTTATAAATACAACTGTACCAAAACAATATGATGAAAGATTAGAAGAAAAAGATTTTGTTATGGCTGACAAAGCTATAGGTAGAGCACATTATATAACTACTGGTGATGAATATACAATAGCTAAAGATTTAGTTGCTAATGTAACTAAAGTAGGAGATGAAGTTGAATTAGCTGCAGATGGTAAATTAGCTAAAAAAAATACTGGTACTGCAATAGGTGAAGTTGTTAGAATATATAAATGGAATGGTCAAGATTCAGTAATGATAAGATTCTATTAAAATTTAAGAACAAGTCAATAATTAAAATAGTTTAATATAATAAAATGGAGGTAAATAAAATGGCAGAACTTAGTGTAAAAGATGTTGCTGTTGCTTTATACAATGGTAATATCCAAACTAAATTTGGTAGAAGCGAAGAAGAAGGAAACGAATTATTAAGAAAGGCTATATTAAAAACTGCTGGATGTGAAAATGGTTGGGATAAATATGTATTTGAACACAATAAACATTTAGTATTCAAATTATTATCAGAAGTATTAGAAGAAGTTGTTGGAGAACAATTAATGCAACAATATGAAGCATGGGTTGACTATAGAAGTGTTGCTCTTGGTGACACAATAGAATTCAAAGTTCCTAATAAAGATTTATTTGAAGTAGGAATGGTTGCAGATGGTACTGACAACTTAAGAAGACAAAGAATTTTACATGGAAAAGTTGCTATGCAATCTTTCCAATTAGGTGTAAAAATCTATGAAGAATATGTAATGTTTGTAATGGGTAAAATAGACTTTGTAGACATGATAAACAGAGTTGCTAAATCAGTTAACAACGCTTTAATGAGAATAGTTGTTAAAGGTATAGAACAAGCATACGTTCCTGTTGGAACTGAAAAATATGGATACGCTGGTACTTATTCAGATGATGAAGTATTAAGAGTTGCTAACAATGTTGAAGCTAAAACAGGATTAAAACCAGTTATATATGGTACAAAAGGTGCTTTAGCTAACTTAAGAAAATCTTCTCAAGCATTATGGGCAGATGCAGATAAAAATGAATTCAGAGAAATGGGACATGTTGGTATGTTCAATGGATACCAAGTTGTTGAAATACCTAACTTTATGGATGTTAATGACAACTTAGTATTAAAACAAGATGAATTATTTATAATACCTGAAGGAACTAAAATAATAAAATTAGTAAATGAAGGAAATGCAGAAGTATTTGAATCTACTGACCAACATGCTAGATTAGATAACCAAATAGAATACCAATTCATTCAAAGATTCCAATTAGGTGTTCTTAAATCTAATGTTTATGGTGTAGTAATAATATCTCAATAAATTGATAAAAGCAATTGAATAAGATGAGATAGTAAGTCATTCTATCTCGTCTTTTTAATATAAAAATAATTATAAGGGAGAGATGATATAGAATGGCTGAAAATAAAGTAAATGAGGAAGTAAAAGAAGAAGTTAAAAAACCAACTACTAAAAGAGGTAGAAAATCACAACCTAAAAAGAAATCAAAAGCAGAATTAAGAAAAATATTAAAAGACGCAGAAGCAGTAGTTATAAATAACTTTGGAGTAAAAGTAAAATATGAAGATAACAATGGATTTGAATTAGAATTATTATCATATGGAGATTCTGAGATAGTAGAAGTAGAAGAATTAAGAAAAATGCACGTTAGAAAAAAATCATACTTTAATAACTATTGGATATTAATAACAGAAGTTATATGTGATGATGAAAGTGTAACATTAGAAGATGTATACGAATATATAGGAATTTCTAAATTATATAAAGAATTTGCAAATCCAGACAATGAGTTCTTTACAGATTTATTATTAGATACTTCATTAGATGAGTTTGAGAAAATATTAGATAATATGAATAAAGAATTAGTACTTCAATTATTCCTAAGAGCTACTGAACTTTATCAAGAGAAAGAATTAAATGATTTCTTTAAAATAAGAGCAATAGAAAATAAAGTTGGAAGACCTGAAGTATTCCAAGATATAAAAATTGAAGATTAGGAGGTGTAGCCTATGGGAACTCCTCTTGATGAAATATTTGACAGATTTTATTCTTTAATAAAAGATACAGACCTAGCTAAGTTAGATGATGAAGATTTATATAAACTTACAAAAGTTTATTATGAAATGGCTGCAACAAGATTTAAAGAGTGTAAAAATAATCTTGAATTAGTTCAAGACGAAGAAGGTAATTATTATACTGTTGATAAACTTACAATAGAAGAACAAAATATAATAGCACAAGGTATGATACTCTATTGGATAGAATCCAAAACTAATTATAATAAACTTATGAAAAATCAAATTAATACAAAAGATTATAACCAATTATCAAATGCCAACGTGTTACTTAGATTAAATGAATTATTAGACTACTATCGTAAAAATTTCCTACGCCAAAGAAAAGCATATAGTAGAAGAATGGATGATTTTAATGGATGGGGATAAAATGAATAATGAAGTTATAAATCGTCATAAGAGAAGATGGTATGAAGGAGAAACAGATTCAGAAAGTAGTCTTAATCAAGCGATAGAAAATTTTAATGAATTATTAGATAATAAAATGTCACCAAGTGTTCATACAATTGAATACACTAAACCATTTGAATATGATACTAGTATTAGATTTAAAGAAAACATCTTGGTGTCAGATATATCAAGACAAGAACAAATAAAAGACCAAAAGTTGCTTCACGTGAAACTAAATAGCAACATTACTAGTGGTAGTTATATCTGGTGGAATAATTATCCATGGTTAGTATCTAATGAAGATTCAAATGCAGTTCAAGACCATAAAACTTATACTATAATTAAATGTGGTGTTGTAATTAATTATATGTATGATGGAACTATGTATAGTTATCCAATAGTAATAAGTAACTTAACATTATATGCAGATGGTTCAAAAGAATTAGTTAATTTAACTTTATCATCTGCAAAATATAGTATACAAATATCTGAAAATGACGTAACTAATATGATGGATAATAATACTAGATTTGCAATAAGAGGTAGAATATTTGAAATATCATTAGTTGACGATTTCACTTCTGATAATATTAGAACGTTTACAGTATGCGAATCTGTTGCTAATTCATTAGATGATTTAGATAATGATATAGCTTGGAATGAAGATTCGGATATAGAAGATGTTGTAAATCCTTATTTAACTATAACAGGTAATGATGTAATACTTATAGGTGATACAACTGAATATACATCACCTAATGCTATGGAATGGGTATTGGAGAAAAATGATGCTCTTTCAATTGTGTTAAGTGAAAATGGTAGATGTAAAGTTAAATGTAAGGCTAATAGTGAATATATAGGAATGGAAGTTAAATTAAAGGCTTATAATGGTTTTGGAATATTTATAGATGAAAAAATTATACGTGTAGGAGGTTTATTCTAATGGCAGAAGTATATGGACTACCCAACAGAGTTATAGCCGAAATAGGTGCTAAAATATTAGAATCTCCTGAATTATTAAACTATATTTATTATACAGGAAAAGAATATGAGAATACAGATTTATTTACATTAGAACCACCTTCTGCTAATGACTTAGTTGATAAGTATATATTTATAGGAAGAAGGATACCTAATATTATGAAACAAGTTGGTGCATTTTTAGATATAAGAGTAAATAGATATCAACCTAGACTTAGTCAAAAGAGTGCTAGAACAATAAAATATGTAGAAGTAGATATTGATATTCTATGTCATGTTGATTGCCAACGTACTTTAAGAGGTACTAGAGATATTACAATTGTAACTTTATTACAAGAAATACTTGAAAATGCAGATTTAACAGGAATAGCTACTAATGCAGAAATAACAACTGTAACTGAAATATTAGGTTTGGATTCAAATTATTGTGGATATCAATTGAAAGTAAGCATAGACGGATATAATCAAGGAACATATAAAAAATAAAAATAAGGGAGGGTATATATATGGAATTAATTAATAGAAAATCATTATTGTTCGCTCAATCAATTAATATTCCAAATTTCGGCACAGTATACCCACCAAAATTACGTGATTTTTTAGAATTTGATTATGGTAAATTTAAAAGTTCTTTTAGTGTTAGAAAAGAACTTTTTATAGATAATACTAATGGTGATTATGATAAAATAAAAGATTTTGATGTTCTTATATTTTCCAATATGATTGAAAGTTTAATACAATCCTTAAAACTATTATATAAAACCGATAATGTAAAACTTGAAACTCCTAAAAAAGATGATATAGATTCAATACAAATATCTATTGAATCCAATGATAATATATATTATATCAATAGAAACAATTATACTGAGTTTGCAGATATGGTATTAATTATATTACATGAAGGTAATAATATAGCAGATGAAAAGGTTAAAAAAGAATTAACAGAAATAGAACTAAAAATGGAAAGAAAGAAAAGAGAATTTGAAAGAAAAAAAAGATTAAGAGAAATAGAACAGAATAAGGATAAAGACCAAATAGGTATATTTGATTTAGCTAATTACTTAATTCATATGGATAGTAAATACACTTATGATAACGTATTAGACTTAACTATCTATCAATTAATAAATAGTTATCAAATATATCATCAAAAAGAAAATTATGATTTATTCGTAAAATATAAAACTAATGGTAACTTTAAAATCGAAGATGAGTTAAAACATTGGTTTTTCAATAAGTAGCACTCACTTATGTGAGTGTTTTTATATTAAAAAAATTAAAAAGGAATAGGTGATTACAAAATGGCTCAAAAATACGCATTTAAAGATTGTGTTGATTTAAAATTATATCCTGCTGGAACTAATGTTGATACATTACCAGAAGTAGACCCAGAAGGAACAATAGTAATAGACTATTTAAATAGTTCTCAATTAACTCTAGATATGGAATCTGAAGCAGCTAGAATTAAAGGTAATGACGCTATATTATTCAACGGTAACAGAACTGGGGAATTCACAATGAGTGCTGAGTGTGTTGAAATGGAATACTTAGCTTTCTTATTTGGTGGTACTTTAAATAGTGAAAAAACTGCTGTAACAATTAGTGGAGATGCACCTACTGCTTCATATGTATTAGTTGGTACATTTAAAGGTAAAAAACAAACAGACAACAAAGACCAAATATTCGATATAATATTATACAACGTTGTTGTTCAACCAACTGTTGATATGACATTAGATGCAACTTCAATAGGTTCATTTGACTTAACATTCAAAGTATTACAAGATTCTAAGAAAAGAATAGCTAAAATAGCTTTACATGGAGAAGCATCAACTTCAGCATTAAAAGAAGATTAATAAAAAGGAGGTAGGGTGGAAACGCTCTACCTCAATTTTTTTTTAGAAATTTTTACATATAAAAAGAGTATAATATATAGATAGGACTATTAATTTAGTCCTAATCGCAAATAAATAATTTAAATAAAGGAGAGATAATTATGGAAAATAAAATTAAATTAAATGTAGAGAAAAAAATATTAAGAATATCAATACCAACAGATAATGGGACTATTGTAGTAAATAATCCTTCTGATAAATTAAAAAATGAATTAGTAGGTTTATTAGTAAATTGTATAGTTGAAAATAAAGATTTTGATGAAAGAAAATTAATGCAAGATTTAATTGATGATTGTACTAATGTAGAGTTTGAAGGAGATATATTTGAGGCTACAAATTTAACACATGAAGCAAAAATGATAACTAACGAGATATTAATGATATTCCAAGAAATAATGGCAGAAGCGTATCAAATAATTAAAATAGCTATGCAACAAGCTAAAAATGAAATGTTACAGAATGAAATATTAGATGAAAAAGATAAAATAATTGAAAAAGCTAAAGAGATACAAGAAGAAAAAATGGAAGAAATTAAAGAAGAAGTTAAAGAGGAAGTTCCACATAAAACAGTTAGAAAACCACAAAGAAGTAGAGGTAAAGTTAGCAGAAAATAAATAATTAAAAAGATAGAAGGGAGGTGATATTGAATGGTGTTC
>JAEDJT010000061.1 GCA_016296185.1 Bacilli bacterium
TTCTTATATTGTTCCTTTTGTGAAGTCTTTATAGCATCATATTCTCTTTGAGCAGCTGCTAGTTTAGAATTATTAGATCCTATCTTTATACTTAATCTATTAATATTACCAACACACTTTTCTAATTCTCTTTGATAATTATATGGACCTAATTCATCCATATTTAGGTTGGCTCTATCATCTTTTTCTTTTTCTAATTCTCTTTTTAGAATATCTAAATCTAATGTTAATCCTTTTATTTTATTTTTTAATAATTGTTCTTCTTTATTAAATATACTACTCATATATTTTGGTTTTACTTTAGATAATTCTAATAATGAATAATCTATATCATCATTATTTAAATATGTTAATAAGAATTTACTTGTTAACAAGATAGTTAGTAAATGACTATCTTTATATTTTTTTTCTTCTTTTAGTTGGTTATAAGTTAGTTTAGAAGATAATGGTAGATTAGCTAATAAATCTACAAGTATATCCATATATGCATTTGTATATTCTAATACTGTAATATCGTTACCTGTTCTCCATACTGCGTTTTCTATTATATGACTTTGTTTGCTTAATGAATATGAACAAAATTCTTCATCGGCATATGATGAAAAATCTATAGATTGAATTGATGATAAAGGCATTACATTTTCTGTTAATTCAAAACCTTGTTTATGGCATTCACTCTTTAATAAATTATAGAATATTTTATATGAATCAGCTGATTCTAAACCATGTTTAAATTGTTTTAAATGTTTTAGATAATTAATTGCCGCATTTTTAAGTGTTAATATACTGTTTTCTTTTAGACTTTTTGTTTTATCTACTTGTTTTATTTTTATATTGTAATATGTATATTTTGATAAGAAATCATCTATATCTTCTGGATATTCTAATTTCGTTAATGATTTTGTTGATATAGCATAACAAATATTTATTTGTTTGTTTGTTTTTTTAGCAGTATTATCGATTATTAATGTTGTTAAAATGATAAACCATTCTGCATCAAACCATGATCCATCTTCTAAATAAATTATGCCATCTTCATCGTCATAATAAAATTTATTAATTTGTAATCTATGTTTAATATTAATTAATAAATCTAACTCATCATTGCAATTTATATTTGATTTTTCACTTATATCATTATCTGCTCTATTACGTATATGTTCTTTATACATATAATATTTATCACATATATAGTCATCATTATTTAATAATATTTTATAAATATATAAATATAAAATAAATTTATTTCTTTCTTCTTCATGATAATAATATGGTGAATTTTCTAATAGTTCATTTGGTCTTTTGATAATATCAACAAGTGAATCAATCATTGTTGATATTTGTATTTTTAAATCTGTAAATTGTTCACTTGTAAACATATCAAAACCTCCTATAATTTTTCTAGTGTTTCACCAATAATTGAATATAAATATATATTTATTTCTTTATTAGTAATACTTTCTATATATTCTTTGTAACCATTTAATTGTTTTAAATAATTATCATCTTTTATATTATTTAACTTATAATCAACAATATCAATATGGTCATTATATTCCATCATTAAATCTATTATACCATGATATTCGTTATTATCTTTTATATATATAAATTCATGTTCTTTATAGATATTTGCTTCTTTGATATTTTTAAACATATCATTATTCAATAATTTTTCTACCTTCTCTTTAATGAATTTGTTTTCTATTATATCATAATTTGGATTAATAAAATCTATAAGTTCTAGTGTCTCATGCATTTCTAATCCTAAATCAATATTATTCTTTATATCTTTTGATATTAATTCATGAATATTCTTAGAGAAATGTTTTTGTTCAATTACTTCTTGTTTTATATCAGCTATTGGTATTACTTCAAAGATGTTTATTTTTTCTTCTGATAGTTCATTTTCTTTTTTGTTCTTATATAAATAATCTTTTGTTAATTCTATATCATCTATATTTATTGTCTCATAATATTTATTTAATTTAAACTTTATTGAATCCATTATGGCACTAAATGATCTATATTTTCTTCTTACATTAACACTTATTGTGTTATTGTCATCCATTTCATATTCTATTTCATCTTCTTTAGGTGTTAATAATATCATTGTTTCTTTTGCTCTAGTTAATGCAACATAGAATAATCTTATTCTTTCAGATATTTCTTCTTCAATGTAATGATATTTTACTAAATATTTAATAACTGATTCATTTATACCTTCATTAAAATAAGGTGTAATAATTCCATATTTATTATCAATCATAAATTTATCTTTTAGGTCACTAATATTAAATTGTTTGTATAATCCACTATAGTAACAAATATGATATTCTAGTCCTTTTGATTTATGAATAGTCATTATTTTTACTGAATCAGAATCTGATTGTGTTGTACTATATTTCATATCGTATTCACTATCTAATAGTTCATTTAAATAGTTTTTAAAACTATATATATCATAACCTAAATTACTTAGATTAGATGCTATATCCATTAATTTAGATATTCTAATACTTGATGAATCCATATTTCCTACTTTAATTATTTTTTCATACATATTAGTTTTATTTATTATTTCTTCAAATAATTCTGGTATTGATTTTGAATTCAAATTATCACTAATTGGTTTAAATGTTTTATATACAATACTTTCTTTAAATGTATTATTTTTAAAATAATTAAATATTTCTTGATCTGTTAATTCGAATAAATAACTTCTTGCTATACTTATGAAATCATATTTAAATTTTGAATCATAATTATTTGTATTAATATTTACTATTAAATCTATTATGTTCTTTATTATATATATATCATCTGAATTATTTAGTTTGTCATCTTTATATAATGTTAATGGTATTCCTAAATATTCAAATACTTTTTTATATGTATCAAATTCTGATACTCTATCCATTAATATTACAAAATCTTTATATGATATATCTTTTAAAACTTTCTCATCTTTATCAAATACTTGGTATTTGTCTTTTATTTTCTTTTCTATGTCTCTAGCAATTGTAAATATTTCTATTTCTTCCTTAGAATATGATTTATCTTCTGGAACTTCATATTCTAATATTTTAAAGTCATAATTATAATTTGTTAATCCTTCTTCTATATATGAAGTGTTACCATATACCATTCTATGTGATTCTTGATATTCTGCTCCACCTACTCGATTATCCATTATTAAATCAAATACTTCATTTATATTAGATAAGACTTCTCTTCTTGATCTAAAGTTCTTAACTAAATCTATTTTTACTCCATTATTATGTTGTGAATAATTATCATATTTATTTTTGAATATATATGGATTAGCATCTCTAAATCTATATATTGATTGTTTTATGTCTCCAACCATATATACATTATTGTTTTCTATCATACTAATAAATGTTTCTTGAATATCATTTGTATCTTGATATTCGTCTATCATTATTTCTTTAAATGTATTTTTTAGTTCTTCACGAACCTCTTTATTTTCTTTAACTACTTTAATAGATAATAATGCAATATCTTGAAAATCATATATTTCATTTTCTTTTTTATATTCATGAAGTCTATCTAAGTATTCTTTAACAATATTGATTATTATTTCTGTGTAATCTCTTGTCTTTTTAATATTATTTATTATTTCTTCTTTTTCACCATATGTATAGACTGTATCTTTTAATTCTTTTATTTTACTATTTAATTCTTCTTTTATTAGTTTAGTTTCTTCTTCAGCATTTCTTAATACTGGTAATTTGACTAAACCAATTACTTTATATATATCATTTATTGATTTTGAATTGAATAATGGTGATAATGTTTCTACTAATTTTTCATTATAATCTGCATCAGTATATAAAGATAATTTGTAATATAATTTATTTATTTCTTCAATTGTATTTAATAATATTGATTCATATTCTTCTACGCATTTATTTGTATATTCTTCACTAAAATATACATTTATATAATTTTTAATATATCCTTCTCTATCTGTATATGAATCAACTTTATTGGCTATTTTTAATATGCATTTTTTTAAATCAGTATCATCTTTAACACAAAAATCATATATTAATTTTTTAAATTGTTCATTATTAATACTATAGTAATATTCAAATACTTCATCTATTATTTCATTCTTTTTCATATCAATAATTGATGCTTCTGAAATAGCAATATTATTAGATATATTTAATAGATAATGATATTTTTTTACAATTGATAATGCGAATGAATCGAATGTTGTAATATACGATTGATCTATAAGTGATACTTCTTTTTCTAATTCAGGTAATTCTTTACTCTTTTTAATTAATGATTTTCTAATTCTTTCTTTCATTTCTGCAGCTGCTGCTTTAGTAAATGTTAAAATTAATAATTCATTTATATGTGTACCACTTTCAATTATTCTCATAGTTCTTGCAGTTAATACTGCTGTTTTTCCTGAACCAGCTCCAGCTGATACAATTATATTTGTTCCGGTTTCATCAATTGCTTGTTGTTGTTCTTTAGTCCATGCCATTTGTATCAACTCCTAGTACTTCTTCATCTGTTAATTCTTTTAATTCAACAATGTCATCATTTGTATGAAAACAAATATCTTTGAATTTGCATAGTGTACATCCATAATTGTTTTTGCCTATCTTTTTAGGTTCTATATTAAATTCAGCGTTTGATATTTTATCAGATGCTTCAATTATTTTGTTTTCGGCAATATTTGTTATAGTATCCATATTCTTGCTAGTTAACGTTTTACTATATCCCATAAACGAACCATCTATTTTTGTTTTCATACTTTTAATAATATTACTGTCCATGTAAGAAGTATCAAATTCAGATAATATGGAAACATTATCATTTGAGTATCCTTGTAACAGTAAATTTTTCTTTTTTAGTTGTTCATAAGTATGTGACTTATCAACAATAACTTCATTATTTAATATTTTTTGTAAATAAAATCCAGCTATTTCTACATTTTCTAATTCTGGTTTATTTTTTGCTAAATACAGATATACTGGTAATTGCATACCAATTCCATAAGGAATTGTTTTTAAATCTAAATTAGGATTTCCAGTTTTATAATCTATTATTGCTACTATTGTTTTACTATTATATTTCTTATATTTAATCTTATCTATTACACCCATAAATGTTATAGACATTTCGCCACTTATAGATGTATATACTTTATTTTCATAATATTCATCATTTAAGTTTGTAAATTTTTCTTGTTCATTTAAAACATCAATTACAAAAGCTAATTCTTCTTTTAATTTTTTTAAAAAGAATAATTCTTTATTTGTATATTCGTGATTGTAATTATCAACCTCTTGATTCCATAATTCATCAAATGATAAATCTGTTGTTTTAAATTTTTCAAGTATTGCATGAAATATACTACCAACAATTTGATAGAATGTTTCTTCATATATGTTTAGTTTTAATATATTACCAATATAATAACTAAATGGACATCTATAGTATTTATCAATTGAACTATATGATAATAATAATTTATTATCTAAATAATCTTTTAAATCATTTTTATTAATACCTTTAAATTTATTATTATATGTATTATATTCAATATCGTTATAGTGATAATTTAAGTCAAATAATAATTGTGATTTAGTATTATATTTATTATATTCATCTAATAATGATGTTAGTTTTATTTTGTTATATGTATCTGAATAAACTAATGGTATTTCTTTTATTTTTTCTATTTCATATTTTAAATCTTCATTAATATTACTTATTGAAAATTTTTCTCCATCAGCAACTAATTTATAAGTTATTATGCAATTCTTAATATTAGATAATTTGTTAATTAGTTTATTCTTTTCATTTATATTTTTATCAACTGTAAGTGATATGTTTAATTCTTTTTTATCATTATCTGTTAGATAATTTTCATCTTTATAAATAGATGGAATTATAGTTTGATTGAATGATAAAACAAATACATATTCATCATCATTATATACATTATATAAGTCATCTTCGTGTACTGCATTTGATAATTGTTGTTCTTTTATTTTAGTATTCTTTATATCAACTTTTATCATATCTTTTACTAATTCTTTATCTTCAACAAAAGTATATTTATTAACTATATCTATTATTTTATTTATTATTTCTTCATCTTTTTTGTCTTTTATTTCATTAGAAAGTTTATCTAATGTAATTGTTATATCGCTTTCAAAATAATCAAAGAATAAATTAGATATATGTGTTCCATATATTGTATTTTCACTTTTTAATACTACTGGAATTTTAAACATAGGAAATATCTTTTTTATAATTTTACGATAATTAGAATTAAGATTTGTTAAATATATTTTATTAATATCTATTCCATTATTTATTAATTCACATATTTTATTAGCTACATATACTACTTCATCTTCAATATTTTGAAGTTCATATATAGTGTGTTTATAATTATTAGATTCTTCATTTATAATTTCAATATCATTATTTTTTAATATATTCTTAATAATATCTAATTCTTTTGTTTCTTCTATATTATAAAGAATAATAGTTTTATTCTTTAATGATTCTATAAATAATTTATTTTCTTTTATTA
>JAEDJT010000062.1 GCA_016296185.1 Bacilli bacterium
GGAGTTAATAACTGATAAAAATTATGTTCAGTATAATATATAGTAGATCCCTTCTCTATATTATTATTTATATAATTAGTAGTTAAATAACTACTAGATAATTCATATCTAGTATTATCTATTATCATATTATAAGTCTTAGGTATAGTTAATAATATAAATATAATAATACTATATTTTAAATACTTATTATCTTTATTAATCCAATACCAAAATATTAATACATATATAATTAAATATAATCTTAATACTGTAGAAAACCAAAATAAAGAATGTATTAATAATAAGAATAAAGTAAATGACCAAAATACTATACTATTCTTAAAATCCTTAATAGTAGATCTTATTATTAAATAAAATACTATTAACATACCAATAACAAATATAATATTTGTCTTATAACCACAAAATAACATAAAATCAGTACTTATAGTTTTAATAAATTTAAAAGGCCAATATCTAATTAAATTAGTATCCAATAAAGTACTAGACTTTCTAATAGAACTAAAAAAGAAACCATAAATAATACCATATAATATTATAGATAATATGAATAATAATACTAATAAACTTAATATCTTATTCTTATTATTATCTTTATTACCTTTAATAAAATATTTTCCCCAATAATCAATAACTAATATACCTACTATAGGTAATGTTATTAAATGAACATTACCTAATATACCTAATAATATAGCATAAAGATAAGGATGTTCATCCTTATCTTTATATATACTAGCTATAATAAATAATAAAGGAATAACAAAACAATAAGGTCTAGCAAAATTACCATAATAATAAACTAAACCACTACTAAAAGTAATTAATATCTTTAATAAATTATCAAAAGAACTCTTCTTCCATAAAACAATAACAGCTATTATAGAAGACATAACAGGTATTACTCTTTGTATTTCAACACTACATCCTGTTTTAGCAAATGGTACTAATAAGAAATACCATAAAAAAGAATGACCTTCATATTTCATCTGTTTAATAATACCTAATGGACTTAAATCTCTAGCTATTAACCAACTTTGTAATTCATCTTGAGTAAAAGGTCTAGTAATAGATACAAATACTAATAAAAAAATATATATTAATAATACAAATAAAAATAATTTATTTTTATTAATAAATTCTTTCATTACTACACCTCTATTACTATATTTATAACAAAATAATTATAACATATAATTAACTTTTTAAATATAATATGCTAAAATACATTAGAGGAAGTGATTCATTATGAAAAAGACAATTTTAACAGGTTTAAGACCAACAGGTAACCTACATTTAGGACATTTATTTGGAGCTGGTCAAAACTGGGTTAAATTACAAGATGAATACAATTTTTACTTAGAAATAGCTGACGTACAAGCATTAACTGATAATTTTAATAATCCAGAAAAAGTAAGAAAGAATGTTAAAGAAATAACAATGGATTTATTATCTATTGGTATAGATCCAGAAAAAGTTAATTTATTCATTCAATCTAAAATACCTGAAATAGCAGAATTAACAGTTTATTATTCTAACTTAGTTACAGTAGCAAGATTACATAGAAACCCTACTGTTAAAACTGAAATAGCTCAAAAGAAAGAACTATTTGGTAACGAAGGAGAATCAATTACTTATGGATTCTTAGGATACCCTGTTTCACAAGCTGCAGATATAACAGCATTTGATGGTGAATTAGTACCAGTTGGTGAAGACCAACTACCTCTAATTGAACAATGTAGAGAAATAGTTAGAAAATTTAATAATATATATGGAGATACATTAACAGAACCAGAAAGTTACTTATCTAAAACAAAAAGAATTAAAGGATTAGATGGTAATGAAAAAATGGGTAAATCATTAGGTAATGCAATTTACTTAGTAGATGATGAAGAAACAGTTAATAAAAAAATAATGGGAGCTGTTACAGATCCGGATAAAATTAAAAAAGATGATCCAGCTAATCCAGATGTATGTATGGTTTATTATTATCATAAACTTGTTAATACAGATGAAAACGTTAATACAATATGTTCTGAATGTAAAAAAGGAGAAAGAGGTTGCGTAGCTTGTAAAAAAGAATTAGCAGCTCGTATGAATGAATTCTTAAGCGATTTCAGAGCTAAAAGAAAACAATACGAAGAAAATCCTGAATTAGTACAAAAGATTCTAGACGAAGGTACAAAACGTGCTCAAGAAAAAGCTAAAGAACAAATGGCTAAAGTAAGAAAAGCAATGAAGATAGATTACTAATCTATCTTTTTCATTGCATTAAAAAAGATATTAATTAATATCAATATCTTTTCTAACAAAAATAAAATAATTCATCTTAAAACAATTAAATTCAAAAGATTGTTTACCATAAAAATAATACTTATTATAATACTCCTCTACTTCAGGAAAAAAATCATAAAAACTTATATCAAGATCTTCAACACTAGCTACAATAATATCAATATCATTATCAATAAAATAATCCTTATTAGGTATTAAAGAACCAATATACATTTTCTCTAAAGAAGAATATTTACTAAAATCTTTATTATCTTCACAAAATTCAGCATTACAATAATTAACTAAACCATCATAAAACTTACCTCTACCATCCCAATAATAAAAACTACTATCATAATTATAAAAAATATTCTTATCATAATAACCATTTAAAGCAACAGAATAAAAATTAACACCATATATCTTTTTATCATAAACATCATACTTATCAATAAACTTATAAGCTTCATAACTACCAGAATATTGATATTTAATATCATTATATAAAGAACATAAAGTCCAAGGTAATTGCATTATTAAACTAAATAATAAAAACTTTTTAAAGAATTTATCATCATGTAAATCATATATCCATAAATAAAATACATATTCTATAAATACAATACCTAAATGCCATCCAGAAAAATACTTAAATATATAAAAACATAACATAGGTCCAAATATTATTAACATTCTAATAGCATTAATCTTATCTTTCTTTAATCTAATAACATGTAATATTAATATAATTAAAGAAGTAATAAATCCAAATAATATATATATAGATTTAATCTTATCAAAACCAGTTAATATTAAATAAGGATAAAAGAAACAATAAGATAAATTAAAAGTTCTATTATAAGCATTAAATGCATTAGTACTATATGGATATACATATAATATAACTAATAAAAAACTAATAAATAAAATTATAAAAGTAATAATATGATTAATCTTATTATCATATTTATTTTTATACCATTCTAATATCCATATTAAAAATATAGATCAAGCAAATAAATATAAATAAACTTCAGTATTAATCATTAATATTATAATAATACTAAATAATAATAAATGTTTATGTCTATCTTCCCATAATATAGCTAATAATACTAATAATAAAAATATTAAACAATAACTTCTAGCAATAATATTATATTGATATAAAATAAAATAACTAAATATAAATAATATTTTAATAATCTTATTAAACTTAGATTTAAATAAAAATAATATAACACCTATAGTATTAATAATTAAAGATACTATAAATATCTTACTATATGGTAATCCTAAATATATAAATGGTTTTAATACTAAATACCATAATATAGGATGACCTTCAGCATGACAATATACAGTTAATAATTGATATATAGAAGCATCTCTAGCAAGTAACCATGATTGAGCTTCATCAGCCCATACTTCATGATGAAGACCTAACATAACAGATACTAATACAAATATTAATATAACAACAATATTAAATATTTTATCTTTATTAAACTTCATACTTACTACCTCACTAAATTAAATTATAACATAAAAAAGAAGATGATTAATCATCTTCTTTACTAGTTAATAAGTTAACATCTACACTATTAATAGAATCAAATCTCTTAGTAATCTTTTCAGTAGTAATATTAATATCTTTAATATCTTTAGTTACTGTATCAATACTACGAGATAACTTATCCCATCTTTCTCTATACTTAGCAAATTCATTACTTAATTTATTTAATTCAACATGAATAACTTTAGCATATTTATCTTTTTCCATATTCTTAACTATCATTTGAATAATTGTTAATGTACTCATTAATGTTGTAGGACCAGCAATCCATACTTTCTTATTATAAGCATATTCTAATAAATCATAATGATATGCATTAATCTCAGCAAATATAGCTTCAGCTGGTAAGAACATAATAGCTTCATCAGCAGTTTCACCAGCTATTATATATTTACTACTAATAGCATCAATATGTTTCTTAACATCAGCTTTAAACATTTTAGAAGCAACTTCTCTTTCAGTAGCTGATAAAGATCTATCTGTCATTCTTTGATAATTTTCTAATGGGAATTTACTATCTATACAAATAGTACCTAATGGTTCAGGAGCAAATAAAATACTATCTGCAATACTACCATTACTCATAGTATGTTGAATATCATATATATCCCCTTTTTTATCCCCAAAAACGCTAGATAAGATGTAATTAAGATTTACTTCGCCAAATATACCTCTAGTCTTCTTATCAGTTAAAACACTTTGTAAATCAACAATTTCACTAGTTAAACTATCAATCTTCTTTTGAGCTTCATCTATTTTAGAAATTCTTTCTAAAATATTATTAAATGTCTTATTAGTCTTTTCAAAATTTTGATCAATTCTCTCATTAACCTTTTCATTAATTAATAATAACTTATGTTCAATCATTTCATTCATATTAATAAACTTATCTTCTAAACTATTATTTAACTTATTAAAATCATCATTTAAATTCTTATTAATATCAAACTTAAATTGACCTAAATCACTATTAACATTCTTTTCTAATTTACCTAATCTTTCAACTATATCTTTATCATCATCTTTCTTAAGTAAATTAGCTATTTGTAATATTACTATTAATATACCAATACCTATTAAAATAAAATCCATAATATCATCCTATTCTATATTTAATTTAGTACTTACTATTTTAGTTAATGCAAATGTAAGTAACATTAATGCAATTACTTTAACAATTTGAATTGGATTAGTCAAACATTCTAGAATATTTGTACCAATATAAGCCCAAAAACAAACTATAAATACTTTACCTACAGCTAATGCATAAAAAAATTTTTTTAATTTAATCTTACTTAAACCTGCACATACATTTATTAAAAAAGATGGCATAAATGGTATTGCTATTATTAATACCATTTTATTAAATGATAGACCTTCTATCATTTTCATAAATTCTCTTATCTTCTTCTTTTTTCTTAAATTTTTATTAAAAAATTTACTAAAACCTTTTCTACATAACCATCCTACAGTAAATCCACCTAAAGTTGTTAAAATCCAACTTATTATAACACCTAATATAGGTCCTAATGTTTTAGTATTAATAGTAATAAATACTACTAAAGGTAAAAATGCAAATAAACTTTCTAAATATATTAAAACAGAACTTATTAAAGGAGCTAAATAGCCTAAATCATTTAATAAGTTATTTAAAGATAAATCTATAGATTGTAAGCTATTAACTATATTCATACTTCTTCACCAATATTATTATAAAATACATATAAATACTTTAACAATGATATAGGAATTTTTCTATGTAAATAAATGACAACTATTCTTTAGTAACATAAGTTACATCATAACCATAAAAATCTAATATATTAATAGCTTTCTTACTTCTTATTCCACCATTACAATATATATAGTATTTATCATTCTTATTTAATACTTCTCTATAATTATTCATTAATTTCTCATATGGAATATGTTTATAGTTTTTTACTACTCCACTAGGACTATTATTTATATCTATAAACATTCCCATATTATCATTATAATCTTTTAATAATATTTTCTTCATAATACCTCCTAGTGTATTTTATTCCATAAAAAAGAGATGACTTAATTAATTAGTCATCTCCAAAGAAATCATCAAAGAATTCATCATCAGATATTACATTATCATCAATGATAACACTATCTGGATCTAAATTAATATTTGTATCATTATCTTCTTTATTTATTGTATCCATCATATTAGGTACATTATCTAATATATTATAATCTTTTTTATCATCTGTCTTAACAGTAGAACCACTAGTAATACTAGGTTTAATAATTGAAGCATTTTCTACTTTAGGTAATGTTTCTAATTCAAATAAGTCATCTTCAGGACTTGCTTGACCAACAGCTATATTAGCTTTTTCACTACCAATAGATATTTCACTCTTATTAATATTTGAATTATAAATATTTAATCCTTCAAAATCGAAATCTAAATCATCATATATATTTAGTTGTTCTTTTGCTTTTGGTTTAGATTCTTTAACTTCTTCTTTAATTTCTTCTTTAATTTCTTCTTTTTTATCTTCTTTAGAAGTATCTTCTAAATCATCTAAATCAATTTCAAAATTAGGCATATCAGGAATAGTATCATCTAAATTATCTAATTTTTTAGTTTCTTCTTTTTCTTCCTTAATATCTTCTACTTTTGCTTCTTTTGTTTCTTTTTCAGCTTGTTCTTTCTTCTTACGATCAAGTTCTTCTTTT
>JAEDJT010000021.1 GCA_016296185.1 Bacilli bacterium
CATTTAATAAAGATAAAAACTTTATATTAGAAATAAATAAAGTAGGCAAGTATATTCCATATTTGATTAAAAATCAGTATACAAAATACTATAATAGAGAATTACTACAAAACATTCTAGATAATCTAAAAATAGATGAAAAGAAACAATTTTTATCAAATGATAACTTAATAAAAAATGTACTAGATAATAATCAAGATATATACAAAACATATACTAGTTTAATAGCAAAAAATACATATGTATTAACTACATTAAACTTCAATATACTAAATGATGAAATAAGTAAAATGAAAACACAATATGTAGAAGACATAGTTAAATATCCACATATTGAACAATTAATAATTGATATTAATAAAGAACATAAACTAACTAGTAACTTCATAACTTATTTAGTTAATTCACTTACTGGTTTATATTATGAAAAATATATGAAAATGATATTAACGTATATAAAAGAATCAGTATATGCTACTAATAGAAAGAATACTACTAATATATTTAATATATTACCTGAAAATATAACTAAAAAAGAAACAGATATCTTAGTAGAATACTTACTATATATAAATCATATTAAAGAAATAGAACCACCTACATTATTATCTGAATTAATAAACTATACTCACAATAGTGAAGAAGAATTATATAAAAAGATACACAAAGGTGAAGAAAAGAATATCAGAGATAATTTCTTTAAACGTCATTATAAAATTACTGAAAAAGAAGCAGAAGAAATCATTAATAAATATAGTATTGATAGAGTAGATAAAAACATATACAAAGAAGAAACTAATTTCATTTTAGAATTAATAACTATAATGAAAAAAGAATTACACATCTTAAAAGAAAAAGATGGTAAGTATAAAAAAATATCAATGTATGAATCTCATATTATGAGAAATAAAATAGAAAAAATGTATCAAACAATTTATAACTATGAAATAAAATCTAAAGCTAAACCAGGACGTAAATTAGAACTACAAGCTTTTGGTAAAGTAATAAATGCCTATGAAACAGCTGATGATTTTATGTACTTAGTATTAAATGAACAATTATTAAATAATGAATCTAATTACTTAAATAATTATATTGATACAATAAGCAAAAAAGTTGGAATAAGTACTACATTAGTATCAAATGATAACTTAGCTATAAAGAATAGAAATGACATAATACTAGGTTATAATCATCTTGATTCAATTATAGAAATGAGTAAATATAATTCACCTCGTGAATTAATAGATAATTCAAGAGATATTAGTAATGAAATAATTATTTCTAACTATGATAATAAAAATAATACAAAATATATTACTCCAGATTATGTAATGATTTATGAAAGTAATATAAATGAAGAATTAATTGAAAAAGCATATCGTGCTTCAATGGAATTAGGAAATAAAAATCCATTACCAATTATAGTAATCAAAGAAGATAAAATAATTGAAAATGAATTGAAAAAAATAAAAGATTTAGAAACAAAATTTAGTAAAACAAATGATGTTAATACATTACAATCATTATTAACTAAATATTGTAACAACTACTCAGGTTTAAGAATAAGTAATCCTGATTTGGCAAATACATTTGATCCTAATATAATAATAAAAATAATGGAAAAAGAAGCTAATAGAAACAATTCTAAAAAAGCATTAAATATATTAAAAAACATCGTATTAGATGAAAATAAAAAATATATAAATATTCCTTATAAATATCAAAGTATTATTAAATTTATCGAGAATAAAACTAAGTAAAAAAGATAGTATTACTATCTTTTTTATGTTATTAAAAATAGTAAGGCTGTAGAAGTATGAAAAAGATAATTATACTAGTTGCCATAGTATTATTAACAATAGGTTTCGCATATATAATAACAAGTTTAATACTTAATGGTACTTTAAAAGTAAAATCAAATGCAGATGATTATAAAGTTTATTTTTAAAATGCTAAAGTAATAGGATAAAAAACTTAAGAAAAACTTAAGTTTTTTTATTTATTTTTTTCTAAAATAATATTATAATATCTCCTTACAAGAAGTGGGATTATATGGCTAAGAAAAAAAAGAAATTTAAAATTATAAAAACAGCTGGTTTATTAACTGCCACTGGTTTAATGGTAACAGTATCTACATTTAAAGAAACAACACCAACTAGTGCAGTAGAATATACCAGTGAAGAATTAAATGATAATAAAGAATATTTATCAGAACTAGAAGAAATAAAAAATGAAGAACCTGTATTTAATAATGCAGAACTATATAATTATATTTGTAAGAAATACAATAAAGAATATTTATACGAATCAGAATTGAAACTAATTTATGAAATTAATATAGACGAAGAACTAACAAATACTGATTTAAGCGATTTAAAATATTTACCTAATCTACAATTTTTAACAATAAAAAATAATACTATTGATTTAGAAGATATTAAATATAATAGTAAACTTCGTCAATTATCAATAGAAAACTGTACTATAAAAAATACAAATGAAATCCCAAATACAACAACATATTTACTTATACAAAATTCAAATATTGAAGATAATAATTTAGTAATACCATATTCCACAAGTACACTAGAATTATTATGTAATAACTTTAGTAATCTAACATTAAAAGAACCTAATAATTTAAAATATTTATATATTCACGGTGATTCATTTTTAGATTTAGAATCTATTAGAGGATGTACTAATTTAAATCACTTAGCTCTAAAAAGAATTAGTAATGTAAAAAATGCAGAAGTATTATTAGATTTAAATATTAAAGAATTAGAATTAGATGACTATTCACCAATATGGATTACAACAAATATATTTGAAAAGTTAAATAATAAAAACAATAATTATGATACATATATTGATGAATCAAAAGAATTAGATAAAATAGCATCATCAATAAATAAAGATTTATCAGAAGAAGAAATAATAAAAGAAATAGTAATATATGTTATTGATAACTTAGAATATAATCATAGTGTTGTAACTCCAGAAGGAGAATTATATAGTAAAGCATATAATAATGAACCAATTAGATACGCCTTAAAACAAGAAGGAGTATGCATTAATTATTGTACATTATTCCAAGCATTAGCAAATAGATGTGGAATAAATTCATATGTTTTATATTCCGAAAAACATGGTTGGAATGCTATTGAACGTGATGGTGAACTAAGATATATAGATCCAACATTCTTAGATGAACAAGCTGTTATATACTTATTATCTAGCCTAGTAGGTGACCTTAGAACATCAAAAGAAATATTATTAGAAGGTGACGAAAGTAATTTATGTTACTATGATTTTAATGAAGTATTAGAAAATGAACTTGGATTAGAAACACATAAAGCAGAAAATCTACCAAAAGAATATAATGATAATTATCGTCTTGGATACGTCGACGAATCTAAAAACATGCAATATATAACAATTAAAGTAGGAAATAAATACTATAGATGTTTTAGATTAGAATTTATATTAAAAATGTCAATTGCATATCTATTACTACATATTATATATACAGGTAACAGTTTATTAGAAGATAAAAGAAAAGAAAAAGAAATACACAAAAAAGCTCTAAAAATGCGTAATAAAAAGGTAGATGAATTTGATTATTTATAAAATTATCTATATAATTAATACGTGATTTGAGGAATATATATGAAAAAAGAAAAAATATCATTTTTTGATATCTTTTATCTATTCCTATTAGGTTGTATATTTGGTTGGTTAGTAGAAGGAATATGGACTTTATTAAAAAAGGGAATACTAGTAAACCATAGTGCATTAGTAATAGGACCATTTAACATTATATATGGTATTGGAGTTTTAGCACTTACAGTATCTTTATATAAACTAAAAGATGAAGGTATTATAAAAATATTTATAAAATCATTTATTATAGGTACTATAATAGAGTATGTATCAAGTTTATATATGGAATATTCATTAGGATTTGTAGCATGGAATTATAGTAGTAAATTTATGAATATAAATGGAAGAGTATGTTTAGCATATTCGATATTCTGGGGAATACTTGGAATAATATGGATAAAGATAATCTATCCTAAAGCAAAAATATTAATAGATAAGATACCTAAAAAAGCAGGTACAAAATTAATAAAAATAATAAGTATATTTTTAATATTTGATTTAGCTTTTTCACAAGCATGTATAGATAGAGCTAAAAGATATGAAAAAAATCTACCACCAGAAAATAAATTAGAAGAAGTAATGGATAAATATTTCGGTATAGATTACTTAAATAATATGTATAATTATCGATGGAATAAGAAATAGTTTTTACTATTTCTTTTTATTTTGTATAAAAAAATATATATGAAACATAATAATTCTAAAAGGAGCTAAGTATGAAGAAAATAATATCAATATTATCTAAAATAGTATCTTTCTTAGTAATAGTATATGTAATTACAGTATTACCAATGCTATTAAATTATCATCCATTAGTTGTATTATCTGGTTCAATGGAACCAACATATAAAGTAGGTTCATTAATCTATTACAAAAGTAGGAATAACTATAAAGAAAATGATCCTATAACATTCTCATTACATAATAATATTGTTACACATCGTATAGTAAAAATAATTGATAATGAATATACAACCAAAGGAGATGCAAATGAATCCCCTGATTTAGAAACAATAACAATAGATAATATAAAAGGAAAAGTTTGTAGAATATCAATACCATATATTGGTTATTATCTTAAATACTTAAATGATAATACATACTTAGTAATAATAATGTTAATGATAATATCAGTAGATATATTAATTAATAAAAAAGGTGATATATATGTCGAAGAATAAAAAAATAATAATATTAATACTATTATTAGTTATCGGTACAGTAGGAACTACAATTGCATATTTTAAACAAAGTCAAAAAATTAATAATGAGATAACGAGTGATGAATATATAGTAAGTTATAATTATGATTTTATTAAAGATTCATCTTGGAATCCAGGTGATATAGATGAACCTAATATTAATGTAAAAAATGAAGGTGAAATACCAATAATAGTAAGAGCAAAAATGTCTGAAACATGGACTGATGAAAATGGAAATGATCTTTCATTATTACTAAATAATAATGAAAGAGTAGTAGTAAAAACTATTAATACAAATTGGTTCAAGGACGGTAACTATTATTACTATTATAAAGAATTAAATAGCAATGATGAAACAAATTCAATAATTGATTATATTATTTATAATTCAAATGCCATAAATAATGGATTATGCACAGAAACACCATCAGGGACAACATGTAATATAAATAATGATTATTCAAATGCAACATATAAATTAAGTATTAATTTTGAAACTATTCAAAAAGATGCTGCAGAAAAAGAATGGAATATTAACCTAGATAAACCTAAATCATTATACAATTTAATAGAACAACAAACTATCTATGATGATATTACATCACCAACAGTAACTGATAATATAAAAATAAATACAATATCATCTTACACTAATGGAAATGGTATATTTACTTATCATAATACTGTTAATGAACCATTCACTTATAATTATTATAGAGGTAATGTAAATAACAATATTATATTTGCTAATAGTTGTTGGAAAATAATAGGTACAACAACTAGTGGTAATATAAAAATAATATATAATGGACAATCTAATAATGGTATATGTGATAATAAAAATGAAAATTCAGGTATAAGTTATATTGAATATAATCTAGAAAAAAATGACCAAAAATATGTAGGTTATAAATATACTACTATAACTAATGATGATACAGATTCTAATATAAAATATGAAATAGATAAATGGTATGAAAATAACTTAAAAAATTATAGTAATTATCTTGCTGATGAAAAATATTTATGTGAAAGAGATGGAGAACCAGGTTCATTTTTCCCATTTGCTTTTGTAGGTAGAATAAGAATATGGGGTAATAATAGTCAAGGACATGCTTATAATGTACCAAATACATATATTAGATTTGGTACTCCATATCAAAATGATATATTTACTGTAGCAAATGGTAAACTAAAATATCCTATAGCATTATTAACTACTGATGAAGCAATACTAGCTGGATTGAGAGGTACTATATCATCGGAAGATTCAGGAAATAATCCAGATAATTACTTAACTAATGGAATATCATATTGGTTAATGACACCAGCAGAAAAGTATAATGATAGAGTAACAATGACATATGTATATAATAACGGATCATTAGGTGGTAGTTTAAGTGTTAGTTCACAAATATTAGTAAGACCAGTAACTGCATTAAATCATAATATTAAATATAGTAGTGGAAATGGAACAATTAACAATCCATATATAATAAGTGAATAAAAAAATAATAAATAACCATAATAGTATAAGAAAGGAGAATAATATGGCTACAAGAAATAATACTGATCAAAGTAGAATAATCATTGTATTAGCTTTACTAATTGCAACTATAGGTGTTATTGGTGGAACATTAGCTTACTTCCAAAATACAGCAACAGTAAATAATACATTTAGAGCTCAACCTTATAGTACAGAAATAACAGATACATTCGTATCACCTGAAACATGGATTCCAGGAACTACAACTGATAAAGAAGTTACTGTTAAAAATACTGGTGATGTTGATGTAGCAGTAAGATTATCTTACAAAGAAAAATGGACAAGTCAAAATGGTGACGAATTATCATTAACTTTACCTAATAGTGAAAGAGCAGCATTAGTTAATTTAATTAATACTGATGATTGGACATATTCTAATGGATACTATTACTATAATGATACATTAGCTAAAGGAGAATCAACTAATTCATTTATTGAATCAGTAACATTCAACTCTAATGCAGTTAATGATTATACTTGTACAACATCAGAAGGAAAAATAACTTGTTCTACAACTGGTGATGGATACGATGGTGCTACATATGAATTAATAATAACTATCGAAACATTACAAGCTGATGCAACACAATCAGTTTGGGGAAGATAATATAAAAAAAATAATATATACAATTCTATTATTTATAATTCTCCCACCAACATTATTAGCTTCATCTAATACATTAACTATAAATAGTGAATTTAACAAACTTTATTATGACACAGACAATATTTCTAGTGATTCGTTTCTATATCATATAGATATGACACCTGGTAAGAGATATGAAGATTATTTAGAAATAAAAAATCTAACTAATGATAGTTATATGATGTATATAAAAATAAAAAGCGATTCAATAAATGAAAATGAATTACAATTATTAGATAACATTAATATAATAATTCATAATAAAGATGACAAGTTAATATATGATGGTCCAGCTATTGGTACAAATTATAGAGTAGATAATACATTGTTAGAAAGTATTATAAATATTGGATATTATAATCCATACGATACTGATAACTTAACTATAAACACAACTCTAAAAAAAGATTATGAAAACATAGATGATAGTGAACCAGTAAATATAGAGTGGGAATTCTATTGTCTAAATGATTCCAAAACACAAATAATAAATCCAAATACTAACGATACAGTAATAAAAAACATAATCGTCTTAATTACAACCCTTATACTTATAATAATTACAATAATATATAAAAAAAGAAGAGCATAATCTTCTTTTTTATTGACTTAATATATAGAGTAAGTTATATTATAAATGCAAATAAGTTGCATTTAGGAGTTGGCAAAATGATAGATATAATATTAGATAGTTTATTAGATACGCTAAAAATATTACCATTTTTATTTATAACATTTTTAGCAATTGAATTGATTGAACATAAATTTAGTGAAAAAACAGAAAAATTAATAAAAAAATCAGGTAAAACAGGACCAATAGTTGGTGGTGTTTTAGGAGCAATACCTCAATGTGGTTTTAGTGTAGCAGCAACAAATCTTTATATAACAAGAATTATTTCATTGGGTACATTAATATCTATATATTTATCAACATCTGATGAAATGCTACCTGTATTATTGTCATCAGGAGCTAAATTTAACATTATATTTAAAATAGTATTAATAAAAATAGTAATAGGTATTATAGCTGGTATTGTAATTGATTCAATATATCATCCTAAAAAGAAAAAACATATTCATGATATATGTGAACATGATCATTGTGATTGTGAACATAATATTTTAAAATCATCAATTATCCATACATTAAAAACAATAATATTTATTTTAATAGTCAACTTTATCTTAAATGTAGCATTTAACTCTCTTGGTGAAAATGTATTATCAAAACTTTTACTTAAAGATACATTTGTATCTCCATTTATATCAAGCTTAATTGGATTAATTCCAAACTGTGGAGCAAGTATAATGTTAACAACTATGTATTTAAACAATACAATTACATTAAATACATGTATTAGTGGATTATTAACTGGTACAGGAATAGCAATAGCAGTATTATTTAAATCAAATAAGAATATTAAAGAAAACATATCTATAATTATATTAATCTATTTAATTGGTTCAATTTCTGGTCTATTATTAAATCTATTAGGGGGATTATTATGATAGATAATATATTAAAAAGTAATAATTTAAAAATAACTAAACAAAGAAAACAAATACTGAGTATTATTAATGAATTAAACGATAATGCAACAATAAAAAATATAATAGAAAATAGTAAAGATATTGATAAATCAACAATATACAGAATAATTGAATTATTAATTAATAAAAATATAATAGATAAAGACATTAATATAAATAATGAAATATTTTATTACATAAATGAATCTCATTCTCATTATGTAACATGTGTAAAATGTCATAAAAAAGAAAAAATTGATATGTGCCCATTTGATAAAATAAATAAAGATTTAACAAAAAATGGATATCAAATTTTAACACATAAAATAGAAATAATGGGTATATGTAAAAAATGCCAAGGAGTAGTGTAGTATGGAAGCAATTATAACTTTATTGATAGGAATAGTATTATGTCTATATGGTAATAAATTAAGAAATATAATGACAATTTTAATATGGTTTATCATAGGTTATTCTTTAAGTGATTACTTATTAAGTGGCATAATAGATAATAGTACAGTATTATTTATTGTAAATCTTATAATAGGTATAGTAGTTGGATCATTCTCAATTAAACTAGAAAAAATATCTATATTTATTGCAGTTTCATATATTACATATGAATCAATTAAAATATATGGATTTGTTGATAATGCAACACTAAATACAATAATTACAATATTAATAAGTTTAATAACTGGTTCATTATCATTAGTATTAATTAAATTAATATTTATCTTAGCTACAAGTCTATATGGTGGATCATTATTACTAACTTCTATTCCAACATTAGTACCTGCAGTATCAAGCATTATAAATCCTCTAGTACTTGTAATAGTATTATGTAGTATTATAATTCAATTTAAAATAAGTGAATAAGTCGGTAATTGTACCGACTTTTATAATGTGATAAAATGTTTTTGGTGATATATATGAAAAGAATAAAATATGTTGCAATTATATTATTTGTATTAATAATGATTACAGGTTGTACAAATTATAATAAAATAATAGAAGAACAAAATAATAAAGCAAGTGAAACAATTAAAGATTTAAATAATATTAAAAAAGAAAAAATAAAGGAATCATATAACTATATTGTTGATAACATTGATAATATTAAAGATATAGAAGTTTATACTAAAATAGTATATAACAATGAATATTTAAAATTAATATTAGATTCTAATAAAGAAAATGTATTATATGATTTTACTAATAGGGTAAATGATTACGTGTTAAAAAGTAATAGTAAAAATAAAAAGAAATTACAAAATACAATTGATGGAATTAACAATAATTTAGATGAAGCTATTGAAATTGCATATAATAATTACTATCATGAAATAGTAGTAAACAATATTATTAAAAGACAAGAAAGTCAAGCTATTGCAGATACTAATGATAAAAACATGAAAAATACAAAACAAGTAGAAAAAGCATTAAATTATATTAATATACATATTGATAATCCATATGAAAATGAAGAAATATTAGAAAATATAATCTACTATAGTTTATATTTGAAAAATTTATTTGAAGATCAAAATGATATAACAAAAATTGGAACTAATACTATTAATTACTTAAAAGAATTGTCAAGTAATACAAAACAAGAAATAAAAAGAAGTATAACAAAAATAGATTTAGAAGATTATAAAAATATATTAAAATAGGAAGTAGATAACATGAGAGAGTTTTTCGTTAACGAAAATCCAGTATTCTTATTTAAACCATTTGGTTTAATACATAATTTATTTACAACAACTGCATTATTAGCAGCTATTATAATATTTATAAATAGAAATAAGATATCTAATATAAAAGAAAAAACAACATGGAATATATTAAGAGTAGGTGCAACAATATTATTGATTAATATGTTTATATATACATTTGGAAACCTACATTATGGATGTTTTAATTATAAAGAAATGTTACCATTCCATTTATGTTTTATAGCAAACTATATGTTCATGTATGCTGTTTATACAAAAAATATTAATATATTAAGAATCACAATATTTATGTGTTTTATTGGACCTATACCAGCAATATTATGGCCAGAATTAACATCTACAATAGATAATTTTAATTTTTGGCAATTAATAATATCACATCATTTCTTCTTGAATTTATCATTATTTTCATATTTTGCACTAAATTATAGAGTAAGAAAAATAGATTACATTAAAACATTTATATTATTAGTTACATTATTGTTATTATCTTATCCATTTAACAAATTATTTGATACTAATTATATATTTACAAATTACATGCCAAAAAATGTAGTAGATTTATATCCTTGGGTAGAAAAATTCCCATTATTATTAGTATTATTTGTTTTAGGATTTGTAATTTCAATAATAATATATTTAATACTAATAGTACCAAGAAATAAAGAACTAGATAGAATGATAGAAAATGAAAAGAAAAGAATTAAAGAAACTAAAACAAATAAAAGAAGCAATAATTAAAAAAGTATTAATACCCTTTTTAATAATTGTTATTATAGTTATATTTTGTGTGATTATATTATTTTTAATGAATATGTATAATTTAAATAATAAACCATATTATAAAGCTAGCAGTTTCAATATAAAAACAATATATAGTAAAATAGATAAAGACAAAGATAATATAGATGATTATACAGATATATTATTAGGTGCTCAAAAACAAATATCAAAAGAAATTTCAGATATTGAATTATTATCAAAATCATTAAAAAATGCTGGTTATAATTTAAATGACGAAGAACTAATAAATTATATAAAAGATAATAGTGATGAAATTACTGATGATTATTATGAAATAAAAGATTTTCAACCAGGAGACATAATTATATATGATGACAATAAAATATGTATTGTATCAGATAAAAGAAATGAAAATGGTATAACATATATAATATATGTAGATGAAATTGTTAAAGAAGAAGATCATATGGATGATATAACAATTACAAATCATTATAGATTAAAGAGTTAATAATAACTCTTTTTTTGTTATAATAAATATGGTGATGAAAATGAAATTGATAATTGCAAGTGATATACATGGATCATTAAAATATACAAAAAAAATAGAAGAGTTAATTAATAAAGAACAACCAGATAATCTTATATTATTAGGAGACTTATTATATCATGGAGCTAGAAATAGTCTTCCAGATGAATATAATACAATGGAAGTAGCTAATATTTTAAATAAACATAAAGATATTATAATTGCGGTAAGAGGTAATTGTGATTCAGAAGTAGATGATATGGTTACAGAATTTGATACTAGAGCAGACTACAAACAAATTAATATAGATGGTAATGAATTTATACTTACACACGGTCATTTAAAACCATGGTTAATAGATATTATTGGAGATAAATATGTTTTAGAAGGACATACTCATGTATATAATATTGAAGGTAAAAATATAAATCCAGGAAGTGTAGGTATTCCAAAAGTTAACAAAGAACACACATGTATTTTATACAATAATAAAACATTCAATTTAATAGATTTAGATACACTTAATATAATAAAAACTCAAAGTATTGATTAATTGCTATAACATATTTAGATAGGTAAAATATGGAAGAAAATACTATAAAAATATAGAAAATATAGTATAATATTGATAGGTGGGTGATTATATGGGCCTAAGATATTTAGATGGATTAATGGGATTCGTTATTGGCGATGCCATGGGAGTACCATTAGAATTCAAAAAAAGAGAAGAATTACTAGCTAAACCAGTTACTAAAATGACAGGGTTTGGAACACACAATGTAGAAGAAGGAACATGGAGTGATGATACTTCGATGTTATTAGCTACAATCGATTCAATTAATACTAAAGGAACAATAGACTACATGGATATTGCCCTTAAATTTACAGCATTTAAAAATCACGCTCACTATACACCTAATAACGAAGTATTTGATATCGGAAATGTTTGCGCAAGAGCAATCGATAAATTTGATGAAGAAAGAGCTAATCCAACTCAATGTGGATTAACAGATATAAATAGTAATGGTAATGGATCACTTATGAGAATACTACCAATTGCATATTATGCAATTGAAAGAAAACTACAAGACTATGAAATAATTGAATTAGTAAAAGATTTATCATCAATTACTCATGGTCATGAAATAAGTATTATGGGATGTTACATTTATGTAAGATTTATAATGTTCTTACTAAATGGTAAAGATAAATTATCTGCATACAGTATGACTAAATGTGTTGATTACAGTATGTTTAGTGAAGAAACTATTGAAGTATATAAAAGAATCCTAAATGATGATATAAGTAAATTAAAATTAAATGATATAAAATCATCAGGATATGTAGTAGATACATTAGAAGCAGTTATTTGGGTTGTTTTAAATACTGATAGTTTTAAAGCATCAATAATAGGAGCAATTAATCTAGGAGAAGATACAGATACAATTGGTGCATTAGTTGGTGCAGCATCTGGAATCATCTATGGATACGATTATATTCCTGAAGAATGGATTAATGAATTAGCAAGAAAAGATTATTTACTAGATATATTTGAAGAATTTAGTGAAAATAAGTATGAATAGTGTAAAAAATAGAAAGCTTTGATATAAACTTTCTATTTTTTTGATATAATATTATTAGTGGATAAAAATAAGTTAGGTGGTATCTATATGAAACTAAAAAACAAGTATAATATAGTAGTAATATTATGTATATTATTATCTTTTTTAACTATAAACTTAAGTAGTATAGGTGTATCTAATTCAGCAACAATTGAACAAACAATAGATTATGATAATCCAAATGAAATTGTTCAAACTAATACAGCTCAAACATTAAATAACACAAATAAAATAAATTCAGAAGACTTAATTGTTTTAACAATTGGAATAATAAACGTAATAGTAATAGGATCATTATTTATAACAGCATCAAAAATAATAATGAAAAAGAAAAACTTAAGAGAAATACCTGATTTATTCTTA
The DNA here is from genome assembly GCA_016296185.1 of Bacilli bacterium. Lineage (GTDB taxonomy): Bacteria > Bacillota_I > Bacilli_A > RF39 > UBA660 > Coprovivens. The sequence continues at coordinate 13,588 of JAEDJT010000021.1, forward strand.
TATATAGTAATAGTATTATCTACATTATTATTTGTATGTTTATATATAAAAATGAATAATTCAGATTTATTCCTAACTACGATGGCAGTAATAGATATATGTGGTTTTATACTTGATAATTTCTATTTAAAAAAAGTATTAAAAATATTAAATGATAACAAAAAAGATGACTTAATAATAAGTGAATCATTAGATGACTATAATGATATAACACTAGGTCAAGCAAGTGAATTTGGTATTAATAATGTAATATCATTAAAACAAGATATATACACAGTATGTAATAATATTAATGAAGCGTATATGAATTTTGATAAAAAAGAATTAAAAAAACTATGTACAAAAGAACTATATACTACATATGTAAATGAGTTAGATGAATTAAAAGATAATAACTCAAAATGGATTATTGAAAAATTAAATTACAATAACTGTAAAATAACATCAATAACAAAAAAAGATGATTTACTAATAATTAAAGCAATTTTAAAAGTAAGTATGATAGATTACTTATTAAAAGATGAAAAAGTAATTAAAGGATTTAAAAACAAAGAAAAGAATAATACATATGAGTTAGAATTACATAAAAGTTCAATTATTAGAAAAGCATTAAGTTGTCCTAGTTGTGGTCAATCATTAAAAACAACAGGTAGTGATAAATGTCCTTATTGTAAACAAATAATTGTTAGTATTGGTGATGATCTAGTACTAAACAAAAAGAAAAAAATAAGAGTAAAGTAGGTAGTTATTATGAGTAAAACATATAAAAAAATTTGTTATATTATCGCAGCATTAACATTAATCGTAGGAGTAGCATTTACTAATCAAGATTTAAGAAACGCTGTTACTGATGCCGGAAATACAACATCACACTCAAGTGGTGGTTCATCTCATTCATCAAGTAGCCACTCATCAAGCAGTCATTCATCAAGTAGTCACTCATCAAGTAGTCATTCATCTTCAAGTAGCAGTAGTTTTTCTTCTAGTGGAGATATAGATGATTTACCATGGTATATTGCAATTTTAGTATTCCTATTCGTATCAATTCACTGGACAATATTTGCAATAATACCAATAGCAAATCTATTAAGTAAAAATAACAAAAATAAAGTTGTTAAATATGTAATAATACTAGAAGTAATAAGAGTAGCAATATACGCAGTAATGTTTATTTATTCTGCTAGTATAGCAATGCTTGTTGACTTTATAGGATTATTCCCAATAGCATTTATAGTATTCCCAATAATGATTAAAAAAGATAGTAATAATGTATCATCATATACACCTTCTAATTCAATTGAAAATGATTATCCTGAAGTGTCTGTAGAAGAATATGAATTATATGATATTAAAAATGTTGAAGAATTCAAAACACAATTATATAAAATGTTCTATGATATTGAAATCGCATGGATGAATTTTGATTATGGTACATTAAAAGAATTATGTACAGATGAATTATACAACACATATAAATCACAATTAGATACATATAAAGTTAAACATCAAAAAAATATAATGGAAGATATTACAAGAATAAAAGTAAGACCTTATAAATTCACAGCTACTAAAAATTTATTAACAGCTAAAGTAATTATTGAAATAGAAATGAAAGATTATATAATTGATGAAACTAACAATCAAGTAGTAAGTGGTAACAAAACAACTATTTACAATAATACTTATGACTTTACTTTTGTTAGAAATATTCATTATATTAGAGAAAAATGTCCAAATTGTGGTCATGACTTAAAAGAACATCAAGGAACAATAAAATGTCCATATTGTAGATCTATTTTAGTTAATTATGATGACAAATGGCATGTTGCTGAAAAGAAAAATATTCAACAAATTAATAAATAAAAAGAACAGAAATGTTCTTTTTTATATGAATAAAAAATTACTATACATACCAAAATATATACAGGTGATAATATGTATAATAAAAAAGTAACAATAACAGGTATTAATACTAATAATTTAAAAACTATAAGCAATGAAGAAACATATAAACTATTTGAAGAATATAAAAAAGGTAACCAACTAGCTAAAGAAGAATTAGTAAATGCAAATTTAAAACTAGTATTAAGTATCTTAAAAAGATTCAATACTACAGAAGATAATATAAATGACATGTTTCAAATAGGATGTATTGGTTTAATAAAAGCTATAGATAACTTTGATATAACTATAGGAGTTAAATTTTCAACATACGCAGTTCCATTAATACTAGGTGAAATAAAAAGAGCATTTAGAGATTCAAATCCAATAAGAATAAGTAGAGGTATAAAAGAAATAGCATATAAAATATTAGAATATAAAGAAAAATATATAAATAAATATGGTGTAGAACCATCAAATGAATTAATAAGTAAAAAATTAAATATAGAAGAATATCTAATAGCATATGCACTAAATTCATTAAAAGAACCAGTAAGTATATATAGTCCAATATATAATGAGAGTGGAGATACTATTTATTTATTAGATCAATTATCTATAAAAGAAAAAGAATACGATAAAGAAACACTAATAGCATTAAGAAAATCATTAAATAAGTTAAAAGATAGAGAAAAGAAAATAATATATAGTAGATATTTTTATGGTAAGACCCAAACAGAGTTATCAAAAGAATTAGAAATCTCTCAAGCACAAGTATCAAGAATAGAATCCAATGCCCTAGAAAAAATGAAAAGATATATTAAATAAAATATTTATGTATGATATAATTACCTTATAACATTCCAGAAGTAGGGGGATATTATGAAAAAGAAAAAGGTAGTAATAATTGGTTCAGGACCAGCAGGACTGACTGCAGCTTATGAACTATTAGATAAATCAAATAAATATGAAGTAACAGTATTAGAAGAATTAAACATTGTAGGTGGAATATCACGTACAGTAAACTACAAAGGAAATAGAATGGATATGGGTGGCCATAGATTCTTTTCAAAAGATGAAAGAGTAAATGAATGGTGGGAAAAAATATTACCATCACAAGGGTCATTACCAAAAGATGATAAAATATTAAATAGAACATCAACATTAACTGAAGGAGGACCCAATCCTGATAAGACAGATAAAGTAATGTTAAGAAGAAATAGATTATCAAGAATTTACTTTAAAAATAAATTCTTTGACTATCCAATATCATTAAAATTTGAAACACTAAAAAACATGGGATTCCTAACTACAATTGAAGTTGGTTTTAGTTATTTAAAAAGCGTATTCTTTAAAAGAAAAGAAAAATCATTAGAAGATTTTTATATTAATAGATTTGGAAAAAAACTATATTCAATGTTTTTTGAAAACTATACAGAAAACTTATGGGGAAGACATCCTAGTGAGATATCTCCAGAATGGGGAGCACAAAGAGTTAAAGGCTTATCAATTATTGCTATTATAAAAGATATGTTTGGTAAAGTATTTAAAAAGAAAAATAGACATATTGAAACATCACTAATTGAAGAATTTAAATATCCTAAATTAGGACCTGGTGAACTTTGGGAAGTAGTTGCAGATTCTGTTAAAGAAAAAGGTGGAGCAATTATTACTGAAGCAAAGGTAACTAAAATAACACAAAAAGATAAAATGATAAAAAGTGTTACTTACGTAAAAGACAACAAAGAAATAACTATTAAAGCAGATTACTTTATATCATCAATGCCAATTAAAGATTTAATAAATGGAATGAATGATGTACCTAAAAAGATAAATAAAATAGCTACTAATCTTCCGTATAGAGACTATATGACAGTAGGTGTATTAATACCAAAATTAAATTTAAAAAATGAAACAAAAATAAAAACTATAGGTAATATAGTTCCGGATAATTGGGTATATGTACATGATAAAAAAGTTAAAATGGGTAGATTCCAAATATATAATAACTGGTCACCATATCTAGTAAAAGATTTAGATCATACAATTTGGATGGGATTAGAATACTTCTGTAATGAAGGAGATAATATGTGGAATATGACAGATGACGATTTTGCATCATTTGGTATTGAAGAAATGATAACAATGGGATTAATTGATAACAAAGATGACGTTATAGATTATCATGTTGAAAGAGTAAAAAAAGCATACCCTGCATATTTTGATTCATATGAACATATAGAAGATGTAAAAAAATATATTAATAAAATACAAAATTTATATTGTGTAGGTCGTAACGGACAACATAGATATAACAATATAGATCATTCAATGGTAACATCTTTTGAAGCAGTAAATAATATAATTAATAATATTTCAAATAAAGATAATATTTGGAATGTTAATACTGAAAAAGAATATCATGAAGTTAAAAAGTAATCATCAAAGATTACTTTTTTTATGTTATAATATTATATAGAATAGAGGGATATTATGAATGATAAATTACTTTATACATTGCTTAATGATCAAGAAGTATATCGACGTATAATAAGTAAAATAATCTCAAGTTCATATATACCTGATGATATAGCTTTAATAAATCAATTAAACGATTATATAATAAATAATAAAGAAGAATTAAATGAGACATCACTAAAAAAATATATAACATTCTTATATGATATTTTTAAAATAAATAATAATATAATTTTTAAACTAGATATATTTAAACATAAAGAATTATTTACTAAACCACAAATATTAATAATAAATGATGCAAGAATAAAAATGAGTAACAAAGTACACAAAATATCTCTTAACTTTATTGAAGGAAAAGAAATTAAAAAAGATGATTTATACCTATTATTAGATTTCTTTAATTCAAATATGGATAACGAGAATATTACTAACTTCATAGATAGAATATATTCTTATTTATTAAATAACTATAAAGAAGAATATAATCAATATATAATTAACTATACAAGCTATCTTGCAAGTAAAATATATAATACAGATTATGTAAGAATATACTATTCAAATACAATGATTAATAATTGTGAAACTATAACATATAAAGATGATTTAAAATATATAAATAAAATAACAAACATAATATATGATGTAATAAAAATAGTAAAAAAACATAGTACAAAGAAAACAAAACTTGAAGAATTTGAACTATTAAAAGATAGATTATTTAAAGAATATTTAAATCCAGAAGAATATAAAGAATATAAAAATAACTATAAACATAATGAAATAGATTATTACAATAATACAAATATATGGTTAACAACAATAAGTATATTAAAAAAATATTCTTCATGCTTATACCAAGAATTAAATAATATAAAAAATGATTCACTAATAAAATATTATTATAGAACTATCTATATAAAAGAAGATAAACTATATCATAAAGAAAAATATAATGTAGATATATTAGATAAAATAGTAAGTGAACATCCAGAAGTAATTGACGATTATCCAATACTAAATAATATTTACAATATAAATGGTAGTAAAAAAGAAATAAGAGAAATATTAACTAATGAATACAATCTTAATGAAAAATATTTATTTAATGATTATTTTACAGAATATATTCAAACAGGAAATCTAAATAAAATAGATATAAATAAAATAGATTTAGAATATAAATTCTTACTTATTTCTAAAATTACAATATTACTAAAAATAGAATTGAATGAACTATTAAATAATTTAAAACTATACAAATTGCTAGATAAAGACGATATTAGATTTATTAGCAGAGTAAATGAATATAATAGTTATAACTTTAATAGAGTAAATAAAATAAGATATTATATAAATTACATAAATGATAATGAAGAATTAATAAATAATCTTATAGAAATAGATACAAAAGAATATAACTATAAAATAAATAAAGATATAAATGAAGTAATTAAATACTTTAAAAATGTTAAGAATAAAATAAATGATAAGCATAGTGATGATATAAAATCATTGAGTGAGGTGACTATATATGGAGAATAATATAAAAGAACTTTTTAATGATTTTAAACCAATAGAAGAAACAAAAACATCATATGAAGATGAATTATTAAGTAAATATTTAGTTACTAAACAATATCTAGAAGAAAATGATTTAATTAGTAGTGAAGAATTACTATCTAGCATTATAGATAAAATAGAAAAAGAAAACATATAATTACTTAGGTGATTATATGTTTTTATCTGATTTACAAAACAAAGATATAATAAGTACTAAAACTGGTAAAAGATTAGGTCATATAATAGATTGCAAAATAGATAATAACGGTAACATATTATACTTAGTTATAGAACAGAAAAAAATATCATTAACAAATAATGATATAAACGTTGAATTTAAAGAAATAACAAAGATTGGCGAGGATGTAATTTTAGTTAATGTATGATATAATTTATTCGAGGTGTTAATTGTGAATAAAAAGACTTTAATAGTTGCCATAATAGCATTAGCATTAGATCAAATAACAAAAATATTAATAGAAAGTACAGTAAAATTAAATACTTCTATAAAAATAATAAAAGGATTTTTTAATATAACATCATGTCATAACCCAGGAGTAGCTTGGGGAATGTTAAGTAATAATAGAATATTAATATTATTAATTACAATAATAGCAATTATAATTATTTCTAGATTTATAAAAAGCTTTAAAAATAATACTAGAAATAATATAGCATTTGGCCTTATAATAGGAGGCCTTACAGGAAACCTTGCTGATCGAATAATATTTGGTTACGTAAGAGATTTCTTAGATTTTATGATAATAAATTATGATTATCCAGTATTTAACGTAGCAGATATGGCTATAGTTATTGGAGTTATATTACTAATATATGCTGTAATAAAAGGAGAAGATCAAAGTGAAGATAATAGTGGAAGAAGCGGGAGAAAGACTAGACAAATACCTAGCAAATAATACTGAATACAGTAGAGCAATAATATCAAAAATGCTAGAAGCTGATTATATTACTGTTAATGAAAAAATAGAAAAGCCATCATACAAAGTAAGAGAAAATGATAACATAGAAATAAAAGATGGATTTATCGAAGAAACTGATATCAAACCAACAGAAATGAATTTAGATATAGTATTTGAAGATAACGACATAATGATAATTAACAAACCATCAGGTTTAGTTGTACATCCAGGTTCAGGAAATCAAGAAAACACATTAGTAAATGGACTTATGCATTATACTAATAACTTATCAGATATAAATGGAGAAGAAAGACCTGGTATAGTTCACAGAATAGATAAAGATACATCAGGATTATTAATAGTTGCTAAAAATAATAAAACACATTCAATATTATCAGAATATTTCAAAAATCATGATAATATAAAAAGAGAATATATTGCACTAGTAGTAGGAGAATTTCCTCATGAATCAGCTACAATAGATGCACCAATTGGTAGAGATCCTAAAGATAGAAAAAAGATGGCTGTTATTGCTGATAATTCAAAAGATGCTGTTACACATATTAGAGTATTAAAAAAATACAAAGGATATACATTATTAAGTTGTATTTTAGAAACAGGAAGAACACATCAAATAAGAGTTCATTTAAATTATATTGGATATCCTGTATATAATGATCCTGTATATAATACAAAAAAAGCAACTGAATTTGGACAATTCTTACATTCTGCAAAGATGGACTTTATTCATCCAATAACAAAAGAAAAGATGCATTTTGAAGCACCATTACCACAAGAATTCCAAGAATTTATTGATTCACTAGAACAAGATCAATTAAAATAAAAAATATAAAAATAACATAGATAAGATAAGGCATAGATAATAACTTGTATTTATTATATGTAATTTTTATTTCATAATTAGTAAAAATAGTATTAATTAATAATAATACTATTACTATTAAACTGAAAGTGTAATCTTTATAATGAAAGAGAAACACCAAAAAAGTAAATGATAGAATGTAATTTACAATTACAAAAAAAGCTAAATCACGTTTCATATTTTTATTAACTATAATATGACAAAAAACAAAAGTTAATAAAGATAAAACAATTACATAAAGAATTAATAAAAAATATAACATTAAATCACCCTAATAATAGATATGATTTAATATTATATTTAAGAACTTTACTAATATAAATTATTAAGATAAAATTAAATAAGGAGTGATAAAAATGTCAACAGTAGTTATGGATAAACAAGATGAATTAATTATGAAATTAGTACATTATTTTATTACTGAACAAGATTATACACCTATAGTTGTTAATGGTGTAAAAGATGAAATATGGTTAGAAAATACAAAAGGACCATACAGAATAATAAGAATTAATTCAAATAATATAATTAATAAAGAACAATTAAATTATGATTATTATAAAATTGAAAATATAGTAAAACAAATTAAGAAAAAAACATTATCATTTAATGTTAATACATTAAATATTTTATTAAATGTTAATGATGAATTAAAAATAACAGATGATTATAAAAACATAATTGATGTTAAATTACCTGAACAAGTATTAACTATTGAGGATGAAAACATTTTAGAAGCATTCCCAAATATTAATGAAAAATTATTAAATGATCAAGCAGGTGTAGAATTAATATTAAATGTTACTAAAGATATAAATGAAAAAACAGAACAACAAAATAGATCATTTGAAAAAACATTTAGTCCTAAAAAGATTATTATTACACCATTTATTATTTGTGCATGTATTTGTGTATTCTTAGCTTGTTTATATTTCGATGGATTACAAGCTTTGACATCAGTAACAGTAAAAACTGGTGAAAAACTTGGTGGAGTATATGGTGCTGCAATTGAAAGAGGAGAATACTATAGATTATTTACAAGTATGTTCCTTCATTGGTCATTAATCCATTTATTAGTAAACATGTATTCACTATATATACTTGGTACACAAATAGAAACATTCTTTGGTAAAGTAAGATATATTCTAATATATGTAATAAGTGGTATTTGTGGAGCACTATTAACTTGTGTATTATCAAAAGCTAATGTAATATCTGGAGGAGCTTCAGGAGCAATATTTGGTCTATTAGGAGCATTATTATACTTTGGATATCATTATCGTACATATTTAGGTGGAACAATAAAAAGCCAAATAGTACCAATTATTTTAATAAATTTAGGTATTGGTTTTATTCCTGGATTAAATATTGATAACGCTTGTCACATCGGTGGTTTATTCGGAGGATATCTAATTGCAATGGCACTAGGTGTTGACGATAAATCAGATAAAAAAGACAAAATTAATGGAGCAATATGTTTAGTAATATACATTGCATTCATGCTATATATGATATTAAATAAATAAGCAACTTAGTTGCTTATTTTTATGTTATAATACATATAATAGGTGATAATATGAATAAGGTAAAATTAATAACAAATAATGAAATAACAAAAGAGATAGAAAAAATATTTAAGAATGAATTATTTTTAGAAAAAATATCTAATTGTAAAACTATTGAAGAAAAATTAAATACATATAGCACTTTACCAACTATTCTAATCTATTATTATATTTTAACTAACAGAAGTGATTATAATACACTTATAAAAAAATATAATAATGATTCATTATATGATTTTTATAATAGAGTAGTAATAAAAGAATTTATAAATGTAGATTGTTTAAACCTAAATATGAATATGATATTAAATCTTATAGAATATTCATACTTACAATGTTTCTCTAATAGATTCTATACTCATTCATTTAGTGGAGCATTATATAAAGAAATAAATGATAACGGATTAGATATCGAAAAAGAACTATTCCAAACAGAATATGAAATAATTAATGAAATATTACCTAATAAAAAACATAGATTATCTTATAACGAATTATCACCATTAACTTTTGAAAATACAATTTATTCACCAAAAAGATTTACTAATCTTTTTGATATAGAATTAAATTTAAATGAAACTATATACCAATCATTAGAAAAAAGTATTACAAATACAATAATAAATATAAATAAACCAAACTGTGATCAATATTTAGCAACTATAAAAAGAATATTAGATTATTACTTTAAACAAAATAAATTATGTATTGCAGTATTCAGAAAAGAAAATAGTATAAAAGATAACTCAACATATATTAGAAAAATATTTATTGAAAAAATATCAAGTTATCAATTATATCTAAAAGACCATATCAAAAAATACAAAAAAGAATATGACAAAATAAGATACATATCAGAATGTACAAAGTCAGTAAATGAAAAAATAAATATGTATGAAGAAATCTTTAAAGATATGTACTATAACGATATAGATTTAAGATATTCAATAGACGAATTATTCTATAATACTATTACAGATATAATAGTAAATTATTGTATGATAAATAATGTATCTAACCATAGAACAACAGAAAAAATTTCAAGAAGTAATATATCTATAGCAAGAATTAATAATATATTTAATTAATGAATAGAATAAAATACTTAATAGAATTAATAATAGTAATATTTCTAAGTGCATTTGGAATATATTATATTATTAATAATAAACCAATAAATGAAAATAAATTATCATTAGAAATTGATAATTTATATGAAGAAATAGATATATATGACAAACTTGAAATAGATAAAAAACAACAATATAAAATGGTTATAGAAGATGAAAAAATAATTCAAAAATTAGATGATTATACAGTAAAACCTTTGAAAGAAGGTAGTACAAAAATTATATTAAATAACAAAAAGAATAAATATATAATTAGCGTAGATATTGATAATAAATATCACGATGAAAATGATAAAAGTTATATACCATTAACAAATATATATTTTAAAGAAGAAGAAATGGAATTCTATTATTATGGTGATGAAATAGAATACCAATTAAGATATGATCTTCAACCTATTAATACAACTAATATTATATATTTTAAATCAAATAATTCAGATATAGTTGAAGTAAATGGAACAGGATTAATTAAGATTAAAGATATTGGAACAGTTGAAATAACTGCATTTAATAAAAGTATAAAAGATACAGTTAAGATTACAATCACTGATAAAAGAGAAGCTATAAAAGAAGGTACTGAAACAAAACCGGAAAATCAATCTGCACCCTCACATGTAGTTGAATCAAATCATGAACCTCCAACATATAGTTACCAAGAAGATGATAGTAACCCAACACCAAGTCCAAGTCCGACTCCAAATCCAACACCGACTCCAAGTCCAAGTCCAACACCAACACCAACTCCGACAATAGTAAATCCAACTGGAGTATCTGTTGATAAAAGCAGTGTAACATTCAATATGAATAACGGAGTAGTTTCGACAAAGATAAATGCAACAGTATCTCCAAGTAATGCTACTAATAAAAGCTTAACATGGACAAGCAGTAACACAAGTATAGTTACTGTTGATCAAAATGGTAATTTATCTGCTAAGACACCAGGATCAGCAACCATAACAGTAAAGACAAGTAACGGAAAAACAAATACAGTTCAAGTAAATGTTACAAAAGATATAATAATTATTGTTGGTGCATCACAAGTAAGTAGAATGAAAACACATGTAAGTTCATATAGTAAAACAAATAATTACAGTGTTAACAATGGAACTTTAGTATTTGTAAATAAAGGTGGTTCAGGACATGATTATCAAGTTGGAGAAGGATGGACTGAAGCAAAAAAATATATAAATAACAAAAATGTAAAATATCATGTTATATTCCCATTATCAGGAAATACAATAAAAAAATATTCATGTAACACTGGAAATAATAACATAACAACTTCAAATAATGATATAAAAAATGATATGAATAACTTTAATAATGTAATATCAAATATAAAACAAAATGGATATAAAGTAGATGCTTTTGTAATCTCAATGCATCCAGTTCATCCTGGATCAGGAGAGAACAAAGAGAAAGTTGTACCAAATAGTAATGAAAATTCTTGTACAGTGGATTATCGTTCTAACAGAAAATACTATAAATACAACAAAGTTGCTAAACAGCTAGTAAATGCAAAATCAGATATAAAATTTGTAGATTTATTTGGATTCATTATGGATATGCCTAATGGAGAAGATGGTAGATATACATACAAAGTAA
>JAEDJT010000063.1 GCA_016296185.1 Bacilli bacterium
AAAGAGAATTTAGAAGGTATTGAAAACTTTTTCATTATCTCACCTCCCTTCCAATTATTAAACAAGATTTAATTTATAATTTATTATTATTATCATCTATGACCGTTGTATCTGTATTTATTGTTTTATTAGCTTATTTAATTTTTACTCTAATTACTCTTTATCGAAATTATTTTCTATAATATTACCTTCAGGTAAAACATTTTTGTTATTGCAATCTTTTGAATAATTACCCGTTATAATATTATTAATATTATTTTGACCTAATATTCTAATACCATATAAACCTGTAACAAAATAATTGTCTTTTACATGACAATTTATACAAGTTGCAGTAGAGCCTATAAAAAAGCCAGTGTGTGATGTTGAACAGTTGAAAGTGTTGTTATATATATTACTTCCCACTTTAAATGTACCTGTGGCGTATATGCAATGATTATTTGAAGTAGTAAATTGATTAGAAAAACAAATTACTCTTGGATATACATTTGACGTATTATAAATACACAGACCTTTTGATACAATGTCATTATTATTAATTAAAAATGAAGCATCAGTAAGGGCTGTATCAATTAGAATACTTGTATTTCCTGAATTGATTTTATTTCCTATAATTTGTATGTCTTTATTCGAACATCTAATACCATAACCAGCAGCTTCTAATGTGTTGTTCTCTATGAGCACTTTTACATCATCATTCGGTAAAGGCGCAATTGCTATTTTATTCGAGTCAGTGTTTGTGATATAATTATTTTTGACAATGACAGAACCATTCTGAATCATTATGCCAATTAAACCAGCCATTATTTTATTATTTTCAATTATAGTATTACCATTAGGATTACCTATAACTAAAGCATTATGATTTGGAATGTTTATAATATTGTTTTTAATTACACATATATCGCCATAAACATTAACACTAGCAAGGCTATCTGAATTGATTATATTGTCTTCAAATATAATTTTTTTATTATACTTATTTACACATGAAATTATACCTTCATTACCATGTCCACAAAATACCTTACCATTTATGGTATTATTTTTAATTCTAATATTGTTAGTAGGTCTATCTTCGTACGTATGAATAGTTATACAGGCGTGTGTGTCGTTATAATCAAAATCATCTTGTGTTAACGTACAATTAGATATTTCTATATTTTCACATCCATTTAGTATTTGAAATAATGTTCTCCAACCATATTGTATTGTTGCATTTTTTAAAGAACTGTTTGTAGTAAAATCTCCAAATCTAAAACATTCATATCCACAATATTCAAATAGCCCACCATCAACATTAACGTTATCGCTTCTCATAGTAGCAAATCCCCATCCAGTTCTCCATTGTCCACTAGGTCTAGGGTTAGGACATTCATTTGGATGGTAATTTATGTGAGATATATAAATATTTTTTATATTAATATTTTTTGAACTTTCACAAGCTAAGCCTACTTGTATTTGGTCAAAGAAAACATTTTTATTTCCTTCTATAAAAATACTATCTACAAGAACATTTTCTTCATTATCTATACATAAGTATGGATGATAATCGGGTAAAGTCGCATCACCTTCAAATCCATTATAATCTGGTCTCCAAGCATAAGGAGTAAAATCAACCTCGTCTGCTATAATAAATTTTGACCCTTGTCCAAATCCTATTAACTTAGTATTAGATTTTATTTGTAATGTTTTAGAAATTAAGTACGTTCCCTCTTCTACTAAAATTATCCCACCTTCGTTTAATGCTAATTGAAGAGATTCTGTATCATCCGTTACACCGTCTCCTACAGCTCCAAATTCTTTAACAGTACTAATTTTATCCACTTTATTTTGTAAATGTTCTATTTGACTTTTAATAATAGTATCATCATAATTTCCACCACTAGATGAATTTCCTTTTTTATAATAAGGCATTTGAATTACCTCCTTTCATTAATACATTCCACTAGCTTGAATCTTTCCTCTTTCTATACATATACAAGAATATACAGGATAATCTAACATTTGATATCCTTCATTTGGGTGTAATGTTATTAATTCATCTGATTCGTTTATTCTTAAATGTATTATACTTTCACCTATATTATATATATCAAATTGTGTTAATATTAGGCTACCTTTTACCCATCCATCTTTTACTATAAGTTCTTCTCCTGCACTTACAGTTTTATAAATTCCAAATGGTTTTTTATAACCTGGTCTAGTCATATTTTCACCTCTTTACATTAGAAATATAATTTATTAGATATAAATATTTCCTTATCTGAATAATTATTATATATATTCTTATTAAATTCAAATACATATAATGTTTTATTATAATTTCTTACCTTTTGAACTAATTTTAATTTCCCTTCCAATTCTTTAGCGGTATTATCATTATAAGTACATATAAACATTATTTACCACCACCATTTTCTGCTTGACCTGTATTATTCTCAACATTATCATTTTCTGAATTACTAGGTCTACCATTATCTTCTCCATTAGCACTATTATATGAACTAGTAACAGGATGAAAATGTTGTTCTAATCCTAATGTACTTTCATATAATAAAGAAGATAATGCTGTTAAAGGAGTATATCCACAAGCAGCTAAATATCTTAATTTATTACCACCTATTGTAATAGACTCTCTTTCTGCTGTTTGTATATCTTTTTTGTTGAAATAAGTATTTCTTAACATTTCAACCTTCCACATAGCATTACGTTTTTTATTTTTTATTTCATAATTTATAAAGTTACAGAATATTAAATTTAATCTATCTACTACCATTTCATCAGTTTTTATACTGTTTAATACTGATTCATTTGAACTTCTAGCACCATTGAATAATTCACTATTAACACCACTTGATGTATATACTGATTCATATGCTTTTTGAGAAGCTGTTAAAGTAGATTGTGCTTGTCTTTGAGTAGTAAATACTTCCATATTTAATGGATTCGTAGTTATTGCACAACCTTTTGGTAAATTCTGTTTAGCAGCTTGATGATATTGTCCTATTATATCTGTATCCATCATAAGTTCTCCCTCTTCATTTGTAGGGATTTTCATATGGATTAATTTTAAGTTATCTGCGGCTGTACTAGATAATTCATCATCTTCTATTTCGTCTACTCTATATATCTTATCGAATAAATAACAGAATGGACTTATACCTTTATTTCTTATATTACCATCATCAAATAAGAACGCTACTGCCTCATTTTCTTCTAAGTAATAATAGTTATCAACTAATTTTTCATCATTAGCAAGAGAACCATTAGCAAATTTTTCGTATAATTTTTGTATAGGTACTGGCATAGTTGCTAATAGATTTGCGTTAGATAATTTAGATAAGTTAAGAGAATATTTTAATATGTTATTTTCCATAACTCCACTTATCCTACATATATCATTTGGCATAGCTTTATAGAAAATACCATTATTATCCTCTACTTTATATAAAAATAATTCTCCGTATAATAATAATTGTCTACCAAACCATTTAAAATTATATTTATAATTTATCTTTTCTATCAATTGAGCTATTTGTTCATATTCTTTATTCATTTTATCTACTGTATTAGATTTGCCATTAAATCCAATTATAGTAGTTGGTGATAAATATAAATCATACATAGGTATATTAGTAAAGTTTTCTATTAATCTATAATATATACCATTACTTGCATATAATATTTTACTTACTTGTTGTATAAATGCTACGTTTGAGTAAGGGTCTTGTAATGCAGATTGTAATTGGTCAAAACTTACACCACTTCTACTACTAGATATTTCACCTACGTTTTTAGAACTAACTGAACCTTGAGCAAACTTAAGTTGTTTATTAAATTCAATCTTATCTTTCTCTTCTTGAGTTAATTCTTCTTTTTTTTCTTCACTCAATTATATCACCTCCTTATTCTAAAAATAACATTCCATTCCCTTGTATTCTCCTATCTATTCCTAAATCAATCGTATTCTTAATTAATTGAGCATATAATTCTGACTCAGATGGTCTACGTCCATATTCTTTAATAAATTTTTCTAACAATAAAGCACAAGCACCAGCTACATGAGGACAAGCCATACTTGTACCACTTAAAGTTATATATCCATTATTTAATCCTGTTGATATTATTTTCACACCAGGTGCAACTAAATCAACATAATTATTTGTATTACTAAATACTGCGAATTTTCTCATATTATCTATTGCCCCAATAGCAACAGTTTCTTCATATGAAGAAGGATAATCTCTCTCTAGAGTATTAGCATCTCCATCTCCACTATTTCCACACGCAGCTACAATTAATATATTATTAGCAACCGCTCTTTTTACTGCTTGTTGTAATTCAGATACATCAACAGTACAACCTAATGACATTGATATTATATCTACTTTTTGGTCTATTGCATAATTCATAGCATTAACAATACTTTCTAAGTTACCATTACCGCTACTTCCTAATGCTTTTAATACTAATAATTTAGCATTTGGAGCAACACCTAAAATATGTCCATTTCCTGCTATAACACCACAACAATGTGTTCCATGTGAATTACCATCTTCATATTTATTTGGGTCGCCATTATCTTCAGATGTAAAGTTTCTACCACCTATAATATTATCTTTTAAATCAGGATGAGTAGTACAACAACCCGTATCTATTACTGCTATCTTAACATTTTTACCTGTATAACCTTGATTCCATAAGATTGGTGCTGAAATAAGATTAATATTTGAAGGTATATATTCCTTTTGAGTTGAGATATAATTATTAAGTTCATTGTTACCACTTATCTCAACTGTAAAGTCTGATATCTTCGCTTGTATATCTTTCATAATATCACCTACCATAAATCTATAAAATTTCCTCTGTTTTTTGGTTTCTTTAATTCATTTTCTTTTTCTCTTATAAATAAATTCATATATGCTAATGCTGAATAACGGTCTTTTCTATTACTACCAAATTCAACTAATTTAATTCCTTTTCTAGTTATTTCTGTTTGTAATTTAATTATTTCCATTTGTGTTAAAGTAGTTTGTACATATGGATACATTAATCTAACCTTTTCACTAGCTTCAAGCAATTGGAAATTCTTGTTCTCATTAAGCCAATCTTCACCTTCAAATTCATTAACTAAGAATTTTAAAGTATGATTATTTAAACTAGCTTTTAATGTTACTGCTATTGCATTGTTTATTTCCTCATTAGCAACTATACCGTATATACAAGGCATAGCCTCACGATATCCACATCTTTCTTTTTTATCTTCTTTATTAAAACAACACATAGGTGGATATTTAATATCACGTTCAGTATCAAATGTATACTCACCTAATGCGTCTAATACAGCCAAACCAAGACCAGCTATATCCATTACTATATAATCACAATCACCATCAAAATATAATTGTTTTAATCTTAATGCAATAGCTTTTGCAGTACCACCATTAATGGCCTCGCTATATTTTACTTCAGTTATATACTTATCTCCTTTTGGTATAGATACTGAATAATGAATAACAGTATTGTCATTTTTATCTCCTTGTGCTAAGGCTATATCGCAACCTAAAACTCTAAGTTCTTGTTTGCTAGTTCTATCTTCTTTCCAAGATATATTTCTTTTTCCTTTTTCGGCTATATATTCTATATCAGTAGGAGGATACCAAGGTTTAACAATAGTTCTATTATTAATGATATCAGAAGGTTTAATATAAGCACCTTCACCTAAGTCATAAAACATAGCACTATATTCCATAAGGAAAGCCTCTTCACTTAGATTAGGGTCGCTCATAATTTCATCTAATCTTGTTTGTGTCATTAAACCATATTTTAAAGCTACATTATAAGGTAAATTACAAACAAATGATGATTCCCCTATAAGCATTTTTTCTACATAATCTTTATATAAATCATAACTCCAATGGTCAGCATACCAAGCTGAACTAGCGTATATTTGTTTATTTTCTTCTTGTAAATGAGAATATTTAGGATTTTGTAAATATTTAGGTTGTCTTACAACTTGTAAGAAAGGTTGTAATATCTTAGTTAATGTATCAAAACCATTTTTAATTTGAACATATTCATCTACTACTAATATATGTGCTCTTTTACCTCTTGTATTTTCTGAAGCATTTATAGCTGTTATAGTAGAACCATTTTTAAATTTTACATATGATTCATTTGTCCCTATTTTAATTTCCCTAGGATTTATTTCCTTTTTTAAATTAGGAGACATATTCATAAGCTCGTTTACTATTTTCTCTCTTATTAAGTTACGAGATTGTTCTTTAGTTTCACATGAAACAATAATTTTTTG
>JAEDJT010000022.1 GCA_016296185.1 Bacilli bacterium
AGTAATAAGTATATGTATATATTATTGTTAATTGTACTAGGATTATTCTTTGTAGGTAATTTAAAATTAGTATTTATATTAATTAGTATTATTCTATTTATTATTTACTTCTTCTTGATAAAGTATAGATGTTATAACGCTATTTTAGTTTTTATAATAATAGAGTTATCTATTAATGGTTGTGTAATTTTATATGGTAGTAATGAATATATTGATAATAATTATATAGATGAAATTAATTATATTAGTAGTATAGATAAGAGTTTTTATAGAACTAATATTGATATTAATTGTGATAAGTATTTCTGTAATAATAATGTTAAAGTTTATTTAGACAATAATGATAATTTAGATAATAAGTTAGGTGTTAAATATTATATAGGTGATAATGATCAATATATGATATTACATGATAATATTTATTATAATGATAGTTATGATGATATTATTTATGGTGTTAGTAATGATAATGATATTATTCATTTTACTAATGTTAAATATAATGGATATAATTATATTTATAGAGGCAGTATAAGTAGTAATAATGATATTAAAGTAGTTAGTACTATTCCTTATTATGATTCTTTTGAAATTTATGTAGATGATAATATTGTAGATTATTATATAATAGATGATGCTTTTATTGGTTTTGATGTTAGTAGTGGAGACCATAGAATTAATATTAATTATTATCCTAAGGGTTATAAAAAGGGAATTATTATTAGTGTAATATCTTTTATATTGTTCTTATGTTTTATCAGATGGGAACAATTATTTTATAAAGTTAATAATAAATTGAAATAAAAAATAACATTTGTCGACATGAATAAATGTTATTTTTTATTTGGGTGATAATAATGCGTGTAAAGTTATTTGATGAAGAGTGTGAAACAGACTTGGAATCTAGCATTAATGATTTTATTAGTAATGATAATTATGATATAATTGATATTAGATATCAATTAGCTTTAAGTGTGTTTGGTGATGAACAAATATACTGTTTTTCAGCTATGGTGATATATAATGAAAAGTAAGTGGTTTATTATGAAAAAAAGTTCATTTGTTGAAGGAACTTTAATTGCAACATTTGCAATTATTTTTACAAAAATATTAGGTATGTTATATGTTATTCCTTTTTATGCTATGGTAGGTGTAAAGGGTAGTGCATTATATGCATATGCTTATAGTATTTATAATATTTTCTTAGATATATCTAGTGCGGGTTTACCTATAGCAATGAGTAAGATTATTGGTGAATATAATACATTAGGTATGATGGATGCTAAAGTTAGAGCATTTCATATAGGAAAAAGAATAATGGTATTCTTAGGAACTGCTATATTTATTTTCTTAATGGTATTTGCTCCTCAAATAGCTAGTATTATGTTAGGTGATTTACAAGGTGGTAATACTGTAGCAGACGTTGCTTTAGCTATTAGAACTGTATCATTCTCAATATTAATTGTTCCTTTCTTAAGTGTTACTAAAGGTTATTTACAAGGACATAAGATTATTAATATAAGTAGTTTTAGTCAAGTAATAGAACAAATAGTTAGAATAGCAGTAATATTATTAGGTACATATATTGTATTAAATGTATTTGGTAAAGGTGTTACTTTAGCAGTTAGTATTTCTTTATTAGGTGCGTTCTTAGGTGGATGTGTAGCTTATGGTTTTATTAAATATAAAATGCATAAGGATGATTCTCCAGAACTTAGTTTGGAAACACCATCTACAAAAGATGATATTAGTAATAAAGAAATTGTTAAAAAGATATTTAGTTATGCTATTCCATTTATAATTATTAATATTGTTAGTAGTTGTTATAATTTTATAGATTTAACATTATTAATTAGAACATTAAATCATTTAGATTTAGGAGCTGAATTAGTTGAATTTGCTTCTTCTAGTGTTTCTACATATGCACCTAAAATTAATATGATTGTAGCAAGTATTGCAATGGGTATGAGTACTAGTTTAATACCAACTATGGTTATTGCTTATACTAATAATGATTGGAAAGAAGTTAATAATAAATTTAATCAAGCGTTAGAAATATTATTATTTATAAGTTTACCTATGGTATTTGGTATTTCTTTATTAAGTAGTTCAATATGGAGTATTTTTTATGGATATAATATGAATGGTACATATATATTAGCTTTAAATATATTTACTGGTTTATTAATTAATGTATATATGATTACTAGTAGTGCTTTACAAGGATTAAATAGATTTAAAATAGTTTATTTATGTACTATTACAGGATTTGTATGTAATGCATTATTAGATGTTCCATATATGTTATTATTTAGTAAGATTGGTATTCCACCATTCTTAGGAGCTGTAAGTGCAAGTATTACTGGTTATTCTGTAAGTATTATTATTGCATTAATATGTTTAAAGAAAGAATGTAAATTAAAATATAGAGATATGTTTAATACTTTATTAAAGAACTTAGTTCCTTTAATTGGTATGATCTTAGTAGTAGTTTTATTAAAATGGTTAATACCTATTAATTATTATAGTAGATTATCTTGTATATTATATGTAGCAATAATTAGTATTGCAGGTGCTATAGTTTATGGTATTATATCTTATAAAATGAATTTATTTGAAAAGATACTAGGTAAAAGTACTAGTCAAAGATTATTAAAAAAACTTACACTTGGTAAGTTAAAATAATTAAATCATATACATGTTTTGATAATCTTGATTATTAATAGATTTATCAATTGTAGGTTGGTTATTTTCTAATTTACTTATTCGATAATCTAATCTATTTAATTGTCTTTCTATTTTTGATAATCTGTTATCAATTTCATTTGTAAAACCTATATCGGGTCCTGAATAATATGTTGATTCTATGTTAGATGATTGATAAGGACCAAAGTTATTAGGTATATAGGATTGGTTTTGGGCGTTATAATTTGTAAAAAAGGTGTTTCTTTCTCTTTTCATGTTATTACCTCCTTAATTAAATTATATGTATAAAATTAGAAAGTAGTGATTGAAAATGCGTTTAAGAAATGTTAAAAATGCAGTTGAAATAGTTAATAGTAGTAAATATGTTATTACTGAACCTGAAAAATATAAGGGAGAATATAATAAGTTATTTAATAATGATAATCCTATTCATTTGGAAATAGGTATGGGTAAAGGTAATTTTATTATTGATATGGCTAAAAGATTTCCTAATGTTAATTTTATTGGTGTTGAAATGTATGAAAGTGTTTTATGTAGAGCTATTGAAAAATTAAATGATGAAGAATTAGATAATTTAAGAATTATTAGAATGGATGCTCATAATTTAGGAGAAGTATTTGATCATGAAATAAGTACTATTTATTTAAATTTTAGTGATCCATGGCCAAAGGCTAGACATGCTAAGAGAAGATTAACTTCTCATGTATTATTACCAATATATGATAATATCTTTAAAGGTGATAAGATTATTGAACAAAAAACTGATAATGTAGGTTTATTTGAAAGTTCAATTGTTAGCTTAAGTACTTATGGATATGTTATAGAAGAAATCTCATTAGATTTAGCAAGTACAGGTAAGGAAAATTCATTGACAGAATATGAAGCGAAATTTATGAGTCAAGGTGTCAAGATAAACTATTTAAGAGCGATAAAAAAATAGATATTAGTTATAATAAATGTTATAATAAATATCGTAAGAGTGGAAGATGGATATGAAGAAAAGATTTATATTAGCTCTTTTTGTATGTGTATTATTATGTGGTTGTACTCCTGTACAAGAGATGTCAATACAAGAAGTTATAGATAATGGAACTAGTAGAACTGTTTCTGTATACAATAAATATCGTAAGGGTTATAAATATAATTTACCTAAAGGATTAGATGTTGTACATTATATTGATTATAATGAAACAGTTGAAAGTAAAGATTATACTTATTATTTATATGTTGATTGTGTAAGTTATTTTAATAAAGTAATTGAAAAGTATGAGGTAAGTGAAAAAGCTTATGTATCTATGCCAATTTCTTATGAAGATAAGTATGGATATTTAGAAATCAACAAGTTGAATAATGGTAAGTATTTTATTGAATTAATGTATAATTATGCTAAAATAGAAGTGATAGTTAATAAGAATGACATTAATGTTACTTTAGCTAATGGTATGAGTATACTTACATCTGTTGATTTTGACGACAATGTTTTAAGTACAATATTAGATGAAGAGGTTTCACGTTTTGGTGAAAGTGATTTTAATATATTTGAAACTACTAGTACTTCTAATAGTCAATATATGGAAGCTATTGATGCAGACGTTTATAATAATGATAATGATGATGATAATATTCATGATTCAGATTTAATTAATTAAGGTAGGTGTTTATAATGGGATTATTTGATAAAATAAAAAATATTTTATTCGAAGAAGACGAATTTGATGAAACAATGAGTGATATTCCTGTTTATAAGAAAAAAGAAATTAAAGAAGAAAAGATAGTAGCTTCTGAACAACATGATAAAGAACCTGTTGTTCAAGAAGAATTAACTCCAGTAATTGATAATTCAAGATTTAGAAATGTTAAAAGAGATATAGATTTATCTTTTGAGGATGAAGAAGAAGCTCCTAAAGTTAATGTTGAAGTACAACAAACTAGAGATATTATGAGTGAACTTAAAAGAGGTGCTGAAGTTCAACGTGAAGAAAGAAGACAAGCACAACCTGTTTTTGTTCCTCGTGAAGAAGAAAAACCATTACCTCAAAGAAGAAGTGTTTTCCAATCTTTTGATGTTGAAGAATTTGAAAGATTAAATTCTAAAACTAATGAAATGGAAAATAGAAGAAGAGAAGAAGTACAAAAGAGAGAACAAACTGATAAAATTAGTATGAGTGAAGCTAGACTTGCAAATTCTAATTTTAGTTCTACTAAACCAACTCGTAAGGAAACTGATCCTGAAAAATATAAAATAGATAATCATCAAGGTAAGAAACCTTTTAGACCTTCTCCAGTTATTTCTCCAGTATATGGTATCTTAGATAAGAACTATACTGCTGATGAAATTGTTGATAAAACAGATGGGCTTAAAAGAGAAAAAAAAGATGCAGTAGTTAGAACTCCTGATATTGAAAGTAAATCAGTTAAAACAGAAGAAAAAACTATTGAAGATGCTTTTAATGATTATGATACAAAAGAAACTGAAATCAGTATTGATAGTGTAAGAAATAAAGCATATGGTGTTCATAATGAACTTACTCAAGAAATTGAAGAAGTTATTGAAGAACCTAGTATTTTAGAAGATGATTTTGTTGATGATATTGAAGAAGTAATTGAAGAAATCAATGAAGAAGTTGTTCTAGAAGAGATGCATGAAATTCCAAAAATTGATCTTCCTAAAAAAGATGAATCTGAAGAAGATATAAGAAGTAGATTTGTTAAAGATGATTCTTATAAAAAAGAAACTCCTTTATTAGATGAAGAAGATGAAGAAGAAAGTTATGTTCCTGAAGCAGAATATGAAGAAGAAAATGATGATGTTGATTCTTATGAAGGTGATTCACTATTAGATGTAAGTGAAGATAAAGTTAAAAAATCTCATATTCTAGATGATATGGAAAAAACAAGTACATTACAAATTCTAGACGATATTGAAAAAGAATTAAATTCAATTAAAAATGTAGCTACAGCTGATGATAATGATGTATATACATTAGATGAAAGACTTGAAAGAAATGATACATTAGAAAATGATTTATTTAATTTAATAGATTCAATGTATGATAATGGAGAGGAGGACGAAGAAGATAATGATTAGTGCTTTACAAACAATTTTACCTATAATTATTTACATTTTATTAATAATTTTAATAATTGTTGGCATAATATTAGGTATCAGAGCAATTCAAACTTTAAATAAAGTTAATAGAGTTGTTGATGATGTTAATGAAAAGGTACAATCTTTAAATGGTATCTTTAATGTTATTGATTTTACTACTGATAAGATCGTTTCTGTTACAGATAAAGTAGTGGAAGGTGTTTCTGGTTTAGTAGGACGTTTATTTTTCAATAAAAAGAAAAAAGATGAAGAAGAAGAGGAATTTTAATATGGGAAAGAAAAATGGATTAGGTAAATTTTTAGCAGGTGCTGCTATTGGTGTTGGTTTAGGTGTTTTATTTGCTCCTAAATCAGGTGCTGAAACAAGAAAAGATTTAGCAAAGAAATTTGATGAATTAATGGTTAAAGTAAAAGAATTAGATATGGATGAAGTGAAAGATTCTTTTACTAAAAAAATTGATGAAATAAAAAAAGAATTATCAGAATTAGATAAAGAAAAAGTTGCTGAAATAGCTAAAGAAAAAGCTGCTTTAATTAAAGAAAAATTAGATGATTTATATGCTGAAGCTAAAGAAAAAGCTACTCCAGTTATTGAAAAAACTGTTGATGAATTAAGAAAGAAAACTGCTGTAACTTTAAAAGGTATTGTAGCAAAATTAGAAGAATCAGATAAAGAAGCAAAACCAGCTAAAAAAATTACAAAAAAATAGTAAAAAAAAGATATATTTTATATCTTTTTTTTTATTGATAATTATCTTTACAAATGATATTATTATATATAGATAGGATAGATTATTATGAGTAAAAGAATATTTAAATTTTTATTTGTATTAATTGTGTTTTGTTGCTGTGTATCAGTAGCTAATGCAAAAATTTATATTGACGATTCTGATTATATTAAAACATCAGGATTAAATTATGGAGGAGCTTCTGTAACTAATGTTACTGTTCAAGGTAATATTATGACTATTACATCAAGTGGTAATGTTTCTGCTTATTATGTAGGTACAGAAAACAATTATAGTAAAGCTACTTCATATTCTAGTTCATCTAACACTTATCATGTTAGTGTTAAGAATGGTACTTATTATGTTTGGGTTCAAGATAGAAATTCTGCAGCTACTGGTAGTGTTGCTCCAATTAAATATAAAAATCCTGTAACAGTTACTACTTCATGTTCTAATGATAATTTCTCAGGTGTTAGTGGAGCTAAAGATGTAAATAGATGTGGTGTTTATGATGTAGCTACTGGTAAGTATAATTATGAAACTGGTAATTTCTCATGTGCTGCTGGTCAAACAATAGTAGCTAAGGAAGTTATTACAAATAACTGTGCACAAGGAAAAATGAGTTTTGCTTTTGCAGGTCAAAGATTAGAAAAACAAATTTATTGTAAATTAACTTATAGAATTACATGTGGTACTGGTGGAGGTCAAACTCCAGTTAATCCTGCTCCTAATCCTCCTGCACCAGATCCAGGACCTAGTGTTGCTGCTGCAACATTATCAAGTTTATCTGTTAATCCTGGTTCATTAAATTTTAATGGTTCAAAAACTTATAATGTTAGTGTTGGTGCTGATGTTGGATCTATCCATGTTTCAGCTTACTCAAATAATGGTACTGTAGTTAATGGTAATGAACAAGATTTTGCATTAAATTATGGTAATAATAAGATTTATATTAAAGTTAAAAATAGTGCAGGTAATATTAATACTTATACTATCGTAGTTAATAGAGATGATAGTAGAAGTCAAATTAATACATTAAGTAATTTAACTACTAGTATTGGTACATTGAGTCCAGCATTCTCAAGTGAAAATACTACTTATTCACTTACATTACCTTATGGTACTAAATCAATTGATGTTAATGCTGTATTAACTGATGGTTCTGCTCATTTTGAAGAAGGTTTTGGACCTAGAACAGTTAATGTAGATCAAGGTAATAATATTATTGATATTCGTGTTACTAGTGCTAGAGGTAATACATTATACTATACAATTAATGCTTATGTTGATACTTATGATACAAGCAGTTGTGGTGAAGATAGAGATAGTAAAGCTTTATTAAAATCATTTAAATTCTTATTTGATGATGAAGATTATGATTATGATTTAGCTCCTGAATTTAAAGAAGATGTATTCTCGTATACAGCAAAAGTTCCTTATAAAATTACAAATTTAATAGTCGATCCTAAAACTAAAGAAGAAGGAGACGTTGCTGAAGTTCTTGGAGGTTCTAATCTTGAAGTAAATATTGAACAAGAAGTTTCAATTAAAGTTAAGAGTAAAACTTGTCCAAATATCGAAAGAGTATATCATATTGGAGTTACTAGATTACCTGAACAACAATTAAGTTCAAATCCTGAAATTGATACAATGACTATTGATAATCATAATGAATTCAAATTTGAACAAAATACTGAAATGTATGATTTAAAATTACATAAAGGTGAATCTTCTTTAGTATTTAATGTTAAAACTGAAGATGATGGTACTTCTTGTATATTTGAAGGTAATGAAAATTTAACTGCTGGTTCTAAAATTAAAATAGAATGTACTTCAGAAGATGGAGAAAATACAGCAGTTTATACAATCAACATTACTGGTGTTGAAAAAGGAACTAATATATTCTTAATTATAATAATAATTATTATTGTTATATTTATAATTATTTACTTAATATTAAGATTATTAGGTTATAAGATTTATTTCAATTTTGAAGTTATTGGTGCTTTCTTCAGAGGTATTGGAGAAAAGATAACAAATATATTTGATAAATAGAAATTAAGTGTTATAATATTATTCAATTAGTGATGAAGGAATTTACGACTCTGGAGCTAAAACGTTACTCGCGTTAAGAGATAAAGTGTATGATAAAGTTCATAAACTAAGGTGGTACCGCGCTATAGCGTCCTTAGATTTTATGGACTTTTTTATTTTATTAGAAAAGGTGATATATATGAAATGTTTTGAAGATTTACAATGGAGAGGATTAGTTAAAGACATTAGTTCTCCTGAATTAGAAAAGAAATTAAATGAAGAAAGTTTAACTTTCTATATTGGTACAGATCCTACTGCTGATAGTATGCATATTGGACATTTTAGTTCATTCTTGATTGCTACTAGATTAGCTAAATATGGACATAAACCTATTTTATTAGTAGGTGGAGCTACTGGTTTAATTGGTGATCCTAAACCAAGTAATGAAAGACCTATGATTACTGTTGAAGAAGTTAATAAGAATGTTGAAGGATTAACTAATCAAGCTAAAAATATTTTTGGTTTTGAAGTTGTTAATAATTATGATTGGACTAAAAATATTAGTACAATTGATTTCTTAAGAGACTGGGGAAAATATATTAATGTTAACTATATGTTAGACAAAGATATTATTTCTAGAAGATTAGAATCAGGTATTACTTTCTGCGAATTTGCTTATACAATTTTACAAGGTTTAGATTTTGTTACTTTAAATGAAACTCATGGAGTTACATTACAAGTAGCAGGTAGTGATCAATGGGGAAATATTACAACTGGTATAGAACTTGCTAGAAAGAAAAATAATAAAGAATTATTTGGTATGACAATGCCTTTAGTATTAGATGCTAATGGTGTTAAATTTGGTAAAACTGAAGGTAATGCTTTATGGTTAGATAAAAATAAAACTTCAAGTTATGAATTATACCAATACTTAATTAATAGTGATGATCAATGTGTAATTGATTACTTAAAGAAATTAACTTTCTTAACTAAAGAAGAAATTGAAGAAATTGAAAAGAATCATATGGCTGCTCCTGAAAAACGTGAAGCACAAAAGATTTTAGCTAGAGAAGTTATTACTTTCTTACATGGTGAAGAAGAAGCTCGTAAAGCTCAAGAAACTAGTGAAGCAATATTCAGTGGTGACTATAGTAATTTAAGTGCTGATGATATTCTAAATGGAATGAAAACAGTTCCTTCAATTAATATTGATGGTGAAGTTAAATTAATTGATTTATTAGTAGATAATCAAATTTGTTCTTCTAGAAGAGAAGCTAGAGAAATGTTAAATAGTAATGCTATTTCAATTAATAATGAAAAACATACTGATGAAAATGAAGTTATTACTAAAAATATAGCTATTGATGGTAAAGTTTTAGTTATTAGAAAAGGTAAAAAGAAACAATTTATTGGTATCTTTAAATAATTATGAAAAGATATAGTTTTGATAGTGAAAAGTTAAGAACATTTATTGAAGATTTGTATCCTTTTGAAGGTATTCTAAATCCAACTATAGATTTTAATTTATTATCAAATGATAATTTTGAATTAATGTGTAAATGTATAATGGATGTTATAGAAAATCCTATTATTACTGAAGTTGATGATTTTGTTCCTTATAGACAACAAATTACAATATTTGATGATGAAACTAATAAAACGTTAAATGAAATATTTAGTAATAATGATTTAATGTTCTTTGGTCATGGTGGTAATGGAAAAGCTATTATGGATACTGAGTTTAGATGCAGATATAGTGCAATTGATTCTCATTTTGTTCCATTACAAATTAATGATGAAACATTAGCAATGCTTAAAGATTGGCCTCATAAAAGTGCTAGTCAAATAGCTATTATGGCTTTAAATATTCATGAGTTTAATCCTATATACAAATATACTGATGATCCTCAAAGAATTGATAAATTTAGTATTGATAATGAATACTTTGTTGGATATTATGATAATAATTTAGGTAAATTTATTAGTAATCCTAATTTTAAAGCTAATCATGAATATAATCCTGAAGCTACTGGTTATGAAATTGATAATGTTGATATGGGAATAGTTACTCCATCTGATTTAACTGAAGTAAGAGAATATTTTAGATTATTATATAAAATAAGTCGTGCATTATATTTTGGTAGTACTAGTAAGTATTTGGATGAACATGGAGCTCTTCAAATGAAGAAGCAAGTTTTAAATACTTTAAAGAAATTAACAGAATTACAAAATCAATTTACTCCTGAATTCTTTGATGAATATAATAAAAAAGTTGAAGAAGAAAGAAGAAAAGCAGAAGAAGAGAGTGGACCAACATTAGGTGGACAGTCTGATGACGATTGGATTTAAACAATATAAAACTCCTTTCATAGAATATATTGAAAGGAGTTTTTTTATGTATTATGTTGATAAAGATGGAAGATTTGTTGTTCCATTCTTAGTTGGTGCTTTAACTGGAGGTGCTGCTGTTAGTATTACTAGACCTAGACCTGTTGTAGCAACAACTTATCCAATGTATCCTCAACCTGTATATCCTCAACCATTTTATCCTCAAGGTCCATATTTTTACTAGGATTGATTGATAGACCTATCATTATGTATAATGTTATTAGATATGAACCACCATATGATACAAATGGTAGAGGAATACCTATTATAGGTAATAATGATAAATTCATTAATATATTGTAAAAAAATGAGAATAATAGAATGTTTAATACTGTGTAATTAAATATATTATCTATTGTTCTTTTTTTATTTATTTCTGATATATAGT
Source organism: Bacilli bacterium (assembly GCA_016296185.1). GTDB lineage: Bacteria > Bacillota_I > Bacilli_A > RF39 > UBA660 > Coprovivens. The sequence continues at coordinate 11,354 of JAEDJT010000022.1, forward strand.
AAATAATAATAGATGTTATTGATAGTATTAAAGTAATTGTAATTATAATAGTATATTTGCTTATAATAGCTGCGAATATAAAGTCATTATGGTTTTCTGGTATATATAATAATTTATTTGAACCTATTGATATTAATGAATTTATATTTTGTATATTATTTTTATTTTTAAATGATATTAATCTATCTATTCTATAAAATAATTTATTTCCATATATTTTTATTATTAGATCTGGATTATAATGATATATTGTTAAATTTAATGTAATTATTAATGCTAGTATTGTTATTATTGTTATAGTTATATATTTGTTTTTCTTTGTATATTTTAATACTGATAATAGTATTATGATATATATTATTATTGCTCCTGTATCAGGCTCTAAATAGGTTAATATTATGGGTAATAATACTAGTGAAAATAAATGTATTGTTCTATAAGTGGTTACTAAATATGTAAATAATATTAGTAATGTTAATTTTGTTATTTCTGTTGGTTGAATAGATATATTAAAAATATGTATCCATGCTTTAGAACCATTTATTTCTTTTCCTATAATTAATACAAGTAATAGTAATAATATATTAAATATGTATATTGGTTTTAATAGTTTTATTATTCTTTTATAGTTTATTTTATAAGATATTATTAATAATATGTATGATAGTAATATATATATTAATTGTCTTTTAAAATATATTGTATTTGATAGATAGAATAAACTTATTATATTAAGTATAAATATTGGTATTAGTAGTAATAATTTTTTCATATTATTAATATGGTTTAAATAATATTATATATACATATATTTTTATAGGAGGAATAATATGAAATTACCTAATGTATTTGCTAATACTGATATTAGAACTGTTGATAATAATGATAGTTCTTGTGTAGCTTGTAATGGTATAGACAAAAGTCGTTTAAGAAGTTATTTTGATAATGACGGATATGTTAATAAATTAAATGTTATTATTAGAACTAAAGATGGATATAGTAGTGAGAGATTAATACTATATAGAGATAATTATGTTGTTAATATTGATAATAAGAAAATATATCTAGATGATATTATTGATTTTCAATTAAAAAAATAAGTATTTCGTTAGAAATACTTATTTCATTATACCTTTAATGCATTCTTTTAATTTTTTTGCATCTTTACCGAATACAATTTTTAATTGGTTATCAATTTCTACGATACCTTGAGCACCTAGTTTTTGAATACCTGCTTTATCTACGATTGTTATATCTTTTAAAATAACTTTAAATCTAGACATATTGCATTCTGCATTAATTATATTATCTTTACCTCCAAGGTATTTAATTAATTTATTTACTTCTGAAGAGAAGTCTTTTTTATTAATTTTAATAACTACTAGAGATATTATAAATAATACGAATAGTATTATTAAATAATGGTACCATTCCATCTTCATCACCTTGATTTATTATACTATATTAAAGAAAAAAAATAAAGAGTTTATAAAAATAGAACTATTTTTGAAAATTAATCATACATTAGTAGTGAGATATATGAAAGGGTGATTAATGATGTGTTGTAAAGATAATGATTCTAACTCTTTAGCTGATATTCTAAGTGTTATTGTTGTATTACAACAAAATGCATGTGTTGGTAGTTCATTAGATTCTTGTGATAGACCTATGTTAGGTGGAGGACCTAGTTGTCTTGCATGTAATACTAGACCTGTAATGTTATATACTTGTGGTAGTAATGGTAATGCTTGGAGTATGCCAATAACTAAAGATGCTATTACACAATGTGAAGGTGCAAGTACAGGATGTTCTTCTGTATTTAAAGTAGAGAAGGTAGAAGGAAATTGTGCTACTTTTAGATGTTTACAACCAAATCCAGATACAACAAGTTTATATCCTTATGTTAGTACTAATTCAGTATTTACTATGGATTTAGGATGTTTATGTAGCATTAGATGTTTATCAGATACATATGTAGAATGTTTATAAAAAAGAGATACTAAATTAGTATCTCTTATTCTTTGTAAAAACGATATAAGTTGAATGATGGACGATTGTTTATTCTGGATTTGAAATTAGATGTTCCTAATCCACTAGATATAAACATATCTGTACCATTTATTTTATTATAATCTTTATTATATTTTTTAGCATTTTGTGCTGTGAATAAATTTTCAATACCTGGTATTCTAATCATATTACCTAATGTATGACCAGCTAATACTAGGTCTGGATTTGAATAGCTTATATTATCATAAGCATCAGGTTCATGGATTAATATAATTCTATATAGTATAGTTAAATCTATCTCATCTATAGTATCACTTACAATATTATAATTTGGTGTTGTGTCTATTGGACTTATACCTGTAATCATAATAGGAGTTTTATCTTTATAATATAGCAATGTTGATTCGTTATCTAATAATATGAAATCTGATTCTGTCATTATATTTTCATAGTTATCATTACTATAATCTTCATCTCCGTATATAGCATATTTATATTGTGTACATTCTAATCTACTTAATATTTCTATTATTTCTTCTTTAGTTGTATCGTTTATGTTGATATTTTTATCTATTAAGTCACCTGTAAATAATATTATATCTGGTTTTAATTCATTTATTTTTTTTACCATGTTATTTAATTCTTTATTATTTATTGTAGTCCCATAATGTATATCTGATATTTGTATTACTTTAAATCCATCAAATGATGTAGGTAAGTTTAATGAAGCTACTTTGTATTCTTTAACTTCAATTACTTTTGTACCTATTATATTTATATATGTAATTGATAATACTATTATTAGTATTGATATTATAATTATTTTTTTTAGTAGGGGATGTTCTTTTTTTTCTTCTTCCTCTATAATTGTTTCCTCTTTTATATCCTTCATGTTTATCCTCCTATATTATTAATAATAATAAAGTTATAGCATTATGTAAAGAATGGATTAATATAGTAGGTATAATGTTGTCATTTTCTTTATAGGCATATCCAAATGCTATACCACATGATGAATAGTTTATTATATATAATAATTCTAATGGATTATGTAGTTTAAATAATACATGTGTTGAACCGAATATTAATCCTGTAATAATTGCAAATGCATGTTTATTTTCTATTGCATTATATAACGATCTTCTAAATACTATTTCTTCAATAATAGGTCCAATAAATACTGCTATGATTGTTTCTGCAATAGGCATTTCTTTTAAGAGATTAATATTATCTTGTTGATTTGTAGCTATATCTATTCCTAAGTTATGAAGAATAGTGGAAGAAGTTATCATTATAGTTATTCCTATTAACCAGTAAACTGTTGTATTTATTAAGTAATTAAATTTGAATTTTTTTATTTCTTTTAATATATCTTTTCTATATATATATAATAATCCTATTAGGATAGTTAAGTATAATGTTATATATCTTATTGTTTGATTTTTTATATAAATAGAAAAAGGTATCATCATGAATGCTGGTAATATTTGATAACCAGCAATAATTGCGATACCTTTTAATATTTCTATGGATTTTTCTTTCATAGAATCACCTTATCTTTTTATTCGTTAATGTAGCCCATTGCTTTTAATCTATCGATTATCTTAGATCTACTAGCACTTCCTACTAATCTGTCAGATGTTTGTCTTTCTTCACCGTTTACAATGAATACTGTAGTTGGTGTACCACTAATGTTTGCTATGTTCTTTAAATTATTTTTTTCTTCTTCAGATATTTTCTTTTGATCTATTTCATATGCAGTAATGTCATAATCGAATAGAACTTGTTTTAATACTGGTTTGTATTCTTCACAATGTGAACAATCTGTTTGTGTTATTACAAGTATGAAACTTTCTTTCTTTTCTATTTTTTCTGTTAGTTCACTATATGATAATAATACAAGTTTATCGTCTAAAGAAGCTTCCTTTTTATTAAGAATCATAGAAGCATAAATTAAACCTCCAACTGCTAATAAAACTACGATTGTTGTAGCTATAATAGCTATTTTTTTCTTCATATCAAATCACCAATATAAATATATCACAACTTAAAAATTGTTTCAATTTATTGTTGTTATTTTGTGTTTGTAATGGTAAAATTATATTTAGAGAATAAGGTTGAAAAAAGGTTGGGTGCATTTATGAATAAGAAAGTTAGTTATATCTTGTTTTTATTAATTGCGTTTATTTTATTAGGTGGAAAGGTTAATGCTGATGATACTTGTCCATTACAAGCTAAAAGTAAATTAAGACAAATGGCTTCTAATGTTACAGTATCTTATGTACCATATGATAGTGGTGGAGCTGGAGTTCAAGATGCAGATACTGAAGATCAAATAAATAGATTTGCTTTAGATGTGTATATTTATAATGTTAATAGTAAAATGAAAGTAGCTATGAATATTAGTGGTGATGATAGAACATACTTCTTTGATAGTGAAGATTTAAATGAAGATGGTGCTATTAAGCTTAGACAATATGCTACAGAAAAAACTAAGAAGTTATCTTTTAGAATAAAAGGTGGATTAATAACAGTAGATGACGTAGAATATGATTGTAGTGATGTTACTTTAAGAACACTTTCAATTACGTTACCTAAATTTAATAGATTTTCTACTAGAGAATTATGTGCAGATATCCCTGAGTATTATTTATGTCAAAGATATGTTACTTATGATATAGATGAAAGTACTTTTGCTAGTAATATAAAGAAATATAGAGAAAAGCTTGATGAAAAAGCAAATGAAAAAGATGAAGAGAATAATACAAGTGTGGTTAGTAAAACAGTAAATAGTATTGCAAAATATAAATTTATTGTTGCTGGTGTTATTGTACTAGCGGGAGTAGTTGCTACTGTGATAGTAGTTAAAAAGAAAAGGAGTGCATTATAATGAAAAATAATAACATAAGAAAAAATGTTGCATTAGTCCTAACATTCTTCTTATCTTTTTTGCTTTATAGTGAATTTGTAAATGCTGAAGGTGGTCTGGCAGATAGACAATCTGATTTCATTATGAAAGCATCTAAGTATAAAGATGTTACTTGTGAAATTACTGGTGATACTGATTATTTCACATTAACAAGAAATGAAGATGTTAATCATAATTATACAAATTATCAAGTTTCTACTGGATCTTCTCCAGATAAGAAAGAAGCTCATATAGTTTGTAAAGCTAAAGAAATAGCTGATGGATTCTATGCTCAAGAAAAAGAATACAAATTTAATTATTTAAAAAATGAAGTTCAAGTTAGTTCTTTAGATTATGATTATAATATTACATTAAATATTGTTATGCAATTCCATGGTGATAAATATTTCATTATGGATTCAAGTGGACTTTCAGGTAAAGTATCTAATGTTCAATTAGTTGGTGGGGCAAGAAATGGTGACGGTTATACGGTTACTCAAGCTGATCAAGAAGTAATTGTATCGATTACATCTACTACATATAGACCTGAAGTTAAAAATGATACTTTTGATATTAAATATACAGATGAAACTGGAGCTTCTGTTACAGCTCATGTTATTATGACAATTGATTATAATGGTAAAGTAAGAGCTTATCCTGGTGCTTATGGTACTTGTGATTTATCAGGTTGGACTTATGATAATAACAATGGTTTTTATGTTAAAGATGTTGATGGAAGCGGTTCAGTTTATTTACCTAACTGTGAACCAAAGAGTAATTCAAGTCGTGTTAAAGTTGAATTCCTAGGTTGGACATTAGCACAAAGTACTATTTCTCAAGGTGCTGGTGAATGTGCTTCTCAACTTGTTACAAATGGTGGAGGTAATGTTACTCCTCAAGTTGGTCAATATAATTATTATGCGTGTTATAAATATTCATATTTAACTTCATTATTAGTTAGTTTTGGTGAAGTTGCTGATAGTAATTTTGAAAAAAATGGATATGAATATTTCTATAAAGGTGATGCAGAATCATTTACATTACCAGATGTTACTAATCTTCCTAGTGGATATGAATTCTTAGGTTGGGTTCCAAATACTGGTATTGAAACTAAAAATGCTGGTGATACTGTTACTAATACTGGAACAATTTGGTCAGCATCTTATAAGAGAACTCAAACTTTTGGTGAAAATTTAGACTTTGTTAGAGATATGGCTGTTGGTGAAACAATACTATTTGCTATAGCTGGTAAAGATATCAATTCTTGTACTTCTAATTCTGATAATGTTGAAGTTAAAGTTAGTAATGGCGAATGTTCTATGACGGGTAAAAAAGGTACTAATGGTGAATATTCTGTACTTGTAACTGTTACAGATACTGATGGAAAAACTTATAAAGTTAAAGTTGGTGTTACTGAAGGTCAAGCGTCTGGTGAATATTATTTCGATTTAGATACTGGACAATGGATTTCTAATGATAGTGATAGCGGCCATGGTGGAACTCCACAAGATCCTAATAGTTCTAATTATCAAGATAGTGGAGATTTCTCTGGCGATGGCTGTACTTATAAACTAGCAAGTAAAGTTAAACCAAATGATGCTTCAATTGGTTGGTCAAGTGCTTATGAATCTGATATTGGTTCTTATGCTCCAACTGCTCCTTACATTTATAATCTTGAATATGTTTGTGGCTCTCAAAATAAGATTGCTAGAACATTATGTTTAGATCCTGGTAAAGTTGGACCTACTATTGGTGATGTTTTTGTAGTTGATTTTGATCTTAATAAATCAAAAGATTCTCATAAAAACTTATATGGTACTACAAAAAAAATTGTTGGTAATAAGTCTGTTGAACAAATGCATGCTGAATTAGAAAATTATAATACTTTAGCTGCTGCTAATATTGCTGTACGTGTTGCTGATTATGCTGATAATTCTTGTACAGGTGATAATGGTGATGGTAGTTCATGGGCTACTCGACACAATAATTTCTTTAAAGCTTTATGTAATGAATATGTTTCTGGTAATAGCATTACTGGTAATACTACATCAGATTATAATAAAACAGGCGTTTGGGTACCTGATAAAGCTACTCAAGTAAGTGCTGTTAATTCTTATTTATCTAATGATATTAGTGATGGAGCAAGTGGAGGAACTCCTACTTCTATTCATTGGAATGTAAATTCTGCTACATTAGAAGCTGGTACTTATAAATCTGATATTACTTTAAGTATTGAAGGTGATACTACAGGATTATCTTATAAAATTGTTTGTCCAGAACCAGGTAAATGTAATGCTGCTGGTAGTGATATTCAAAATGGTGTTTTAAAAATTACATATACAGGTTCTATTCCTGCTGATGCTCAAAACTTCGGTTTCGATGTTTATGCTGGTGGAAGTTCAATTAAAGTATTAAAAGATAAGACACATCCAAATGCTCAAAGATTAATTGCATTAGGAAATGTTCCTGATAGTTTCTTTGTTCCTGCATTAAATCAATTATTATGTCCTGCAACATTTGCTGAATGGGCTGCAAGTACTTATAAGAATAAAGATTGTTGTTTTAAATATACTCCTACAGCAGATGAACAAATTTTATATGATTCTTTATGTAATACTAATTGTACTGATATTTCTTATGAACTTTCATGTGATGTTGAAAATCCTAAAGAAAGAGATGAAATGTATTACAAAGAAGGTTCAAATTCTGGTAGTGATTTATATGGTGCTTGTGTAATCTTTACAGAAAGTGGTCGTACTACTATTACTGATCAAGAAAAATATCAAAAATATAGTGCTGGATTAACAGATATTGCTAATAATAAATTAGGTGTTAGTGATTATGAAGGTAATCCATATTGTAGATATACTTGTTCAGAAGAATGGGAATGGTCATTTGAAGGTTATGGATCATTTACTGGTTCAAATGCTAAATTTGCTGGAACATTCTTCCAAGTTAAAAAAGATGTTTACTTAAGTGGTAAATCAAAATGTGTTTCTACTTATGTAGATTATGATAGATATGCAAAAGAAATGGAACAATTAACAAACTCAATGGTTGGTTACTATAACCAATATGCTGAAGTTGCTAACTTGTTATATCAAGTTGATAAAACTAGTGGCAGTGAAAAAACAATAAATAAAGATGGTTCTGTTACTTATGGAACTAATACTAGAAATAGTGAAATTAATCGTATAAGACATAGACAAGAATGTTGGTACTATGGTACTAATATTAAAGAATATACTAACGAAGCTTATTGTGGATGGAATGATTATGGTAGTTATTCTGCTGGTAAATGTTCTGGTTATGAATCTAGTAGTGGAAGTGAGTATTGGAATACTGAATCTGGTACTGGTGAAAAAAAAGAAATGTGTGAACAAGATACTGCAACTTATACTGCTGCTGTAGCTGCTACTGCTACTACTGAAGCAATTCCTGCAAAATGTGGTGATGTTGATTATTCGAGTAGTGATTGGACTGTTGATGGAACTACTTGTTATAGACATAGAGTTAGAACTGCTAAATCTTGCTATGGTTACAGTGATGGAACTAGTAAAGATACTAGAAAAATAACTTCTAAAACTTATAAATTTGATTGTTCAGATTATGAAGTAATCGCTTCTAGTTCTGTTAGTTCAAATAAATTCGATCAATATGTAAATAAAAAAATTACAGAATCTAAAACTAATGCTGTTGAGTATTTTGTTATTAAAGATGGATACTTTAAAGATGGAAATACTCCTGCTACTCAATTTAATTCTGATTTACTTGTAAAACCTAAAAATGATATTGATTATAAATATAATTATAGAGTTGGTGGAGAAGTTCCTATGAATGATAATGGTTTTGCTACTTCTGATCCAACTAATAGTACTTATAATACAAATTGTGATGATAGTAAATATAATACTTGTGTATTAAATGGTGCTAATCCAAGTGGTAAAGGTAAAGAAGAAAATGGTTTAGCTCAAGCTAAAGATTATTATACTGATATTGTTGAAAAGAAAATTAAATATACTCCTTATCAACCTGGAGATGGAACTCCTTATAGATTTGAAGCTGCTGGTTATACAGAAGGTGCTGGTTCTAGTAAATTACTTCATAAGTTAGAAAAAGAAGCTCTAGATCAAATTGATGATATTAAAGATAAAATTAGAACGAAAGCAGAAGCATTTGATAAATGTCAAAATACTTCAGTTGCTAATACAAAGGGTGCGCATCAACAAAAGAAAGATAAATACGCAGTTACTTATTCTTCTGGTAAAGTTGTTGAACCATCAGCTAGTGCTTCATTATTAAATACTAAAGTTGATTCTAAAGGTAATGTAATTGAAACAAATTATGATCCTAAGATTTCATATATTTATGATGAAACAACATATTTAAGTCAAGTAGAAGATAATCACTTATATGAAAATATAGATGGTTATGGACATTATGATGGTACTACTGCTCATACTCTTTGGGATAATTATACTGATAAGTTAGAAGCTCAATATGCTGGTACAGGAAATGCTCAAGGTGAAAAAATACCTGCAATGGGTAAAAATATTTATATTAACTGGCGTGAAGAAAATTATTATAAAGATGATTTAGGTTGGGCTTCTACTAGTACAAATGGTAGAAACTATTCTGGTGATGCTGCTGCAAGAAATCTTACTTGGGTTGAGTTATTAACTTGTGGTGGTACTTATGATAAAGATAATGGACGTAAGTTCGAAGCTAATACTAAAGGTGTTTGTAAGATGACTAAATTCTATATGTATGAAGTTAACTACAATAAATTTAGTTTATTAAACGGTGCTTTCTATTCAAATGATGGTATGTGGTTAAGTAGTTCTGTTTCAAATGTTGCTGAACATATTGAAGCTGAAGAAGTTACTGGTTCTCCATCAGGTGTTAAGAGAAAGAACTACGTTATTAGTGATACTGATAATACTAAGATGAGAACTAAAGTTAAACAAAATATGGAAGCAGTTGCTCATCAATATGGAAATGACGTTGCTGAGTGGAGAGTTATTGGTTCTACTCACAACGTATTCCCAATTAGATTCGATACTCCAAGAAACTTATATCAATATGCTTACTCAATGACAGATATTGGTGTATACTTCGCTGAAGGTGCAGCTTTAGGTAGAGTTATGGGTTATAATAATTCAACTATTAAATATAATACTTATGCTTGTTTCTATGAAGTAAAAGAAAAATTCTGTCAATGTTGTGGTGCTGCTATAACAACTAACATTTCTGAATATACTAATGTTAATACTGCAGAAGCTGCTGGTAAAACTGGTTATAGCATGTCTGGTGATACTTCTAAAAAAGTTGGAGAATTAGGATTCTATCCTTCAAGTGTTTCATTATATGACCTAGATGGTCAAGGTACTATCGAAGGAAACTGGGGAACTAATAAATCAATTTATTACTTAGCTGAAAACACAGGTGTTACTACTGATCGTGGTGATAAGTTAAGAAAATATATTGAAAGTAATGGTGATGAAGTTTACGATGATAGTAAAGGATTCATTGAATATAGTTATACATTAACACCAAGTATTTTATCTTCTATTAGAAATAATAAATATAAATATGGTATTTTAGATTCTGAAGTAGAATATTTAAAAGATGGTGTATATAATTATTATTCAGCTAATCCAGCTGGTCAAAATGGTAGTGAAGCTGATACAGATGCTCTTGCACCAAGATTCGTACATTTAAGAAGTTTATTCCTTGAAGATACTGCATCTGCTTGGGTAACAAGTGGTTATGGTAATAAGATTTTAACTAAGCGTCAAAAGGTATGTTATGTTACAGGTTCAACTATAAATAGTAACTTAAAAACATATACAACTGATGCTAGTAAAGATTGCCGTTGGGTAGATTATATCGAAGGAAATTATAGAATGGCATTTAAATAGAAAGGGGAGAAGAATAGATGAAAGAATCTTACTGGGGTTACTGGTTAGTAATTCTTGGGATTTTCATTATTGTAGTAATGCTTCTTACACAAGATGCTACTACTGTTTCTTCCCAAGACTATTATCAATTGAAAGAGGCTGCAAATGCTGCAGTCCTCGATTCAATCGATTATGATTATTTTGCAGCAACAAATGATATTAGAATTCATAAAGAAGTTTTTGTTGCAAACTTTTTAAAAAGATTTGTTCAATCTGTTGATATGACGAATACATATAGAGTTGACTTTGTTGACTTATATGAATCTCCTCCAAAAGTAAGTGTTAGAATTTCAACAAAATCTAATACATTTATGATTGCTGGAGCTGGTGATTTAACAGATTTAGATGTAACTAATACTATTGATTTAATTGTACAATATGATGGTAAAGGACCTGATCAAATGGGAGATACAGATACTACTATTGTTCAAGGTTGTAGTTACTACGGAGCATAGAAAGAGAGAAGGATAAAAATGGGAAATTTATTAGTGCCTTTAAAGAAATTTTTAAGTAATAAGAATACAATTACAATTCTAGGTGTTTTACTTGGTATTGTTGTATTATATTTTGGTTATAATTGGAGAGTTAATAAAAGTATTAGTCCAGTTCAAGTTCCTTATTGTACAACTACATTAGTTAGTGGAACAAAGATTACTGAAGACGTTATTGGTTATACTGAAGTACCTGCTTCTATGACTAAAAATATGACAAATTTATTAACAAATGTTAATCAAATTAGAGATCAATTAGTTTCTTATGATTCTAAGATTCCTCAAAATGGTTTCTTCTTTGTTGAAAATTTAATTTCTGAAGATGAAATGCCTGATTCAGTATTCTCTAATATTAAAGATGGATATACAATTTATTCTCTAGAAGTTGATAACCATTCAACTTATGGTAATTCAATCTTCCCTGATGATTCAATTGACTTATATCTTAAAACTGAATATGAAGAAGAAGTTTCTGATGGTGAAGATGAAAAATTATTAGTATTTGGTCGTTTTATTAAGAGTATTCAAGTTTTAGCTGTTAAAGACGGTGATGGAGGAAATGTATTCCAAAATAAAGATAATCCTACTGAACCAGCTGAATTATTATTCGCTGTTCCAGAAGATTTATTCTTATTATTAAAGAAAGCTGAATATTTAGGTGGTTTCGATATTATTCCTGTTCCACGTAATGCTAATTATTCTGAACATGCAGGATCAACTGAGGTTGAAGCTGATATCTTACGTGAAATGATTATTGAAAAAACATTTATTATTCCAGGTGAATGTACTGATCTTACTCAATGTGATTAGTATTTATAAATTAAGAATTTTAAAGAGGGTGTTTGTATGGATGAGAAGAATGTATTCTCCCAAATGGATTTCGGTCCGTTGTCAGAATTCCTTGAAGATGATGACGTAACCGATATTTCCTATAGTAATAGTGGTCAAGTTTGGTTGAAAACATTAAGTAAAGGTATATATCAGGTTGAAAGACCTGATATAAATAATCAATTTATGGAAAAGCTAGCCTTTCAGTGTTCAAATGTTATGGGTAGAACTTTTAATATGGCTCATCCATTTCTAGATGCCGAAAGTGCTGAGTTACGTATGAACTTTGTTCATGAATCTATTGCTACTAATGGAGTAGCGTGCTTAATACGTAAAACTCCAGCAAAGATTAGATTAAATAAAGAGAAATTAATTAGTGAACAATATATTACAGATCAAATGCATGATTTTTTAATTAAATGTGTTTGGGGTAGATGTAATATTATCGTAGCTGGTGAAACTGGTTCAGGTAAAACTGAGTTAGTTAAATATCTTGCTAGTAATACTAAAGAAAATGAAAAAATCATATCTATTGAAGATACATTGGAACTTCACTTAGATAAGATTTTCCCTCATCGTGATATTGTTGCGATGAAAACAAATAATATTGCGTCTTATTCAGACTCATTAGTAGCCTGCATGAGACAGAACCCAATATGGATTCTACTTGCCGAAGTTCGTTCTGCTGAAGCAGTTATGGCTGTTCGTAACTCTATTTCTTCAGGACACCACATTATTTCGACAATCCATGCCGATAAGGCATCAAGTATTCCAATGCGTATGTACGCCTTACTAGAAGGTAGTCAAGATATTGAACAATATTTAGGATCTATTCATAGATATGTTCAAATTGGTATATATGTTAAAGGTTATTATTCTAAAGTATTAGACAGATTCCAACGTGAAATTATGGAAATCTGTGAATTCTATGTTGATGATGCAACAAATAAACCTATGACTAATACTTTATATTCAAAAACTTTAGATGGTAAGGTTACTATTCATAATCCTACACAAAAGTTAATTGATTATTTAGCAATTGGTAATGTTTACTTTGAATCAAACGATGTTTTTGGTTTAGGAGATGCTACTGAAAAAGTTGATAATAGTATCTTAAGAGGTAGTGGTGATAATTTAGCAGATGTTAAAACTGTCAATAAGATGGATGATATGTTAAATTCTGATAATAAAGAAGCTAATGCATCAACTCCATCTACACCAGTTGCGACTCAAAAACAAGCTGCTCCAGCAAAACCTGCTGCTCCAGCTGCTAAACCTGCAACACCAGCTGCTT
>JAEDJT010000064.1 GCA_016296185.1 Bacilli bacterium
AATTAAAATTAAAATTTGACCATAATATATCTTCATTTAAACATCAAATATTAGAGTCAAAAGTAGATACATTAGGTTCAAAATATCCATTTATAAAACGAAATGGAGCTGTTGATTATAGAACATTTCAACTATCAGGAAAAATATCTCATTTTATGGACGATAATCATATATTTTCTTCAAAAAAGGAAATATTTGGAGATAGTATCGAATTATATGATAAATATAATTGGGATCATAGAATAACAGAGTATAATGATTATACTCATGAGAGAAAATTTAGAGAATTAGTAATAGACTTTCTTTATAAACATAATGTAAAATTATTTAGAAGTGCGACAGAAGGAAATATATTGGTAAAACTAATGGATATTAATTTTACACCTGAGCAAGTTTTAGGAGGATATATTTATAATTTTAGCTGTACGGCTCATGAGATTGATGAATGTACTCAAACTAACATAGATTATTATAACATTCAGCCAATAGGAAAATATAGTGAAATATTACAATATGTTAAAGATTACTTTGGACAGTCAATACAAGTATTTCCAGCTAATGAAGATGTATTAACTATATTACAAAGCAAATATCAACAATATGCAGAAGATAAATATATTGCAAAAGTTGAGTATTTAGATAGTTTAAAATTAGAATTTACAAGTAAACCTTATTTAATTGGAGAAGATGCGGCAGGCCCTTATATGATTCGTGATGCTAGGACTTCAGATTCTAGTAATCTAGCTTCCGCATATTTAGGTTATATTGCTTATATTAATGGAGAACCTATTATTATTAATCCAGAAGGAATATATGAATTAAAAAATTCAAACACTCAAATTACTTCATTATATTTTCCTATTGACACTGAAGTTACTATTGATTATCATTTAAAATTGAGTCAAACAGAAGATCGATCACAATTATATAAATCAATTAATTATTTTAATAGAGTGGGTCAATGTTGGGGATCATTTGAATATAAAGATTCAATTTATCAACATATATTTAATAAATATTATGAAAAATATAATAACTATACACGAATATTAGTATCGTTAAATAAAATAAAAATTGAAGCTGAACCCGGTACTGTAGTATATGTTAAAGAGAATCAAGATGATGATTTTGAACGTCATATTATAGGCGAGACATGTACTTTAGATTTTTCAGATGAAGATTCATTAATTGAAGGAATGTATTTTGCGGGAATGCATTTAGAACAAGCAACTCTTGTAGAACAAAAAAGAAATGATATTCCTAAAAATAAATATATTGATACAGGAGAAATAATAGATTCATTAAGTGAAATTAAAAATCCAATTAAGAATGGAGTTTATACTTTATCTAATTTAGCAAAAAAATCAAATATTAATTCTTATTATGATTTTATTTTTCAACAAGAATCTAATTTATTAATAAAAGAAACTATTAATAAAACAAATAAATATATTTGGTATAATAATCAATGGTGGGCATTTACTGATAATGCTGACCTTGTTTGTCCAGTTGAAGGTCTAGTTGATTATTATTGTGAGATTATGAAAGGTAATTATGCGGTATGAGACACAACTATCCATATTTAACAGATTTTAATTTTCTTAAATCTGTAGATGAAATGCATATAAAAGAACAATATGCGAAAATGACTATTCTAAACTGGAATGAATCTCCTATACAGGAGATTCAAGGAATAGTTACAGGTGGAAATATAAATTTAGATGGAAAATCTAATATGCGCAGATCTTGTAATTTATCTGTATATGTAGATACAAATTTTAAAACAAATGTTATAGATATAGATAATTTATTTTCATTAAACAAAAAAATGTATTTAGAAATAGGATATAAAAATATAACAGATAAGTATAAAGAATATGATATGTTATGATATCCACAAGGATTATTTGTAATGATAAATCCATCTCTATCTCATGGCACTGGCGGAACTACAATATCTTTACAATTAAAAGATAAAATGTGTTTATTAAATGGAGAGTGCGGAGGAGTGATTCCCGCATCCACTAGATTTGATGAATATGAGACTATTGATGAAAATGGAGAATGAGTTATTGAAAAACCAAGAATTGCGCAAATAATTCGAGAATGTGTAAATCATTTTGGAGGAGAACAATTAAGTAAAATTTTAATTAGCGATATAGATGATAGAATAAAAATGGTAATGAAATGGATTGGCAATACTCCATTATATTTAATTGGTAGCGGAAATGCTAGAAGTTTTTCTACAAATTATGATAATATACAAGGACAAGAATATCAATCTTTTGATTATGGAGAGGATATTGGTTATATATATACTGACTTTACTTATCCAGGAGAGTTAATTGGAGATGCCGGAAGTAACGTATGTACTATATTAGATGCAATAAAAAATACTTTAGGAAATTATGAATACTTTTATGATGTAGATGGAAATTTTATTTTTCAAGAGATTAAAAATTATCTTAATACAACTCAAGCAAAAATAGAGATAGATAAATTAAATTCTATGGACTATCTAGTAGATCAAAGTAAAGGAAAATCTGTATATACTTTTGATAATAGTGTATTAGTTAGTTCTTTTTCAAATACACCTCAATTTAATATGATAAAAAATGATTTTATTGTATGGGGACTTAGAGAAAATGCTAATGGAAATCAAATACCTATTCGATATCATCTTGCTATTGATGAGAAACCAAAAGTAGGAGAAATCTATGATGTATTTTTTTACACTGATCCAGATGATAATTTAACTAAGGCAAAGAGACCAATAAAATATAGAAATATGAATGAGTTAAAGAAAAATGATGGTACCGCAGGTAATTTTTATATGACTGAAGATGATGGAAAAATTTATACTTGGTCAAATAATGAATATATATTGGTAGATGTTAATTTTATAAAAGTACAAACGACAGATTGGCGAAGTGAATTATATTTACAAGGAGCTCAAACAGAACCATTAGGAACTGATTCAAATTATTACTATACGGAATTATTAAATGAATGGCCTAAATTATATAATTTAAAGAGCAAAAATTCCATAATAAATGGAAATGTAATTTATACAGGGAATTTTTACGATGAAGTATTAAAAACTCCTAGCGATATAGATTACTATCTAGATTTTATTGACTCAAGTGCAGAAATTTCTAAATTTAGTATAAATAATATTGGTCGCCGCACAATAGTAATAAATGATAGCGATATAAATTGTGTGTTTGAACCTGATATACCAGATTTTATTTTAATAGAAATAGGAACTTCAGAAACACAAAAAGATAGAGAAGAATGTGAAAGAAAAGGACAAAAGTATGTTCAAGTAGATTCTTCTGTATTTAATTTAATTTCTATAGGAGGGATGAAAAATTCTGCTTATAATAGAGTACGAGAACTATTATATCAATATACTAGTTATAATGAAAGTATTTCTATTCAAAGTATTCCTATTTATTATTTAGAACCAAATACAAGGGTTACAGTTAGAGATACTGAAAGTAATATATTTGGAGATTATATGATTTCTAATATATCTATTCCTCTTGATATTGGTAGTACAATGAGTATTTCTGCGACTAGAGCACTAGAGAGAATTTAGGATAGAAAAGGAGATTAATAAAATAATGAGTTTTCAATTTGGACAGTTTAGAAGAAATCAACTAGATTCTTTCTTGACTCCTTTAGATTATAAATTAGAACAGATTAAAGTACAATCTACTGTTTCGACAGAGATTATTTTTTTAGATAACATTATATCTTTAACAGAATCATTAAAACCTACTGAACAAAATGGAGCAAGAGGGAAAAATTACTATATAAGATTTAGAATATATAAAAAAATAAATCCACAAACTATTATAATAAAATTAATAAATGCTAATAATACACAAAATTTAAAAACTATTGTGGTAAATGCAGGAAGAGAAACTGAATATTCTACTTACGAAATGATTATATCACCTAATAATGATTATAATCAAATTAAGTTTGAATTACAAAGAGAATTAGAAGATTATAATAAAGAAAATACAGATGGTACTTATGGTAGAATCTGTAAAATGGAAGTAATTAGATTGGATGAAGTTTATAATATTATAAATTATTTAAAAGATATTATAAACAAATCTTCATTATTACAAATAGGAGTTCAAAGTGCACCTGGATTATTAATGTGTATTAATGGAGAAGAAATAAGAGTTGGTAGAAGTGGATTATATGAAATTTTAAATGGATATAAAGTAACTTTCATTGGTTTTATTGTTGAGCCTAATGATAATAAATACTTTATATTAGATTATCAATATTAAAGGAGGAAGCATTAAAATGAGCGAAGGTTATAATAGCTTTTATGGAGGGAGACGAGGTGCTTCCTTTGTAATTGTAAAAAAATATAGTAGTATAAAAGAGATGGTAGACCTTTTTAAACAAGGTGGAAATTATAAAACAGTAAATTATGACGAATATGTATTGATCGATACTGTTAGTAAAAATGATGCGGATAATGGAAAAGTTTACCGTAGAGGTTATGAATATAATAATGATTTTGGCGGAGCTATATTTATCGGACAAATTGTAGGTCCCGCAGGAATGGCTCCACATACTGAATTAAAAACGATCAATGAGGTAAAATCAATTGAAACAAGAGATGATTTTACATATAGGCGTGGAGAAGGTTCTTACGAACCAACTGAAAATTTAGTTCCTGGTAAATATCAAGATGAAAATGGAAGGTGGAATTTTCATGATGAAATTCAATGGGCATATTGTTCAGTTAGAGATTTAAATTCTCACGAATCAACAGCTCATATAGGATTTAAATTTCCATATACTGTAATTGAAATTGATGGAAATTCTGTCGATCCTTATTACAATAGAGATAGAGAAACAAAAGATTTTATAAATGAAAATTTAGTAACTAGAACTGATGATACATCTCATCCATTCTTTCAATCTTGGAATATAGCAATTCCAAAAGGAATTAAAGGAGATACGTTTAAGAATTTAAAAGTTATTTCAGCAAATACACAAGTGGAAGACTATACTGGAAAAACTGATGATATTAATGAAAATAGAAAAATAGTAGTATATGAATATTATAATTATGATAGTTCTGAAGAAGGAGAACGTAAAACATTATATTTAGGTGATTATAATATGATTTCTAATGTAATTCTTACTGATGATGGTACATTGACTATAGAATACACTCATAATGATACTTCAACATGGAATAAAAAAATTAAGTGGATTACTCAAGTAAGTCTAAATGCTGATAATGGTAAATTTATTATGAATTTTAATGATGGAACTAAATATGAAACTCAGCTAAAATATCCAAAAGAAGTTTCTGTTGATGGCAGAACTGGAATGTTTAATATGAAATATTCGACTGGAGATGATTATAATAACAGATTAATTTATCCAAATAGCATAGAATTAGTTCCAGAGACAGGAAAATTTACACAAACCTATACAGATAACACAAAATATCAAACTCAATTAAAATATCCTATAAAAGTTAATTTGAATAGTGGAAAAACAGAAGGAGAAGGAAATCAAAAAATTCAAGTTACTTATTCAACCGGAGAAAAAGAAGATATTAGCAATCCAATTAATTATATCATAAAAATTGCATGTGATGTTTCTACTGGATATCATCTATATGTTTTATATTCAGATCCGACAAAAAGAGCTTTAGGTCCTAATGTTACTTATCAAGGTAGAACAGATTGGGTAAATTTAGGATTTATGGGAACTGGGAATATAGGATGTATTGCAGCACGAGAAGACGATATGGCAGTAAAAACATTAATTGATGAATTACCTGCTTATAGTGCTTGATTAATTATAGAAGATGATTCAGGAATAGCTGAGTAGGAGGCTTAATCAGATGAATGGTTATATGGGACAACTTAAAGGACCTTTTCAAGCAGATGAAGAATTATTTACTAGAATTCAAAATGCAAGTTCAGAAAAAATTGCGGCAGTGCAGCATTTAGGAATACAAACTCTGACTGGAGATTTTATAATGATTGAAATTAATGGTAAAGAAATTGAGATTGGAAAAACCGGAATATATGAAGTAAGAAATACAGAAATTACTTCAATTAAATTTAAAACTGATGTAGATGAAAACACATTAGTTGATTATGTAATAAAATTAAAAGAGGATAACTA
>JAEDJT010000023.1 GCA_016296185.1 Bacilli bacterium
TGGTGATTGATTATATTCTACATTTTCACTTTGTGTTTCCATTGAAGGTTGTTCTGTATATTCATTTTGAACTTCTGTTGTTACTTCATTTTGATAATCATTATTTATTGAATCAGGTGTTATATTTTCAATTGATTGTTCTGTCTTATCATTTAACATGTCGCTTGTAATTAATTTCATATTTAATGATTGTTCTAATCTTTTTGCAATTACTATTGGTTGTTCCGCAAATTGACGACGATGTTTAATGGCCATAACTGTTTCAGCTAATTCTTTTAATTTATCTTTATCTTTATTTTGAGCATTGATATCAATAATACCAGTTTTCTTGTTCATTAATTTTGTTTTTATATTATCAATTTCTTCTGTAGCATTTGCTATATTATTCTTAATTTTTTCACATTCATTTTTGATTAAGTTACTTGCTAATTTAATATCTTCTGCTTCATCATTTTTAAATTGAGCAGCAATCTTTTCAGCATTTGCTAAATCTTCTTTTTTCTCTTCATATGAAACTTTTAGTGAAGCTTTAACGCTCATGTTAATATCTGGTTCTTCTTCATAGGCTTTTTTGAATCCTTCATAGTCTTCTTTTATTGAAGCTATTAATTTTGCAATTCTTTCATCTTTTTCATGATAATTGAATTGTTCATCTTTATCAACTTGTGCAATTTTTGCTTCGTATGTTTGAAGATCTTGATTCCAGAAATTAATTCTTTCATTTAAATATTCAATTCTGATTTGTTCAGGACTTTCAGTTTCCATAATGTTGTAATTTTTTTGATCAATTTCATTAGAGAACGTATCTCTTGCTTGTGTAGCTCTTAATAATTCTTCTTCTAATGCATTGTCAGCTGCAACGTTCATGTATGGTTGTTCTATTGCTTTTTGAATTAATGATGTTAAGTATCCTTTTACTTGATTCATATCACCATTTTCATTAATAACCTTTTTAATTTTGATTTCAAGGTATTTAGGATCACTACTAATTTCTTCTAATCTAGAATTTAGTTTTTCCATTCTACTATTTATTTCTTCTATTTTACGATTATTTCTTTCAAGTTTAGATTGATCAATATATGTTTCTTTACTTTCAAGATTGTGTTGTGTTTCAAGTAATTGTTCTTGTTTGGCGTTAAGTTTTTTCTCAAGGTTTTCTATTTCAAGTGCTAAGTCTGATATATTTTTTTGTAATTCACTATATGTATTTGTTCTATTATCTAATTCTGTAATTATTTCATTAACTTTATCTTCAGATTCTGTTATTAATCCAGTATATCTGTTAATAACTTCTTCATCAGTAGTTGATGAAATTCTTTCTTGCATACTTGCAATATATGTTTCATGACTCTTTTTATTGCTTTTTAAACTTGCAATAGCGTCGCTTTCTTCTTTTTCTTTTTCTTTTAGTTTTAGAAGATCTAAATTTTTATTTTTTAATTCTATCTTTATTGTATTAATAACTTTTTTTGTAATGATTTCGATGTTTCTATCTGCCATTTCAGCACTAGTATCATAATTTTCTTCTTCTGCTGAACTTTTTAATTCATCTATTTCTAAAGTTAATTCGCTTATTTTTTGATTAATTTCTTCTTCTTCGATAACTAAAGATGCACCATCGTTTTTTGAACGGCACATTCTTACTAAAACATCTAAATCTTCTAATAATTGCATTCTATCATTCATACTTAACACCCTTTTATTCTAGTCTAAGTTTATCATATCACAATCATTATAAAATAGCAATAAATCAATTCTAAATAATATATATGTTTTTTATTAATATAATTTATTAAATGAGGTAGATTTATGAATCAATTTCCTCCAAATTTAGATCCTAAGATTTATAACATTAGTTCTGTAGTAATTGGGTTTGCCTTAATCCAAAATTTTTCAGCAGCTGAACAGAATGCTATCGGTAATTGGTTTATTACTGTTGGTCAAATTCTTGAAAACAATTCGGCTTGGCAACAATTGATAGAACAAAGAATGAATGGATCTTATTTAAATATAAATAGTAAACAGTACAAACAAACTGGAAATCCTAAAATTAATGATAATGATTTTAATTTTAAAAATTTAGAAATAGATGAGCTAAAAAAAGTTATTGAGATTATAAAATGTGAAATTAATAAAATGCAATAAAAAAAGAACTATTAAACTAGTTCTAATTTTACAGTTAAAGCGTCGTCTCCAACTCTTTCTTTTAATTTAATGATTCTTGTGTATCCACCATTTCTTGATTCATAGCGTTTTGCTAATTCGTCAAATACTTTAGATACTACTTCATTGTCATTATTTAAGAATGCTAAAGCTTTTCTTCTAGATACTAATGTACCTTTTTTTCCGTAAGTAATCATTTTTTCAACGAATTTTCTTACTTCTTTAGCTCTTGCTTCAGTAGTAACAACTGATTCATTTAAGATAACATCTTTTGTTAAACCAGCTAAAATACTTCTACGAATAGCTTTTTCTCTATTTAATTTTCTATATTTTGCCATAAGTTTACCTCCTTGTTTATTTTATTAATCGCGGAACTTAAGTCCCATTTCTTTTACTTTGTCTATAACTTCTTTTAGAGACTTTTTACCTAGATTACGAATCTTAGTAACTTCAGATTCTTTCTTAGAAATTAAATCTTGAACTGTATTAATTCCAGCTCTTTTTAAGCAATTGTATGCACGAACTGAGAATTCAATTTCTTCGATTGGTGTTTCTAATGTTTTTGTAATTGTATCAACTTTCTTTTCTGCCATTAAGCCAGATACGTCACTAATACTATTTAAGTCTGTTACGATATTAAAATGTTCAATTAAAATTCTTGCTGATAAAGCGATTGCTTCTTCAGGAGTAATTGATCCATTTGTATATACATTCATAATTAATTTATCAAAGTTTTCATTTTGTCCTACACGAGCACTTTCAACTTCATAACTTACTCTTTCAATTGGAGAGTATAGTGAATCGATAGCAATTACACCAGCTTTGTTTTCGCCAATTAGCTTTTGGTTAGTTTTTGAATCAACATATCCTCTACCATTGCTAACTGTCATTTCCATTTCTAATTTTCCGCCTTTAACAAGGTTACAAATAACTAATTCTGGATTGATGATTTCGATGTCTGCATCATGTTCAATATCACCAGCAGTAACTGTACCTTCTTTGTCAGCAGATAATCTTATAATTTTATCTTCTTCAGTATGGTTTTTTATTACGATGCTTTTTAATGCTAAAATAATAGCAGTAACATCTTCAACTATTCCATCAATTTTTTGGAATTCATGCATAACACCTTCAATTTTTACTGAAGTGATTGCACTTCCAGGTAATGAAGAAAGCATAACTCTTCTTAATGCATTACCCATAGTTGTTCCAAAACCTCTTTCAAGTGGTTCTAGTTCAAATTTTCCATAATGATTACTTTCTATATATTCTGTTATTTTATATTCTGGTTTTTCAAATCTTAACATATTCCTAAGTTCCTTCCTTTAATTAATTTCTTGGACGTTTTGGTGGACGGCATCCGTTATGTGGAACTGGAGTAACATCATTGATTGTAGTAATTTCTAAGCCAGCAGTTTGTAATGAACGGATAGCATTTTCACGTCCAGCACCTAAACCTTTAACAAATACTTCTACTTTTTTAACTCCGTTGTCCATAGCAGCTTTAGCAGCAGCTTCAGCACTCATACCTGCAGCAAATGGAGTTTTCTTTTTACTTCCTTTGTATCCAATAGTACCAGCAGAAGCCCAACTGATAACATTACCATCTTTATCAGTAATACTTACAACAGTATTGTTATATGTTGAATGAATATGAGCTTGTGCTTCAGGAATATTCTTTTTAATTTTTCTTTTTCTTCTATTATAAGCCATGATTTAACCTCCTATTTATTATTTAGTAGCTTTCTTTTTATTAGCAACTGTTTTACCTTTACCTTTTCTTGTACGAGCATTTCTTGAAGTTCTTTGTCCATGAACTGGTAAACCTTTTTTATGTCTTGTACCTTGGTAACTGTTAATTTCCATTTTGTTTTTGATGTTTAGTTGAACTTCACGACGAAGATCTCCTTCAACAACTTGGTTATCAACTTCAGAACGTAATTTTGTAATTTCTTCGTCTGTTAAATCTTTGATTTTTTTGTCTCTTGCAACACCAGCGTTGTCACAAATAGTATTAGCTAAGCTTCTACCAATTCCGTAAATAGCTGTTAAACCAATACAAGTATGTTTTTCACCTGGTAATTCGATATTTTTAATACGTGCCATTAAATTTCCCTCCTAATTAATTAGCCTTGTTTTTGTTTGTGTTTTGGATTTTCACAAATAACCATTATTTTACCTTTTCTTCTTATTACTTTGCATTTAGCGCAAATTTTTTTAACTGATGGTCTTACTTTCATAATTGTACCTCCATATTATCTCTTATTCCATATTATACGCCCACGTGTTAGGTCATAAGGCGACAATTCTATTGTAACTGTATCACCTGGTAAGATACGAATCATATTAACTCGCATTTTACCAGAAACGTAGGCTTCTACAGTATGTCCGTTAGGTAATTCTACAATTGGAGTTCCACCTTTAAGGATCTCTACAACTTTACCTTCAACTTCTATTTTTTCTTCTTTAGCCATTTTATATCTCCTATAAAAATTCTTAACCTTAAACGAGTTATTATGATGTGAATAACTTATTAGTTATTCACATCTTCACCCGCTAGAATTTCTTCTATGTTCTTAAATATCTCTTCTGTATTTTGATTAGCATCAACGATACTTAATTTATTTTTTTCTTTATAAAAATCTAATACTGGATTAGTTGCATTTAAGAATGTATCAAAACGATTTTTGAATGTTTCTTCATTATCGTCTGTTCTTACAACTAATTCACTACGACATTTATCGCATATTCCATTCTCTTTAGGCATCAAATTTTGAAAATATTTATTATAGCTTGCACCACATTTAGTACAAACTACTCTACCAAGAGCTCTTTTCATAGCGATTTCATTATCTAAACTCAAGTAAATTGTAACATAGTTTTCTATATTTAGTTCATTAAAAAGTTCATTTAGTATTTCCGCTTGACGTAAATTTCTTGGATAGCCATCTAAAATGAATTTTTGATGTTTTATATTTTCTAATTCATTTTTTAAAAGTTTTGTGATGATATCATCACTTACTAGTTCGCCTTTAGATATTATACTCTCTATTTCGTTTCCGAAATCAGATTTTTTATTAATTTCATTTCTTAGTAAATCACCTGTTGAAATATGTTTATAT
Organism: Bacilli bacterium; assembly: GCA_016296185.1. Taxonomy (GTDB): domain Bacteria; phylum Bacillota_I; class Bacilli_A; order RF39; family UBA660; genus Coprovivens. The sequence goes on from JAEDJT010000023.1 coordinate 5,286, forward strand.
TCATATTTTTCTTCAAGTAAAGAACTTTGAGTTCCTTTACCTGCAGCAGGTGGTGCAATGAATATTATATTCATCATTATCTTTTAATTCCATTTCTATGACTGCGGCTCACTAAGCTACTATCTAATTGTTTATAAGTTTCAATTGCAACACCAACAACGATTAATAACCCAGTACCACCAATTGTAACTGTACTAGATAAACCTGATACAGCACCAAAGATGATTGGTAAACCTGCAATAATCATTAAAAATACGGAACCTACGATTGTTAGCTTACTTAAAACACTACTAACATATTCTATTGTGTCATTTCCTGGTCTTACTCCTGGAATATAAGCACCACTTTTACTTAAATTCTTAGATAATTCTTCTGGATTCATTTGTAAGAATGTGTAGAAGTATCCAAAGAATAAGATAAGTATCATATAGAATATAAATCCTGTAACTGTTGTATTAACTATATAACTGTTAACAAAGTTAATTGCTTTTTCATTATTAATTAAATTTACTATTGTAACAGGGATTGTAATTAAAGTTGATGCAAATATTACTGGTATAACACCAGCAGAATTTATTTTTATTGGTAGGAAGTTTTGACGTCCTCCGTATGCACTATTAGTTCTATTAGCATATTGGATAGGAACTCTTCTTTCAGCAAGTTGAATCCAAACCATTCCAACTATTACTAACACATAAATTATTATAAATGCTGCAAATAAGAATGCTCCAACTGTTGAACTAAATGTTCCAGCTGTAACTAATTCTTTAAAAGCAGTTGTAAATATAGAAGGCATTGATTGTAGGATACCAGCCATAATTAATAGTGATAATCCATTACCAATTCCTCTTTTTGTTATTTGATCACCAATCCATAATAGGAAGCATGTTCCTGCAGTTAAAACTATAGTAGTTTTAGCAATTATTAATGGATCTTTTGTTCCAGAATAAACAATTGTAAATATAAATCCTTGTACTACAGCGAATAATACACCAAGCCATCTAGTGATTTTATTTATTTTTTGTTTACCTGTATAACCTTCCTCTTTTAATTCTTTGAAATATGGAATAATATCCATTTGAAGTAATTGAGTAATGATTTGAGCAGTGATATATGGACTAACACCAAGTGCGAAGATTGAGAATGCTCTCAAACCTCCACCTGACATTAAGTTGAATAACTCAAGAAAACCTAATTCCTCAGTATATACACTAGCCCATGGTACTGTTATAGTACTACCAAAACTAAATACTGCTAAGCATAATAGTGTAAAATAAATTCTTTTTCTTAAATCTTTGTTTGAACGGTTAAATAGTTGTTTTAACTTAGAAAACATCTAGATCACCTCTGCTTTTCCGCCAGCACTTTCAATTTTTGTAACAGCACTGCTTGAGAATCTATTAACTTTAACAGTTAATTTCTTTTCAAGTTGACCATTACCTAAGACTTTAACGCCACTTAATTGTTTTTTGATAATCCCTTTTTCTTTTAATAATTCAGGAGTAACTACGTCTCCATCATTAAAGAATTTGTTTAAATCACTTAAATTAATTGTTGCATATTCTTCTCTGAATCTTGCATTGTTGAATCCTCTTTTAGGAACTCTTCTATATAATGGAGTTTGTCCACCTTGGAACCAAGGTTTAATACTTGCTCCAGAACGAGATTTTTGTCCATGTTCACCACGAGTAGATGTTTTACCCATTCCAGATCCTGGTCCACGTCCAACTCTTTTTGTTCTTTTAGCTTCAGGAGCTTTAACTAATTCATTTAATTTCATCTTATAACTCCTCTACTTTCTTTCCTCTTAATTCAGCAATTTTTTCAGCTGTTCTTTGCATTTTTAATGCTTCTAATGTTGCTTTAGCAACATTGATTTTTGTATTTGATCCAAGTGATTTAGCAACAATATCACGTACACCAGCAAGTTCAAGAACGTCTCTGGCAGATCCACCAGCTACAACTCCTGTACCTTCTTTAGCAGGTTTAATTAAAACCTTAGCACTTCCTGTTACACCTGTTGCTTCATGTGGGATTGTTCTATTATCAACGATTGCAACTTTTGTTACGTTTTTATTAGCTGCTTGAATAGCTTTTTTAATAGCTTCAGGAACTTCGTTAGCTTTTCCTGTTCCGATTCCAACTAATCCTTTTCTATTTCCAACTACTACAGTTGCTGAAAATCTAAAATGACGACCACCTTTTGTAACTTTTGTTACACGGCCAATTGAAACAACTTTTTCTTCAAGCAAATTTTTCTTAGAGTCTACTTTTTTATTTGTATTTGGCATATTTTTACCTCCTCCTAGAATTCTAGTCCATTTTCACGTGCAGCTTCAGCTAAAGCTTTAACACGTCCGTGGTAAAGGTAACCACCTCTATCGAAAACAACTTTTTTGATTTTTAATTTTTTAGCTTTTTCAGCAATGTCTTTACCTACTAATGTAGCACCTTCAACATTACCGCCATTTTTAATTTTTAATTCAACTGATGAAGAGCTTGCTAGAGTAACGCCCTTAACATCATCGATAATTTGAACAAAAATTTGTTCATTTGATCTAAATACATTTAATCTAGGACATTCAGCAGTACCAGTAACTTTATTACGAATACGATCATGTCTTCTTAAACGCATATCATTTTTTGATTCTTTTACTATCATAATATTCTTGACTCCTTTACCCTATTTAGCAGCTTTCTTACCTTCTTTACGACGTACATATTCACCTTTATAACGAATACCTTTACCTTTGTATGGTTCTGGTTGTCTAATTTTACGAATATTAGCCGCAAATTCAGTTACCTTTTGCTTATCTATACCTGAAATTGTAATTTCAGTATTACTTACTTGTTCAGCTTTTAAATCAGCTGGTAATTCAACGATAATTGGATGAGAATATCCAGCACTAACGTTGATTTTATTGCCTTGAACTTGGAATTTGTATCCAACACCAACAGCTTCTAATCCTTTAGTATAACCTTCAGTTACACCAATGATCATATTTTTAATTAATGCATTTGTAGTTCCATGTAATTGTCTAGAAACTTTTGCATCATTATCTCTTTTTGTTAAGATTTTGCCTTCAACTTCTTCAACTTTAATGATTGCAGGTTTATTATAACTTAATTCACCTTTAGGTCCTTTTACAGTAACAGTATTATTATCAACAGTAACAGTAACACCTGTAGGGATTACTAATTCTCTATTTCCTATTCTACTCATAACTTAATTTTCCTTGATTACCAAATGTAAGCAAGTACTTCTCCTCCTAGACCAGCTTCACGAGCTTGTTTATCAGTCATTAATCCTTTTGAAGTTGAGATAATTGCAATTCCTAATCCGTTTAGAACACGAGGAATTTCATTACTCTTGGCATAAACACGTAATCCTGATTTAGAAATTCTTTTTAATCCAGTGATTACCTTTTCTTTTTTAGGTCCATATTTTAATGTTAGAGTTAATTTATCACCTTTAACATTTTTTTCATATTTGAAATCTTCAATATAACCTTCACTCTTTAATATTTCAGCAATTCCTAAAGTCATTTTTGACCCTAAAACTTCAACTGTTTCATATTTCATTTGACTTGCATTACGAATTCTTGTAAGCATGTCTGCTATTCTATCTCCAACCATAATCTCAATTCCTCCTTTCTACCAACTTGACTTCTTAACGCCTGGAATTAAACCTTGATTTGCCATTTCTCTAAAGCAAATACGGCATATTTTGTATTTACGTAGAACTCCGTGAGGACGTCCACATCTTTCGCAACGAGTATAAGCTCTTGATTTAAATTTAGGAGCTCTTTGTTGTTTTACTTTTAAACTTGTCTTTGCCATAAATATTTATTTCCTCTCTTTCTACTTTCTAAAAGGCATTCCGAATCCACTAAGTAATTCTAATGCTTCTTCATTTGTTTTTGCAGTTGTAACGAATACGATATCCATACCTCTAACTTTTAGTACTTGATCATATTCAATTTCTGGGAAAATTATTTGTTCTTTAATACCTAAAGTATAGTTTCCTTTTCCATCGAATGCTTTATTAGATACACCTCTAAAGTCACGTACACGAGGAAGAGAAATTTTAATTAATTTTTCCATAAAGTTATACATTTGTTCACCACGTAATGTAACTTTTGCTCCAATTTCTTGGCCTTCTCTTATTTTAAAGCCAGCTATTGATTTACGAGCTTTAGTTATTACTGGTTTTTGTCCTGAAATTAATTCAAGATCTTTAACAGCAGCTTCAATAAATTTAGAATCACGAGCTGCTTCTCCAACACCCATGTTAATAACTATTTTTTCTACTTTTGGAATTTCCATTGTAGATTTATAGTTGAATTTTTTCATAAGTGCAGGAGCGATTTCTTCATTATATAATTTCTTATATGTACTCATATCTCTATCTCCTAACTAGCTTTCTTTTCCTGTTTTTTTAGTTGTTTTTTTAGTTGTTTTAGCTTCTTTTTTAGCTTCTGCTAATTTTACGTTTGAAACATGGATAGGTGCTTCCATTTCAACAATTGAACCGACTTCGTTCATTCTATTTGGTTTTACATGTTTTTTAATCATATTGATTCCTTCAACAACAACTCTGTTGTCTTTTTTAAGAGTCTTAATTATTTTTCCTTCTTTGCCTCTATCTTTACCAGCAAGAATTCTTACATTATCTCCAACTTTAACTTTCATATTTAGTCCTCCTATAATACTTCTGGTGCAAGTGAAACGATTTTCATGAATTCATGATCTCTTAATTCACGAGCAACTGGTCCTAAAACTCTTGTTCCGATTGGAGTTTTATCTTCTTTAATTAATACACATGCATTGTCATCAAATTTGATGTATGAACCATCAGCTCTTCTAACACCTTGAACTGTTCTAACGATTACTGCTTTAACAACTTTTCCTTTTGGAACATTACTATTTGGAATAGCTTTTTTAACAGTTCCTACAACGATATCACCAATGTTACCGCTTTTAACTTTACTTCCACCAACAACTCTAATTACAAGTAATTCTCTTGCTCCAGAGTTATCAGCAACTTTAAGTCTTGATTCTTGCATTACCATAATGATACCTCCTATAAAACTACAGCCTCAATTAGTACTTCAACTAATTCATATCTCTTAGTTTTAGATAATGGTCTAGTACTAATAATTTTAACTGTGTCCCCTTCTTTAGCTTTGTTTAATTCATCATGAGCTGTATATTTCTTAGAATATTTAACTCTTTTTCCATAAAGTGGATGCTTTTTATATGTTTCAACTAAAACAGTAATAGTTTTGTCATTTTTTGCACTAACAACTTTTCCAACTAATGTTGTTCTTTTAGTTTCTGCCATTATTTTTCGCCTCCATTTTCATTTTTTCTTTCGCTTAGAATTGTATTCATTCTAGCAACTGTTTTTCTTAATTCACGAATCTTAGATGGTTGTTCTAATGAACCAGTTGATTGTTTTAATCTAAGTTCGAATAATTCTTTTTTAGATTCAGAAATTTTTGCTTTTAATTCTTCATCTGTTAATTTTCTAAGTTCTTTTACTAATTCATTAACCTTCATTAGATTCACCGCCTTTTACTTCTTTTTTAACGATTTTACATGTAATTGGTAATTTATGAGATGCTAATCTTAAAGCTTCTCTAGCGATTTCTTCTGAAACGCCACCAACTTCAAACATGATTTTACCTTTTTTAACAACAGCAACCCATTTTTCAACGTTACCTTTACCTTTACCTTGTCTAACACCTAGTGGTTTAGCAGTTAATGGTAAGTGTGGGAAGATGTTGATCCAAACTTGTCCACCACGTTTCATATAACGAGTCATTGCTATACGAGCTGCTTCGATTTGTTGTGCAGTAATATAAGTACCTTCAGTAGCCATTAATCCGTATTCACCAAAATGTAATTCAGTGTTACCTTTAGCTTTACCTTCGTATGATAAACGATGTAATTTACGATACTTAGTTCTTTTTGGCATTAACATCTTTAGCATCTCCCTTCATAGCTTTTTTAGTAGGAAGAATTTCACCTTTATAGATCCATACTTTTACTCCGATTTTTCCATAAGTTGTATCAGCTTCTGCAGTTGCATAGTCGATATCAGCTCTAATTGTATGTAAAGGTACAGTTCCTTCAGTATATCCTTCAGAACGAGCCATTTCTGCTCCACCTAATCTACCAGATACTAAAGTTTTGATACCTTTAGCTCCAGCTTTCATAGTATTTCTAATAGCTCTTTTTTGTGCACTTCTGAATGGTGCTCTAGCTTCGATTTGTTCAGCTATTTGTTGAGCTACTAATTTAGCGTTCATATCTGGATTTTTAACTTCGATGATTGATACGTAAACTTCTTCATCTACTAATTTCTTTAATTTATTTCTTAATTTTTCAATATCTGCTCCGCCTTGTCCGATAATAATACCAGGTTTAGCAGTGTAGATTTTAACGTCAGTTCTTTTTTCAGTTCTTTCGATAACAACTGATGCAATAGCAGCGTCTTTCATATTAGTTGTAATATATTTACGAATTTTGTCGTCTTTAATTAATAAAGCACCAAATTCATTTTTATTAGCAAACCAGTTTGATTCCCAATCTTTGTTAACGCCAACTCTAAGTCCTATTGGATTAACTTTTTGTCCCATACTATTTTGCCTCCTTATTATCAGATACTTTTACAGTTATATGACTTGTTCTTTTATCTCTTCTATCAACTTTAGTTCTTGAACCAAATTTGATTCTTTTTAAAACTTGTCCTGGATTGATAAAGCATTCAGAGATAACAAGTTCAGATTCTTTAGCGCCATTATTATTAACAGCATTAGCAATTGCAGAGTTTAATACTTTTAAGATTAATCTGCTTGCTTTAGTATTAGTATTTTCTAAAATACCTTGTGCAGTAGCTACGTCTTTACCTCTAACTAAATCAAGAGTCATTCTTGCTTTACGAGGAGCAATCATAGCATTTTTATGTATTGCATATGTTTCCATTACTTATTCTCCCTTCCTACTTTTGTCCAGTATGGCCACCGAATTTACGAGTTAATGCAAATTCTCCTAATTTATGTCCAACCATATCTTCAGTGATATAAACTGGAATAAATTCTTTACCATTATGTACAGCTATTGTATGTCCGATAAAATCAGGATAAATAGTTGAACGACGAGACCAAGTTTTAACAACTTCTTTTTTATTATTTTTATTTAATTCTTGAACCTTCTTTAGTAATCTATCGAAAACATAAGGTCCTTTTTTTAAACTTCTTGCCATTATTTATTCCTCCTATTTTTTCTTACGGCTAACAATTAGCTTGTTAGACTTCTTCTTACTACTACGAGTTTTAACACCCATAGCTTTTTTACCCCATGGAGTCATTGGTGATTTACGTCCTACTGGAGTACGTCCTTCACCACCACCATGTGGGTGGTCATTAGGGTTCATTACAGAACCACGGTTTGTAGGTCTTACGCCTAAATGACGAGTACGACCAGCTTTTCCCCAGTTAACTAATTCGTAGTCTTCGTTTCCTACTGTACCTACTGTAGCATAACAAGTTCCAAGTACTTTTCTTGTTTCACCAGATTGTAATCTGATTAAAACATATTTTTCTTCACGTCCTAAGATTTGAGCGCTTGAACCTGCTGCTCTACATAATGCAGCACCTTTACCAGGTTGTAATTCAATACAATGAATTGTTGTACCAACAGGGATACTTGCAAGTGGTAATGCATTACCAACTTTTATATCAGCTTGTGGTCCATTTTCAATAATTGTACCAACAGTTAAATCTTTTGGAGCGATGATGTATCTTTTTTCACCATCTCTATAATTTACTAATGCGATGTTAGCATTACGATTTGGATCGTATTCAATAGTAGCTACTTTACCAGTAACACCAATTTTATTTCTTTTAAAATCGATAATTCTGTATTTTTGTTTAGCTCCTCCACCAATGTGGCGAACTGTCATTCTACCTTGATTATTTCTTCCACCTGTTTTTGATTTAGAAACAAGTAGTGATTTTTCAGGAGTAGAAGTAGTAATTTCATTATTAACTAAAGTAGTCATACCACGACGACCATTAGTTGTTGGTTTATAAGTTTTAATTGCCATCTTTCTTCACTCCTTCTATAATTCTATTTTTTCGCCATCTTGTAATGTTACGAAAGCTTTCTTATAAGTTTTAGTTTTTCCTGTATATCTTCCAACTCTTTTTGATTTTGATTTAGTATTTAATGTATTAACATTAGCTACTTTAACACCAAATGCAGCTTCGATAGCATTTTTAATTTCTATTTTATTTGCTGATTCAGCTACTTTAAAAGTATATACGTTTTTTTCTGCTTGGATTGCAGATTTTTCTGTGATAACAGGAGCAATAATAATATCAGTATAATCTTTCATTATTTAAGTCCTCCTTCAATTTTGCTAACTGCATCTTCATCACAAACTAAGATGTCAGCATTTACTAAATCATAGCAGTTAACTTCGTTAGCCATAATTGCATATGCATAACCAAGATTTCTTGTTGCCATGTATAAGTTTTCATTATCTTCAGCAGTTACAAATAAAACTTTTCCGTTAAGATTTAATGTAGCCATCATTTCTTTAACATCTTTAGTTTTTAATGTATCTAATTTGATTGAGTCAATAACTACTAATTCTTTATCTTGGAATTTATGAGTTAATGCACTCTTAAGAGCTAATTGTCTTTCTTTTTTATTCATATCGAAAGTATAGTCTCTTGGAAGAACACCACAAGCAATTCCTCCTCCACGCCATTGAGTAGCACGGATAGATCCTTGTCTTGCTCTACCTGTTCCTTTTTGTCTCCATGGTTTTCTTCCACCACCAGAAACTTCAGAAACAGTTTTAGTTTTTGCAGTACCTTGTCTAGAAGCAGCTAATTGTAAATCAATTGCTTTTTTTAACACTATATCGTTTGTTTCAATATTCCATACATTATCAGCTAATGTAATATCTTTTAGTTTTTCACCTTTAATGTTAATTAATTGTATCTTTGCCATATTAGATCACCTTTCTAAAAGTAAATTACTTACTATTCTCCTTGGTTTTCTTCAGTAGCTTCAACAGTTTCAACAGTTTCTTCAACTGTTTCTACAGTTTCTTCTACAACTTCATCAACTACTGATTCTTCTTCAGTATAAGATAAGATTTCTTTTGGTGCAGCTGATCCTTGTTTTTTAACAGCTGATTTAATTAAAACTAAAGATTTTTTAGCTCCTGGAATATTACCACTAACTAAAATATAATTTTCTGCAGTATTTACTTCGATAATTTCTAGATTTTGGATTGTTGTTGTATTAACACCCATATGTCCAGGTAATTTTTTACCTTTTAGTACGTGCATTGGAAGCATAGTTCCTAATGAACCTGGTCTTCTATGATAGTGTGAACCATGTGTCATTGGTCCTCTTGATTGATTCCAACGTTTGATAACACCTTCAGTACCATGTCCTTTACTTGTACCAGTTACGTCAACATATTCACCAGCAGTGAAAATATCAGCGCTAATTGTATCTCCTAAGTTATAAGTACCTTCGGCATTGCGAATTTCTTTTAAGTAGCGCTTAGGAGTTGTGTTTGCTTTTTTAGCATGTCCAATGCTAGCTTTAGTAGCATTTTTTTCTTTCTTGTCTACTGTAGCAATTTGAATTGCATTATATCCGTCAGTTTCAGTTGTTTTAATTTGAGTAACAACATTTGGTTCAACAGATATAACTGTTACAGGAACAAGTTTTCCATCTTTTGTAAAGACTTGAGTCATTCCGACTTTACGTCCTAAGATTCCTTTCATTTCTCTTTCCTCCGTTTTATTTTATTATTTTATGTTAATAGCAACGCCACTTGGAATATCTAAGTGAGCTAATGCTTCAACAGTTTCTTTTGTTGGGTTCTTGACGTCGATTAATCTCTTATGAGTACGACTTTCGAATTGTTCACGAGAATCTTTGTATTTGTGAACAGCTCTTATTACAGTAACCTTTTCAACTTCAGTTGGAAGTGGAACAGGTCCTACAACTTCTCCCCCAGTTCTTTTAACAGTTTCAACTATTTTTCCGCAAGCTATGTCTAAAATTCTATGATCATAAGCTTTTAGAGTAATACGAACTTTGTTATTTGACATTTTTATATCTCCTTTCGTCTATATCTAGTATAGGCTCGCTCCGTAATGAATTACCCGATAATTTTTAGAATCAGTTGTAACAACTCCTCCTAGTGTATCGGCAACCTCACACATCTACGCAGTCATACAGTTTTCATTTTAACAAAGAAGTCCCATAAAATCAAGTATTTCTTGCAATTTTTTTAATTTTTTTTAATGCAATAAAAAAGAACATTTTTCATGTTCTTATTTTTTTTCTAATAAAATTTCTGTTTTTTTCATCTCTTTTGGTATAGCTATATCCATATATTTTAAAATTGTTGGAGCTACATTTGTTAAATTTCCATTATTTAATTTAACTTTTTTATCCATAATTACAAAAGGTACAGGACTTGTAGTATTTCTTGTAATAATTGAATTATTTCTATCTATTATAGTATCTGCTTTACCATGACTTCCTAATATTATTACTTTATAGAAGTTTTCTTGAGCTGTTTCAATTATTTTTCCTAAGCATACGTCAATTGCTTGTAATGCATTAATTGTTGCTTGATAGTTACCTGTATGTCCTACTTCACTAGCATTAGGGAAATTAGCAAATATAAAATCATAATCTTTTTCCATACAATCTATTATTGTTTTAGCTACTGTTAATGAATTCATTTCGGGTTTTAAATCATAATTGTCTACTTTTGGTGATTCTATTGTATAGATATCGCAACTTTTAATACCTTCATCTTTGCCACCATTTAGATTATATATTATTTTATCTATATTACAACTTTCAGCTATTATTGCTTGTTGTAATCCTAATTCCGAAATATATTCATTTAATGTATGGTCTATTTTACTATTTTCAAATATATTGTTTTTATTCAATTCTTTATTAATAGGATATAGACTATATACATTTATTTTTTCATTATATATATTAAATCCTGAGAATAAATCATCAACCATTGAATTATATAGTTGAACTTGATTATTTTTTTCATAATTCATAAATAATACAGCATCATTTTTCTTTATATTACTAAAGTTAGATGTTTTTAGCGGTGGAATATATTCGTCTGATAGTTTTTTAGAATAGCAAAGTTTTATTGTTCTATTAATATCTAGTGCTTCTATACCTTCTCCATCAAATAACAGTTTATAATATATTTTTGTTCTTTTATAATCTTTTGTATAGTCTAACGCATAATATCTTCCACAAATAGAAGCTATTTTTGTTGTTTCGTCTAAGAATGGTGTAATTTCATCTATGTATTTTGTAACTGAATACTTGTCACAATCTCTTCCATCTGATACTACATGTATATATATGTTATTTCTTACATTAGCTTTTTTAAATTCATTTAGCATTAGTTTTAAATGATCTATGTGAGATGATACTCCACCATCTGATAATAAAGTAATAATATGAAGGTTCTTTTTATCTTGTCTTAAATCTTTTAATAATTTAGTAAACACTATGTTGTTTTTAAATGTTGTTTTCTTTAAATTATCTAATGTTGTAGTTAGTTTATTATTTATACTTCTTCCACTACCTATAAGTTTATGTCCAAGAGCACTATTACCACATTGACCATCTGGTAGCCCAACGGCTTTACCACTCGACTTTAACAAGCAATGTGGGTAATTGTTCCAGATACTTATAAAATTGGTCATACCTGCATTTTTAACGGCATTTCCATATATATCTTCTCTCATACCAAAACCATCTAATACTATTGTTAAGATTTTCTTCATATTACCATTCTCCTTATATATAATAACATAATAAAAAAAGAAATTACAAGCGTTGTAATTTCTTTTTATGCGTTAATTTTATTATATTTCAAAAGCAAGTCATCAACAATTATTGATATGAATTCTCCATTTGTAGGTTTTGCTTTTTCATAATCCACACAATAACCAAACAATTCATTACTGAATTCATAATCTCCTCTGGTCCATCCAGTTTCAATAGCTGTTCTAATGCATCTTTCGATGTTTTCTTTTCTTGTTCCAAATGCTTCTGCTACTGTTGGATATATTCCTTTGGTAATCCTTGTTAATAACATAGGATTATTATAGCATTCGAAAATCGCCTTTCTTAAATAATGATATCCGTTCTTATCAGGTGCTATACCTAATCTTTTTAATATTTCACTTATTTCTTCTAATAGTTCTTTTTCCATATTTATTCCCCCTTATTATTCTTTTTTACCACAACATAGTATACTTTTCAGTCATTTTATGTCGTTAATATTTCAATTATAGATTTTAAACTATCGCTATCTGTTGATTTTGAACCTATTATAATTCCATCTAGGCTGTTAATTTCTTTTATCAGTCTAATCTTTTTATTATCCACACCACCTCCATAAATTACTTTTGGATTTACTTCATAATAACTATTAACAATAGCCTTTATTGTATTAATAGTTTTTTCTATTTCTTCTTTATTAATATTATTTTCATTACCAATCATCCAAGATGGTTCATAAGATATTATTATTTTATCTATTGAATCATATGGAAGATTGTTATATATGTTTGCAATTTGACTTTCTATTACTGATAACGTTTTATTAGTATCATACTCTTCTTTCGTTTCACCAATTGATAATATTGGTTTTATGTCATTATCAGTTAATAGTATTATTTTATCTATTATATCTTTAGTAGTTTCATTATATTCTTTTCTTTCATAATGACCAACTAAACAATATTTAACATTGTTATTTTTTAAACTTTTAACACTTATTTCTCCTGTATAAGCTCCTTCTTCATACTTGGATACATTTTGTGCTGCCAATTTAATTTTATTATTATTAAAAAAATGCATATCTATTGCTTGTGGAGCTATTATTAATTCTACTTTGTCTGATTGTTGTTCAACATCTTTTTGATATGTTTTATAATCTTGTTTAAGATTATATTGTTTTAAATTACATATTACTAGTTTCTTCATCTTGAATGTTATCAATTGCAGGTAATCCGCCATTTATAATGTACTCTAGAGTTGCTCCACCACCTGTTGATAAGAAATCAAATCTATCTTGTAGTTGGAAATGTTTTACTGCACTTACACCGTCTCCACCACCAACTATTTTTATTGCATTACTATTTACTATATTATTTAGCATTTCTCTTGTACCTGTTGCAAATTTTGATTCTTCATATTTACCACATGTACCATTTACAAATATTGTATTTGATTTATCAATTATTTCTTTATATTTATTTAATGTCTTTATTCCGATATCATAAATAATATCATCATCTGTTACTTCATTTATGTTTACATGGTTTATATACTCTTTATCATATACTCTACCAATCATTGCATCTAAAGGTAACAATATTTTTTCTTTATTGTTTATTAATATACTTCTTATTCTTGTTAATGTTTCTTCATCTGTAGTTCTTAATGATGATCCTACATTTATTTCTAATGTATGTAAGCATGAGTTAGCTATACCTCCTGTAATAAGTAAGTTATCACATTTAGGTAATAGTGATTCTATTAAATCTACTTTATCTTCAACTTTTGCTCCGCCCATTACGATAGTAAATGGTTTTTCTGCATTAAGAATATTCTTATCTAGCATTTCAACTTCTTTTTGTACTAAAAATCCTATACAGCTTGGAATATATTTAGCTACTCCATATGTAGATGCATGTTTTCTATGAGATGATCCGAATGCATCTAAACAGAATATATCAGCCAATCCTGACCAATACATTGCTAATTGTGCATCGTTTCCACTTTCTAGTTTATCTGGAACATCTTCAAATCTTGTATTTTCTAATATAATTACTTCACCTGGTTTCATCGAACCGATTTTAGCTTCTAGATATAAGCTTCTTGTTTGTTTAGAAAAGATTACCTTAGTATTTAAAAGTTTTTGTAATTTTATAGCTACTGGTGCTAATGAATTATTTTTTTTGTCTTCTTCGTTTTTCACTTTTCCAAAATGAGATAATATTACTACTTTTGCATTGTTACGAATTAAATATTCTATTGTTTCTAGTGATGCAACAATTTTACTATCATCTAATATGTTTCCATTTTCTATCGGAACATTAAAGTCACATCTTAGCAATACTACTTTATTATTTACATCCATATCTTGTATTCTTTTTTTCATATTATCACCCTATTTTTTATTATTTATTACATAACTATAAAAGTCAATTTGAGATTATATTTGTTTACAAAAAAAGTGTCTAAGACACTTATTTTTGTATATTCATTAATTTTTTTGCTGTTCTCATCATTTGAGCTGTATAACCCATTTCGTTATCGTACCATGCAATTATTTTTACTAATTGTTTTCCGTCAGCATCTAAAACATTTGTTGATAATCCATCAACTAAAGCTCCTGTTTTTTTACCAAGAATATCACTTGATACTACAGGATCCATTGTAATCTTAATTGTTTCTGATTGATTATCTTCAAATAGTTTATTAATCTCTTCAACTGTTGTATTTCTTTTTAGTTCTAATGTTACATCAATAACTGATCCATCAGATACTGGAACTCTAAATGCATTTCCATCTAGTTTTCCTGATATTGAAGGTATTACTTTTCCAATAGCGCTTGCTGCTCCTGTAGAAGCTGGAACTATGTTCATAGCACATGCTCTACCACGTCTAGCCATAATACCTTTTTTATGAGGTATATCTAATGTAGCTTGATCATTTGTATAGGCATGAACTGTAGTCATATATCCTTTTTCAATACCAATGTTATCTTCAATTAATTTTAATACTGGAGCTAAACAGTTAGTAGTACAAGAAGCAGCTGATATAACTGTTTCTGAGCCGTCTAATGTTTCATCATTAACGTTTGCTACAATTGTTTTCATTTCTCCTTTACCTGGAGCTGAAATAATTACTTTTTTAGCACCTGCTTTAATATGTTTTTCTGCATCTTCTTTCGCAGTAAATAATCCAGTACATTCTAGTACAACATCTACTCCTAATTCATCCCAAGGTAGATTTTCTGGATTTTTTTCTGCATATACTTTTATTTTTTTTCTATTATTAATAATTAATTCATCTTCATCGTGACTAATTAAATCTTCATGAAATGTTCTATGATTTGTATCATATTTTAATAGGTAAGCTAATGTTTCTGCATCTGTTAAATCATTAATTGCAACTACATCAAAATCGCTACCTGTAATCATTTCTCTAAATGCTAGACGTCCAATACGTCCAAATCCGTTTATTGCTACTTTTATCATTTTATTTCCTCTATTCTATTCGTAATTTTCAAAGGAACTTTTTCCTATGAATTCTCTTAATATTGAATCTTCTGGTACGTAATCTGATGGGATTGTAAAGAAGTTTCTCATTGAGTTTATTAATCTTCTTGATTCGTTGTAAGATGGTGAATTACTCTTAACTGAATATAATAATGGTTCTACAAATACTTTTAATACACCTATTTCATATACTAATGAAGTATTTAGTATTTTATCTACATTATTAATGAATGGGAAGATATATTTTTCTTCTCCATCTCTAACTTTATTCCAATAAGCTATTGTTGCTCCTACATCTGTTGCGCGTGTTCTATTATCTCTAACAATTCTTCTCATTAATCTTAAGTCTGTTGTAGAAATATAGTTATGTCTATCAATATTTAATGGCATAAATGGACTTAAATATACTTTGTATTTTAATGATGGATCTAAATCTGGAGTCATTTCATCATTTATACAATGTAACCCTTCCATTAGAATAATTGTGTTATCTTCAATTTTTATTGGATCACCTTTATATTCTTTTTCGCCTGTTATAAAGTTATATGTTGGTAAATCAACTTTTTTACCAGCTATTAAATCTTTTAATTGTTTATTCAATAGTTTTAAATCTAACGCTTCTAAACATTCGAAATCATAATTTCCATTCTCATCTTTTGGAGAATCTACTAAATTTTTAAAGTAGTTATCTACTGAAATAACTAAAACTTCATATCCTCTACTTCTTAATTGTAGTGCAATTTTTTTAGTAGTAGTTGTTTTACCTGATGATGATGGTCCTGCAAATAATACGAATCTTGCTTTCTTTTTAATTACATCAGATACTAAATCAGATATTTCGTTATTAAAGTGTGTTTCTGTAATTCTAATAATATTATCTATTTTACAATCTGATACATATTTATTAACATCAGATAAATATTTTGCTTCAATTGATTCAATCCATTTTTTAGATTCTTCAAAACATTTAATAACATTTTGATAATGAATGTATTCAGGTACTTTATATTTTGTCTTTGGTGATGGGAACAATAATACTAATTTATTATCTCCTAAGAAAACTAAGTCGTAACTTGTTAAACAACCTGTACTATAAGGCATTTCAGCATAAAAATAATTTAATGAATTTTTTAATTTATAAATAGATACAATATTATTTGTAACATTATGAATATTATTAGCTTTTTCACTTGCTTTTACTTTATTGTAATATGCAATAGCTTCTTTCTTTTCAACATTTAAACTATATATTCTTTCATCAGCTTCTATTATTTCATTCATCTTAGCTTTTAATTTTTTTGCATCACTTAAGTTGAATTTCTTTTCACCAATGATTGTCATATGAATTCCATTAGCTATAGAATGATCAAATGTAACTTCATATTCACCATTAAATTCTTCTTTTAAAGCTGTTTCTGTTACAAATTCTAAACCTACTTTATTTATTTTATATCCATTAAATGTATTTGAATCTAGAAATGTTACTTTTGTAGATCTATTAATTTGTGTATCTAAAGGTACTACTTCATTATTTATTTCTGCACCAACTATACTTAACTTCATTTTAGGTTGATATATTTTACTTAATTCATATAATGTAGTCCCTTTTTCAATTTCTAACTCTTCACCATTTTGAAAAATAACTGTTGTTCTATTATTCGCCATATTATCCCTCTTATCCTATTATTAATTATACTAAAGATAAACTAGTTTGTCATAGTATTTTTTATATCTTATGTTAAGTAGGTGATTTTATGATATAATAAATTATCAGAATAGAGGGATTATATGAAGCAGAAAGTTATATATATTATTGCTATTGTTGCAATGCTTTTATTACTTATACTTTTAATATATGGTAATTTTTTTGTTGCTCCTTATATTACTAATATTGAAAAAGTCGAAAGTTTGCAATCTGAAAATATGGTAATTATAAATGTTAACGTAGACAATTTCTTCTTCAAATTAGATAAAACAACATACTGTTTATTATCTACTGACGGTACTAAGCCTGATAAGAATTCTTCAGGTTGGGTTCAAAGTCAAAATGGTTATTGTAGCTTTACTACTGAATCTGGAGATTATGACCTTTATGTAAAAGATAATATAGGAAATATTACTGATGTTAATCATCAAATTGTAAAAATAGATAAGGTTCTTAATATTGACGTTGAATCTGAAAGTTATTATTTATATGTTGGTAAATCTAAAAAAATAGAATATAAACTTGAAACAATTGGAAACGTAGACGATACAGTTACTTTTAAAAGTAATAATGAAGATATTGTTACTGTCGATAATGATGGTACTTTAACTGGTAAAGGAAATGGAATTACTACTATAACTTTAACTAGTAGTACTGGTACTAATAAAAATATTAATGTTGCTGTAACTAGTTATGTTGGTGATCCTGTTTTAAATACTTCTAAACCTTATATCGGTTGTGGTCAATTTAGTAACGAAGATAATAAAATAATTGATGCTATATTAGAAAATATAGTTAAAGAAGCCGGTTATGGAACAAGAGCTGGTGTTGTTGCTGCCGCTAGATTTTTAACGTTACAATTTAATTATAGAGTACATTATTTTTATGAAAATGGTAGATTAAATAATTATGAACCATATTTTCATGTAGATGGTGAAGGAAGATATTATCATAAAGGTTTATATTTAAGTAAAGAAAAAATATCTGAAATAAGCGCTTCACTGGTTGGTCCATCTATATGGGGATGTGATTTACAAAACTATACTGATTGGGGACCATATGTAACTGGTCAATACTATCCTAACGGATTAGATTGTAGTGGTTTTGTTACTTGGGCATTATTAAACGGTGGATTTGATATAGGAGATATTGGTGCTGGTGTTGATTATGAACATCAAGATTTAACTGATTTAGGAAATAGAGTTCCAATAACATATGAATTAATGAATTCTGGTAGAGTTAAAGTTGGTGATTTAATAGGATTAGATGGACATGCAGCAATATTAGCCGGTTGGGATGATTCTAATTATTATATTGCTGAATCTTTAAATACAACTGGTGGTGTTGTTATGACTGTTGTTAATAAAAATGATTTAGTAAGTAATAGTATTTATAGATATATAGTTTTAATGGATGACTATTACAAAGAAGATGGTAATCTAACTACTATGTGGTAATAAAAAAAAGAACTAATTTCAGTTCTTTTTTTATTTGTTATTTTCTTTGTGTTTTTCAACTAATTTTTTT
>JAEDJT010000024.1 GCA_016296185.1 Bacilli bacterium
TATGACAAAAATAAGTGTTATTGTTCCTTGTTATAATGTAAGTAAATATTTAAATGGATGTGTAGATAGTTTAATTGAAGCATCTGTTGATAGTATGGAAATTGTTTTAGTTAATGATGGATCTACAGATAATACATTAGATATATGTAATGAATATAAAAAGAAGTATCCTAAATTAATTAAAGTAGTAGATAAAAAGAATGGTGGTTTATCTGATGCTAGAAATGTAGGTATAGATAAATCTAAAGGTGATTATATTAGTTTTGTAGATAGTGATGATACTGTTGAAAAAGATTTATATAAGAATTTAATTTCTAAGATTGATAGTGGAGATTATGAAATAATTGCTTTTGGTGAAAATAGAATATTCCCAGATCATACTATACAAGTTAGTAGTGGAATAGATATTGAATGTAATGATCAAGAAGATGTTAAAAAGATTATGCCTTATATTTATCCTGCTGCTTGTAATAAGATTTATAAGAGAGAATTATTTGATAAAGTTAGATTTAAAAAAGGTATATGGTATGAAGATGTTGAATTTATATATAGATTATTACCTTTAATTAGTAAGTTAACTTATATAGATGGTTATTATTATAATTATTATCAAAGAGAAGGTTCTATTACATATACATATAATAGTAAGTTATATGATTTAGTGGATAATTTAAATAGTTTAGTTGATTATTATAAATATAATGGTTTATATCATGAATATCATGATGAATTAGAGTATTTTTATGTTAGATATAGTTATGCTACATTTATTAAGAGATTGGCTAAAATGAAGGATATAAATGAGTATAAGAAAGGTGTTAATACTGTAATTAGTAATGTTAATAAGTTATTTCCTTCTTATAGAGATAATAAATATTTAACTGGTAAGAAAGGTTTTTATTTAAAACATTTTAATAAATTTATTGCTGGTATAATTTATATGATAGAAAAGAATAGAATGAATTAAATTCTATTCCTTTTTTTTAGACATTATATATGTTATAATGCTATAAGAGATGATTATATGAGTAAGGGTAAACAAAAAAAAGTTATGTTTATTGCAAGTACTGGTGGTCATTTAAATGAGTTATTGCAATTAGCTCCAATGTTTTCTAAGTATGATTATAGTTTAGTTACTGAGAAAACTAAAAGTAATATGGGTTTAAAGGATAAACACCCTGGTAGAGTACACTATATTATTAGTGGTACATATACAACTTTAAAAGCAAAGTTTATTTATCCTTTTAAATTATTTGCTAATTGTTGGATTTCTTTATTTTTAATGTTAAAGATCAGACCAGATGTTGTTGTTACAACAGGTTCTCATAATGTAGGACCTATGTGTTGTTTGGCTAAAATCTTTGGCAAGAAAGTAATTTTCATTGAGACATTTGCTAATAGTGATAGTCCTACTAAATGTGGAAAACTTGTATATAAGTTTGCTGATCACTTTATTGTTCAATGGGAAAGTATGTTAGAATATTATCCTAATGCTATTTATGGCGGATGGATTTATTAAGGAGGATAAAAATGAGTAGTACAAATAATAATCATATGGTTTCACCTGGTAAGAAACCAGCAAAAAAATATAATGGTAAAAAAAATACTAAGAAAAAAGTAGTTGCTGCAACTAGTGTTAAGAGTCCTATTGTAAAAGGTACTGTTACTAATAAACAAGCTACTACTAATAGAAAAGTTATTTCTGCAAATAAGAATACTAATGCAAAAGTTACTAATAATTTAAAAACAAATAATAATACTGCTAATAAGAAACCAGTAGTTAAAACTGTTAATAGTACTAAGCAAACTGTTAAAAAACCAGCTACAAAAACTACTACTAATAAGAAAGTAAATACTGTAGCTAAGAATGTTAATAAGAATACTGCTAATGCTGTTAAAACTACTACTAAAGCAGTAAATGCAAGTAATGCAACTAAAGCTACTACTAAGGGTGTTAAAGCAGCTGCAACAGCTAAAACTATAACTAAGAATGCTGCTACAGCTACTAATATAACTAAGAGTAAAAATAATAAGACTAAAGGTGTTGCTAAAGCTGCTACTGCAGTTAATAAAAAACCAATACCTAAAAAGCCAGTAGTTGTTCAAACTGAAGAAGATTTAAATAAACAAATTGATAAATATATTGTTGGTGTAGGTATTCCTTCTGTATCAACAGCTAAACATGTTGATGAAGAAAAAACTGAAATAATTGAAGATGTTGTTGATATAGATTACAGTAGAACTAAAGAATATAAAGATTTAGCTGCTGAATTAAGAGAACAAGCTGAAAAAGAAGCTAGAGAACAATATGAAAAGGAATTAGAATTAAGTAGAACTACAATTACTAGAATTGAAGATTCTGTTATTAATGAAATAAATAAAGAAAATGAAATTACTAAAGAAATACCAGACTTAAGTGATTTACCTGATCATATTTCAACAGGTGAAACAATTGAATTATCATCTGTTACTAAATCATTAGAAGATACTTCTTCTTATCAAGATATTGATGAAGCTTTAAAACATGAAATTAAAAAACATATTGATAAAGAAGAAAAGAAAACTAAAAAAGGATTTACTTTCTATAAATTATTTAAAGCTATATTTGCTATTGCTTTATTAGTAACAAGTGGATTATTTGGATATACAGCTATTAATAGTGGTTATTTACCAAGTAAATATTCAATTGCTATTATTGCAGTATTAGTTATTATAAATTTATTTGTAATATTTATGTTATGTAGAAAACATAAAGTATTTAATTTTATGGGTATAGTATTAATAATAGCATTTAGTACTATATTTATGGTAGGTTATAATTATTTAGATAATACATTTGATGTATTAAAAGATTTCTTAGCAGTTAAAGAAACTACTACTAAGTATTATTATGTTGTATTAAAAGATGCTGCTTATACAACTCCTAAAGATTTAGAAAATCAAACAGTTGGTATTGTTAATACTAATTCAGATAATGTTATGAATAAGATTAGTGAAGATTATATCTTATCTTATACACAATATGATACAGCTGGTACTATGATTTATGGTCTTCAATTACATGAAATTGAAGGTATGGTAATGAGTACTACTACTTATGATTTAATGAAAGAAAATGACGAAAACTTTGAAGGAGCAGTTAAAGTTATTGGTGAAGTAGAAGTTAATGGTGAACCTGAAGAAATTGAATCTACTATTGAAGCTAATAAATCATTTGTATTATATATAAGTGGTGTTGATACTAGAGATACTAGTAGTGTTCCAGAATATGGATTAAGTGATGTTAATATGTTAGCAGTTGTTAATCCTACAGCTCATAGAGTATTATTAGTTAATATTCCTAGAGATTATTATGTTCAATTACATGGAACTGAAGGTAAATTAAAAGATAAACTTACTCATGCAGGTTTATATGGTGTAGGTATGTCAATGAATACATTAGGTGATTTATTCAATGTTGAAGTAAATGCTTATGTTAGAGTTAATTTTACTACAGTTACTACATTAGTTGATGATATTGATGGTGTTGATATTTATAGTGATATTTCATTTAATTCTTATCATATGCCAGGATGGGTTGTTCCTAGAGGAACAAGTCATATGAATGGTAAACAAGCATTAGCATTTGCTAGAGAAAGATATGCTTATCAATCTGGTGATAGACATAGAGGAGAAAATCAACAAGCAGTTATTACTGCAATTATTAATAAATTATCTACTAATAAAAAATACTTATTAAATTATGATAAAATTTTAGGAGATATTGCTCCATACTTTGTTACAAATATTAAAGAAGCTGATATTCAAGCTTTAGTTAAAGAACAATTAAATACTATGCCTTCATGGACTGTTGAAAGTATAAGTGTTAATGGTACAAATTCTTCTAACTATACATATAGTTGGCCAACACAATATAGTTATGTAATGCTACCTGATGCTAATACTGTTAATACAGCTAAAGCTAAGATGGCTGAAGTAATGAAATCTTAATATGATATTAGTTACATTAGGAACTCAAGATAAACCATTTAATAGATTATTAGATGCTGTTCAAAAGGAAATAGATAAAGGTAATATCAATGATAGAGTAGTAGTACAAGCAGGTTGTACTAAATATGAATCTAAAGATATGGAAATATTTGATCTAATTCCTATGGATGAATTTGATAGATTATTAGATGAATGTGATTTATTAATTACTCATGGTGGTGTTGGTACAATAATTGGTGGATTAAAAAGAAATAAAAAGGTTATTGCTATACCTAGATTAGAAAAATATGGTGAACATGTTAATGATCATCAAATACAAATTATTAATAACTTTAATAAAGAAGGTTATATAATTGGTGTTGAAAATTTAAATGAATTAGATAAAGCTTTAACTAAAAGTAAAAAGTTTAAACCAAATAAATATACAAGTAATAGAGATAATATGATAAAACTTGTAAGTGATTTAATAAATGAAAAAAGATGAAAAAATCATCTTTTTTTTTATTGACAATAAGAATATTTAAATATATAATATATTTATAGTTAAGGTATGGTTGTTGGTTTCCCAATAACGTTCTTATTCGGATATGAAACACGTTTATTACGTCGGTCATATTCAATGCACTATTGTTGTGTAAGTTTAAGATGAAAAAAGACTAAGGTTATCACGTACCTTCAACTCATAAATACCATGAAGAGAATACTTCAAATTGATCGGTTGCAAATAGCTATCAAATCAATGAGATTTGTGCAATTATAAACCACTAAGTTATTGTGCTTATACTACATACCGGATGGTCACTGGGTATAAGGTAAAGTTGCTATTGCATGTTATTCGTGAGAATAAATATCGGTATACAGGTACATGCGTGGATCAATGGTAGCAACCATGGTAAAGAGAAAGACAAACTCAGTTGATAACGCTCTGATGAAGAGTTTCTAAACTAAAGCAAATGGAATGTTTGCGGAAAAGGAATATACGATAATTGTATATTTTTTTTTTGCAATTTTTTTATACATTTTATTTACGTTTATTTTTCTTTTTTATTTACATTATATTAAATTTGTTTTATAGTTAAATTAAAGTAAGGGAGATATGAAAATGAACGAAAATATTAATAATACTCAGCCAGTACAACCTAGCTCACCAGTACAACCAAGTGCACCAGTACAACCAAGTGTGCCTGTACAACCTAGTGTACCTGTACAACCTGTATCAGAAGTTAGTCCTTCTGTTTTACAATCTAATACGTCAATTCCGCAACCAGATCAATTTGACGATGTTGAACCTGATATGGAAGATTTAGTATTACCTGTTGATGACGATGATGATGAAGTTATTAAAGTAGATTTAGATTTAGAAGATTGTCAAACAATTCAAGTTGTTGACGGTATGCCTGATGATGTTAAAGCTGCTTTAGAAAAATTCAATTCAAGAGCTGAAAAAATGAATAAATTTAAAAAAGGATTACAAGCTAGTTTAGAAGAAGAAGCTAATGCTCCAGAACCTATAATTGAAGACGATGATGATTATGATATGGATGAATCTGATGATTCAGTAGCTCCAATTAGTTTAGAATCATCTAATAATACTGGTTCATCTTTAGATGATTTAAACAGTTTCTTTGGATAGGAATTATTGTGAAACAATAGTTTCTTTTTTTTTGATCTATTTTATTATATAATTAGTTAAGATGGTGAGTGTATGAAAAGTAAAAAGAATAATGAAGACTTAAAGGAAGAACATAAATTAAATTTAGAAACTGTTGATGAAGAAATTGATAAGTCTGAATTGAAACTTGAAAAGAAAAATGAAATAAAAATTTTAAAGAAAAGAAAAAGATTAATTGAAACTTATGAAAGTGATGTAAAGAAATATCGTGATTATTATATTAATTCTTTAGAAAAGATTGATCATAAGAATAAGAATAAAAAGAAAATAGATAATGAAGATGAAGTATCTGATGAAGATGTTATTGATAATGATATTTTATTTTCTATTAGTAAGAGTACTATTGGTAAAACTTTTATTAGTATATTTGGTATAGCTATCGTTTTTGTATTTGATTTTAATGTTTTTTCAATTGTTTTTGATATTGTTTTTTTTACTTTATCTAGTTATGCTTTTTGTTATTTTAATCGTAAAGATAATCAATTGTTTTTAGACGAATATAAGAAGAAATTACAAAGTTTAGGTTATTTGACTATAGATGAATATGAAGATGATTTAGAAGAGTTTTTAACAGGGCCAGAAGGGTTGTTTCATGAAGAATTAGTTAAACTTATTCATGAATATGATATTGATACTGATCATATAGATTTTGCTTATTCTCAATCTGGTAATAAGAATTACATTTGGAGTAATAATGATTTTTTATATATGTTAGATACAGATTTATATTCTAGACCTCAAGTTGTTAAAATTCCTATTAGTAATATTTTATATTATAGAGTTGATTATACTAATCATTTATTAGTTATTAAAACATATAATGAGGAGTTCTATTTTGAAGAATCATCAATAGTTATATTTTCTAAATATCTTAAAGGAAAGGAATATTCTATTAATAATTTAATTGATCCGGATACTGCGTTAAGTGATTATAGAGCATTTATGTATGGTATAAAAAATGTATTGGAATCTGGTGATGATGTTAAGTTTTATAAAGCTAATAAGAGTGATAAGAAGTTATATAATATTTCTTTATGTTTAATTTTGTTTAGTATATTAAGATTTATTCCAATAAATTACAGTATATATACTAATTTTTGTGAATTAGGTATTATTGTATTTTTAATATCTTTTTGTTCTTGTTTATTTGATATTTATTGTGTTAATTTTTTATTAAAAAGAAGTACTGATGATATTTTGGAAGATATGGCTAATAATGTTAAGTGTATTAATAAGTTTAATGAACTTAAGATGTCATTAGGTATTGATGAATCTTCTTGTGATACTATTTATAATGTAAGTGATCAACCTTTCTTAATATGGAAGAAAGGGAAATATATACATATTTTCTTTAATGTTGTATATTATGATTCTTTATATTTATCTTTTAAGAATAGTGATGTTGACAGATATTATATTGATGAAGAAGGATGTAAGTTATTTATAAGAGATACTGGTATTGTATTTAAATTAGAATGTAAAGAAATACTTGATAAGTATTTGGTTATAAAATAAAAACATTAGGTTTAACCTAATGTTTTTTTATATTTTAATATAGTTTTTTTGATAATAACATTAATCTAGTACTGTTTCTTATATCAGTACTCCATAATAATGTATTATCGTCATATTGTTGTAATGTATCTACATTATATAAATAACATCTTTGTATTATAGGAAATGCTTCATTTGATAATTCGTTAATTGATTTATTGAGTAGTTTTGTTATTGTTCCTATTTTTTTATTAATTGGTAATATTATATTATAGTTTTGATTAATTTCTGGAACTATAACGCATACGTTTACTTTATCATTCATAATTTATTTCCTTTCTAATCAAATTTAGATATTTGACTTTCAGTATTATTTACTAGTATTACATGACTGTTTGTAAATGCTTGATCAGAATATGGATTAGAAACATCATATAATGTTTGCATATCGAATTCTTTTCCTAACCATATACCGTTATTACGTTTGAAAATTGAATCTAATCTTCCATCTCCTAATTTTTCTAAATATTCATCGTTATCATATACTATATATGAGAAATTAGTAGATTTTGAATTATCAATTACATCATCAATTGTAATTATTGATGGATCAGTGGCTTGTTCTTTAGCTAATGTTTTTTGTAATTGATAATATCCTACAAATATTATTATATATTGTTCTTCTGTAATAACTTCTTTTAAATTATTAACGTTTGTATTTATTACTTTGATAACATCTTTAAAATTATCTGTAAATACTTTAGTTTTTTCTGTTGGTTCTAGTCTTATGTCGTTAATTGAATTAACGATCATAATTTTTGTAGAATTTATTTTTTCTAAAATTGTTATTAATTTAGGTATGAATTTTTTTGCAGGTAAGTGTGATCTTGATGTAATTGTATTTAATGTAGGAGTAAAATCGTATGTTGCAATTTGTGCTGTTTTTACATTTATTCCTAATGGGACTGCATTTAAATTCTTTATGTATGGTTCTAGTGTCTTGATTGTTATTTCATCAGGTACTACAGGAACCTTTGGCGCTCTTTTAGTAATGAATTTTGCTAATTGAGCTATTAATAATCTTATATGATTATCAATTTGATCTTCTATATTAATTAAAGATGCTTGGAATTCATATGAATTTTCATTTATTTGTATAACACCACGTCCAGGATTTTTTTTAGGAATAGGAGGGTTTTTAAAATAACCTTCATAATCTTGTGGATCATTTAATGTTAATGCTATCTTTTTAGGGAAGTTTCCATCAGCATTGTATCCTAGTGTTCCAAATGATGTACTAGTTATAATAAATGTTATACCAACTTTGGTACAGTTTCTTGTGAATGGTCCAAATTGTGTATCATATATATCTTCGAATGTTTCTCTAAATACTTCATAATCATTAATTATTACTAGTGTATTAGGGAATGGTGATTTTCCGCTTTGTATATCTTTTTCAAAACTTCCTCCATGTAATGAATAATATGATAATCTTTTTTCTTTTTCGTTTTCTAACATATAGAATAAGAATTTAATTTTATCTTTATCATTTATTGTTAATACTTCACCAACTTGTGGAGCATTTTGGAAGATTTTTAATTTTTCTTGTGCTAAATCAATAATATATATGTTGACTTCATCTGTATTGTGATTAAGTATTGAATCATATAATATTGTTGATAATAATGTTGTTTTACCTGAACCAGTTAAACCTGCTATTACTGTATTTCCACTTTCAAGAATATTGAAATTTACATATCCTTGTTCTTGGTTTGCTGGATTATCATATTCTCCAATTATTGGATTTAATAAATATGGAGTAGGTTTTAAATCATATTTTTTTAATACGTTTCCGTAATATATTGTTTCTGGTATATTTGGTAACCATAATTGATTAAATTTAATTTCTTGTTTATTAGCTATATCATATAAATAGTTAACTATATTTATTAATTGTTCTCCTAAATCCTCTTGTTGAACTTGTTCTTTTTTTGTTTCATTAACTGTTTTATATATATCACCATCATTTTCAACAAATGATATGTTGTCTTCTACTTTCTTTTGTACTGTATCTGATTTTATATATTTAGCACCAGACCAACCTGATTGTCCAAGTTCATATATTTCGTCAGCACCAACTTGTAAGTAGAAACGTCCTGATTGTTTGATATATGCAGCATCTGGTTTTTTTAATAATTCTGATGAGTCTTCTGGTGTTTGTACTTTTAAACAGATTCTAAATCTTGTATTTGACCAGATTTGATCATCAACAACACCAGTAGGTTTTTGTGTAGCTAGTATTAAATGAATTCCTAAAGAACGTCCAATACGTGCTGCTGATACTAATTCATCCATGAATTCTGGTTGTTGCGATTTTAATTCTGCAAACTCATCTGAAATAATGAATAGGTGAGACATTGGTTCATCAACTTTTTTATCTCTATATAATCTTTGATATTTATAGATATCTATAGTACCTTCACCAAGTCTTTCTCTTGTTTCATTGAAAACTCTTTGTCTTCTTTGTAATTCTGAGTTTATTGATACCAAAGTTCTATTCATTTCTGATTTATCTAAGTTTGTTATTGTACCAACTAAGTGTGGCAATTTTATTCCTTTTTCTCTGTTTTCAAAGGCTCCAGCTAAACCTCCACCTTTGTAATCGATAAGTACAAATTGTACTTCATATGGATGGTAATTAACTGCTAGAGATAAAATATAAGAAATTATGAATTCTGATTTACCTGAACCAGTAGAACCTGCGATTAATCCATGTGGACCATGGAATTTTTCATGTAAGTCTAATTCAATTGGTGTATTATTTTCTTTAAAACCTATAATTGATTTTAGACTTACTGTAGGATTATTTTGTTCCCATCTTGATAATACGTTTAATTGTTCAATTCTACCTACATTGAACATTTCTAAGAATGTTAAACTAGTAGGAATACTTGCTTCAGCACCACCAAATTGAACAGGTATATTTGCTATTTTGTTAACAGCTTTTTCTATATTTATGTTTTCTAGGTAACTTGGTGTGAATTTTGTTTGAGTATTATTATTACTTTCTACATCAACAATCATTGATTCTGAATCATTTATTGTAAATAGAATAGGAAAGTGAGAAGGTAAGTTTTTTAGAATTCTTTCAAATATAATTATTGAGAATCCCATATTACCTTTTTCTTGTAATCGATCTAATACAGGTAGTTCTCTTGCCAATTTAAAGTTATCTGTAACTATTAAGAAGTATTCGTTATATTTTTTATATTTTTCTGTATCTACATTTTCTTCTTTATATTTACCTTGTCTTAAATCATATTCTTGTTCTATATATGATGATAATGTTTGTAATTCTGATTCATTTGTAGCAAAGAATCGTTTTTCATGTTTTTTGTCCCAGTTATGAGGTAGGTATTTAACGTAATCCCATTGGTCTTCATTCTCTTCGCTGGTTATTATTAATAATTTTAAATCTAATCCACTATGATAATACATTAATTGTAGCATTATTGATTTTATATAATCTTCTCTAAATTTAGAAGTTATTATAAATGGTGCTATTTTATATTTTATAAGTGAATATGCTATAGGAACATTTTCTAATTCGTTTTTTCTTTTTGTAAATTCTATTGCTTGTTCTTTTAAAGCATCTTTTTGTACTTCAAATTTTTCTTCAGGAGCTATAATGTTTATTTGTGATTTTATATTTCCTTTACCAACTTCTATATTTAAGAAGTCATTATCACTTATTTGACGTCCCCAAATTTCATTACTATTATTTTCTATATTTGAGATAATTTGATCTAGAGGAGTGTTATTTAATTTAAGTATTTCTTCTTGTTTTTTTAACATATCGTTTAATTCTTTATTTTTTTCTTCTAGATATTTTTTATATTTTTTCTTACGCATTCTTTCTTTTTTATTAGCATTATGTGATGCCCATCTATTGGTTAAGAAAGGTAAGAATACACTTGTTATTAACATTATTCCACAAGTTGCACATTCTATTGCAAATGTATACATTTCTGTTTTTCCTTGAGTAAAGTTTCTTAAACTTGTTAATAATGATAAAGCAGATGTTGCAAATATAGCTGATGAAGATATTAATGTAAATAAAATAGGTTGTTTTTCTTGTGAATCTTTTGCTGGTGGCTCTTCTATATAAATAGTTTCTTGAGTTATTTCATTTTTTAGTTGAGGAGTATGTACAAATAATTGATCTTCATTAAATAATTTTACATTTTTTTCTATATCTGTTACTGGTGTTATTTCTACTGCTCCGGTATCTTGTTGATATGCTATTTGTTGTAAGTTATTTATTTGTAATTGTTTATTATATGGATTAATTAATATAAATTGATTTAAAAATATTATACTTATACCATTAATAAAGATAGTATCTCCATTATTAAGTCTTTTTGTTTTATATGATGTTTTATTAATAAATGTTTTTTGAATAGGAGTTTTTTCATTTACTATATGCCATACATTATTGTTATTAGTAATTGTAATTTTTTCTTCTTCGGGATTTTCATAATGAATATTACAATTTGCTGCACTACCTATTGTTATTTCTTTTATATTGTTTGTTGTATAAGGAACATATTGAATGTAGTCTGATACAACATATATAGTACATATTTGAGGTAGGTCAGCAAATACTAAGTCTAATTGTAAATTTTCTTGTAGAATAGTATTTTGATATTCTTCACCATTATAATATATCTTTAATTTTTCATCTTCTATAATTCCCCAAGATTCTCCATTAACTTGTTTAAGTGTTAATGTTTCGTTATATGTTTGATTGTTACATACATATTTAAAATTAAGCATATAGAAGTTATCTGCTATTTTTGGAATTTCAAATGATTGTATTCTTTTCTCGTCTCCAATAAGTATTTTCATATAGTACTTCCTTCCTATTCTGTATGTTCACTATATTATATTATACAATATATATGATTCAAATAATAGAGGTATATTTACTATCTAATTGATATTATCTATTGACATATAGTTTTGCTTTATACTATAATTTTTATATAAAATATAGAGAGGAAGATATATAATATGGCAAATTCATACAAAGCTAATAAATTTAGAAATGATTTACCTAAAGCTACTGTTGAATCAACTGCAGATACAACAACTCCATCTATTGATGATAATTTTGATATTGCTTTAGAAGAATTACAATCTGTTTGCAAAGAAATTAAAAAACAATTAACAAACATTTCTACTGAAGTAAAAAAATTACAAACTAATAAAAAGAGTGGAACTGAAATTGTTACTTATTGTAAAAAAACAGTTAAAAAAGTTGATGATGTTAAAGAAGAAATCGATTCAACTTTAAAAGGATTCTCTAATGTTGTAAATGCTGCTCAAAAAGCTGAATACAAGAGAATGATGGCTTGGATTAGAGAACAAATGGCTGCTACTAGTAATAACGCTTAATAGCAAAAAAATAAGATTAAGGAGGATTTTTAATGGGAAGATTTGGTGTAGACAGTAAAAAAGCTGACGCAGTTCTAAAAAAATGCGATGAATATATGGCTAATATTAAAAAATTAGTTGGTACTACTTCAGGCGCAGGTAAAACTGGAAAATCTGGTAATCTTATCGGTGCAGTTGAATATTTAGGTACTCAAGCTTGCGATGGTAAAGAACTTACTGATGCTTATAATAATTTTAATAACACTGTTTTAAAAGATATTCGTAAAAAAATGTCTGCTATTGATACATATTTAGAATATATGGATAAAATTGCAAAATAGTTATTAGAAAGAATGAGATATTTATATCTCTTTTTTTATGGTATAATGTTTTTGGTGATATATATATGAAGTATGAATTATATGATTTTGATGGAACAATCTATGATGGTGATTCTGGAGTAGATTTTTCATTATATGCTATTAAAAAATATCCTAAAATAATTAGAAGATTACCTGGTATGTTTATTAAAGTATTAGCTTATTTATTTAAATTATGTAGTAAGGAAGAAATGAAAACAAAAGTATTCTCTTATTTTCAAGATATAGATGATATGGATAAATTTGTTGAAGATTTCTGGAAAACACATGAACATAAGTTAAAAGATTTTTGGACTAGTAAGAAGAGTCATAAGAATGACATAATTATTAGTGCTTCTTGTACTTTTTGGTTAAAACCTGTTGCAGATAAATATAAAGTACATGATTTATTTGGTACAGATATTGATATTAAGACTGGTGAAATAAAAGGTGATAATTGTCATGGAAAGAATAAAGTTAAAATGTTCTATGATAAATATCCTAAAGCTAAAATAGAAACAATGTATACTGATTCAATAAATGATTTACCATTAATTGAAGAAGCTAAAGAAGGGTTCTTAGTTAAAGGTAAAAAAATATATAACTATTATGAATATAAACCTAATTTCATTGTAAGATTCTGGAGATGGGGTTGGGGAATCTATCATAAAAATGAAGAAATATGGAATTACTTAATTGTTGGTGGATTAACAACTGTAGTTAACTTAGTAACTAAATGGGTATTATGGGCTATTGTATTAGATCCTAAGAATGCATTACAATTACAAATTTCAATTATAATATCTTGGATTACTGCAGTATTATTTGCATATATAACTAATAGAATTTATGTATTTAAAAGCAAGAGTAAACAAATACTAAAAGAAATGTCTTCATTCTTTGGAGCTAGATTATTAACTTTAGGAATGGAAATGTTAATTATGTGGTTCTTTGTTACTTTCTTAAGAATGAATACAAAAATGTGGTCAATGATTTGGACTATAGTTACTCAAGTATTAATAGTTATATTTAATTATATATTTAGTAAATTATTTGTATTTAAAAAGAAGGATTAATTCTTTCTTTTTTTTATGATATAATTATTAGTATAGTGGGTGACTAAGATGAATATAGAACAATTAAAAGCAAAAGCTAATGGTATTGATAGAATTAATATTAAAAATATTAGTAATAGAGGTACTTATTATGATCCTGAAACTGGAGATCGTTTTAGATTAAATGATTTACAAATTGAAATATTAAGACATAAATATAGAGATATTGAGATTGCTAATAGTAGAATTACTTCTAGTGCAAGTAAAGAAGAATATGTTGAATTAATGAAATATAGAAGAGAAAGTGCTAGAAAATATAAATTAGTAAGAGATAGAAAAGAAAAGGTATTAAAAACAGCTAAAGCATTGAAGAAAGCTTTTAAAGGTAAAACTGTTAGAATAGCTGGTGTTGTTATAGTAGCTGAATTAACTTTCTTAGGAACATTCTTTGTTTCTAGTCGTGATGTAGTTGAAGCTCCTACTATAGAGATTACTGAATACCATAATGTTGCTGATTCATTAGATTTAAATGAATTTGATCAAGTTACTACTACAGAAGTTACAACAGAAGCTCCAGCAGCAGAAGAAGAACCTACTACAGAATTTGTTACTTTAATTGAAGCACAGCCTGAAGCTATAGAAACTGTTGATCCAATTCAACAAAGAAAAGAAGCTATTATTAGAAATTATTGTGCTGTATATGGTTTGAATTATGATATAGTATACAACAAGCTTGTTGAAATAACTGATAATTTTACAAGTGAAGATTTTTTAAAAGGTATTATTCCTGGAGTTACTTGTAAAGGTCAAGCTATTCAAACTGAAAGTGAAGAGTTATTGTTATTAACTGCTATAAGACATTTTAGTCAATTACCTAGTGATTTTAATTTAAGTGCTGATAGAAAAAATAATCCTGTTCCTTATGAAGATGATATGTCATATGAAGAATGTATTGCATATTATGGAAATATTATAGGAGAAGGAGATCCTTATGTTAGAGATTTAGCTTATGGTATTTATATTGCTGAAACAGGTGGAGATAGTGATTTACTTGTTGGAAGTAATAACTATGGTGGTTTAACTCGTGAATCAGGTGGATTTGCTAGTTTTAGTAATAAACAAGAAGGTGCTATAGAATTCTTATGTACTGTTAAATATGGTTATATGGCTAAAGGAATGGATACTCCTGCTAGAATGCAAGAAGTATATGCTCCAAGTTATGAGAATGATGGTGCATGGTGGATAAGTACTGTATCTTCAGTTATGAATACTGCAGAAAATGTATTAGCTCCGTTTGATGAAGAAGAAAGAAAATTAAATAGATAAGGTGATTATATGTATAAAATTTGTGATGGGAATAAAGCTTGTGCTGATGTAGCATATTTATTCAGTGAAATATCAAGTATATATCCAATAACACCTAGTAGTCCTATGGCTCAAGAGATAGATGTTATTAGTCATACTGATACTAAAAATTTATTTGATGATACAGTTAAAGTTATTGAAATGCAAAGTGAAGCCGGTGCTGCTGGTACAATGCATGGTGCTTTACTTGCTGGTAGTTTAGCTACTACATTTACTGCATCTCAAGGATTATTATTAATGATTCCTAATATGTATAAAATGGCAGGTGAATGTTTACCTGGTGTTATGCATGTTGCAGCTAGAACAATAGCTACACATTCATTATCAATATTTGGAGATCATAGTGATGTATATGCAGCAAGACAAACAGGTTGGTGTATGTTAGCTTCAAATAACGTTGAAGAAGCTAATCATATGGCTGCAGTAGCTCATTTAAGTGCAATAGAAGGTAGTTTACCATTTATTCATTTCTTTGATGGATTTAGAACTAGTCATGAAGTAAATAAGATAAATGAATTAGATAATGAAGCTGTTAAAGGATTAATTAATTATGCCAAAGTTAAAGATTTTAAAAATAGAATGTTAAATGTTGGTTCTGGTATACAAAAAGGTATGGCAGAAAATGAAGATATATATTTTCAATCTGTAGAAGCTAGAAATGGATTATATAATCAAATGCCAGATATAGTAGCTAATTACATGAATGATATTAGTAAAATGACTGGAAAAGATTATAAACCATTTAATTACTATGGTAGAAAAGATGCTACTAATGTAATAGTTGCTATGGGTAGTGTTTGTGATACTATCAAATTAGTAGTTGATGATTTAAATAGAAAAGGTGAAAAAGTAGGTTTAATAGAAGTACATTTATATAGACCATTTAGTGTTAAATATTTATTAAATGTATTACCTATAAGTGTTAAAAATATAGCTGTATTAGATAGAACTAAAGAAGCTGGATCTATTGGAGAACCTTTATATTTAGACATATGTAGTGCATTAAAAAATAAAGGTATTAATATTGTTGGTGGTAGATATGGTTTATCTAGTAAAAATACTACTCCTGATCAAATTAATGCTGTATATAAAATGTTAAAAGGTACATTAAAAGAAAACTTTACTATTGGTATTAATGATGATGTAACTAATTTAAGTTTAAAAGTTGATCCATACGAAATTGAATTAGGAACTAAAGATATTAAAATATTTGGTTTTGGTTCTGATGGTATGGTTAGTACTAGTAAAGATATAATGAAAATAGTTGGTACTGAAGAAGATAAATATGTACAAAGTTATAATCAATATGATAGTAAGAAGAGTGGTGGGGTTACTATATGCAACTTAAGAATAGGTAGTAAACCTATTAATGCTCCTTATTATGTTACTAATCCAGATATGGTTATTATTACTAAAGATCAATATTTATTTAAGTTTGACATGATTGATGATATTAAACGTAATGGTATTGTAGTAATTAATACTAAGAATAAAAATATGGAAGAATTCTTACCTAATAAAGTTAAAAAGGTTATTAAAGATAAGAATATTAAATTATATATTATAGATGCTGAATCTATCGCATTAGAAGCTGGTATTAAGGGTAAAATAAGTAAGATAATGGAAATGGTTATCTTAAGTCTAATTGATTATCCTAATGCCTTAGAAGTTATTAATAAGAGTATTGAAAAACAATTTAGTGCTAAAGGTGATGACATTGTTAATGCAAATAAAACTGCTATTAAGTGTGCATTAGATTCTTTAGTAGAATATAAAGATGAATTAACTTCATATGATGAAAAAGAAGTTGAAGTTGATAATGTTATTGATGCTATTAGTCAACGTAAAGGTGATAGTTTACCAGTAAGTAAATTAATGGAATATAGAGATGGTACTTTCCCTTGTTCATTATCTAGAAATGAAAAGAGAAGAACTAGTACTAGTGTTCCTAAATGGATACCAGAAAATTGTTTACAATGTGGTCAATGTGCAATAGTATGTCCTCATGCTGTTATTAGACCTTTTGTATCTGAAACATCTTCTCAAGGTGTTCCAATGATTGGTAAACCTGAATATAATTATGAAATAGTTATTAGTGAAGCTGATTGTACTAGTTGTGGATTATGTATTAATGCATGTACTGGTAAGGGTGGTAATAAAGCTTTATCATTTGGTGATTATGATGAAGATGCTGCACAATATGCTATTGAAGTATTTAAGAATAGAAAAAATCCTAAAGGATTGGCTCCTAAGTTTAGTATTAAAGGTAGCCAATTTGAAGAACCTAAATTTGAATTCTGTGGAGCTTGTGCTGGATGTGGAGAAACTCCATATATTAAATTATTAACTCAATTATTTGGAGATAAATTAATAATAGCTAATGCTACTGGATGTTCATCTATTTATGGTGGATCTGTTCCTAGTACTCCATATAGTATTCCATGGGCTAACTCATTATTTGAAGATAATGCTGAATTTGGTTATGGTATGTTAGAAAGTTATAATACTTCTAGAAATAGAATTAAAAATATAATGTTAGATAACTTAGATAAAGTTACTCCAGAGGTTAAGGAACAATTTAATAAATGGTTAGATAACCAAGAAGATTTTGATATAACTATGGAAGTTAAGAATGAATTATCTAAAGTTAAATTACCTAGAGGTTTAAAAGATTTAGTAGATTATTTACCTGCTAGAAGTGTATGGACTATCGGTGGAGATGGTTGGGCTTATGACATTGGATTTGGTGGTATAGATCATGTATTATCAAGTGGTGAAAATGTTAATATTTTAGTACTAGATACTGAAGTATATTCTAATACTGGAGGACAAGCTAGTAAGTCTTCTAGAATTGGTCAAGTTGCTCAATTTGCTGATGGTGGTAAAAAGACTGCTAAAAAAGATTTATTTAAAATTGCAATGGGATATCCTAATTGTTATGTAGCTAATGTTTCATTCGGAAGTAATTTTATGCAAACTATTAATGCATTTAAAGAAGCAGAAGCTCATCAAGGACCATCAATCATAATTGCTTATTGTCCATGTATTGAACAAGGTATTAAAGGTGGAATGGGTAACTCAAGTCAAGAACAAAAATTAGTTGTTGAATGTGGTTATACTACATTAATGAGATATAATCCAGAAACTGATCAATTAAAGATTGATAGTAGAGAACCAGACTTTGATAAATATGAAGATTTATTAAAGAATGAAGTTAGATATAGTAGCTTAGCTAAAAAGGACCCTGAAGGTGCTAAAGAAATGTTAGAATTAAATAAAAATGATGCTAAGAAGAGATATCAATACTATGTTGAACTAAGTAAAAAAGGAAATGAATAATCATTTCCTTTTTTATTTATTTTGTTCTTGAGATTGAAGTTGTCTTCTTTTATCTTTTTCTAGATCTTTTTTTAATACTTTAACATTCTTTTTAGTTTTATATAAATGTTTATCTATGGTATGTTGTTTTCTTATTAACTTATCATAGTTTTTAGTCATTCTATCTCTTAAAGTAGATATATGTGACATGTATTCTTTATCTTTAGCTAGTTCTGGATGTTTAGACAATGATCTTTGTGCTACATAGTCTAAATGGTTTATATTGTCTACTAATTGATCTAATGATCTTTCTAGGGCGTCTCTACCTTTTTGTATACCATTTAAATCTACTTCACTTGTTATTTCTTTATGAGCTAAGGTAGAATGCATACCAAGTAGACTTGCTTTTACAAATACTCCTGTAGTGAACATTAAGAAGTATGGATTATGAACAAATGGAATTGCAAATAGAGAAGAGATAGCAGCTGCACGAGAAGCTTTCTTTACTTTTTTCTTTAATAGTTTCTTTTCAATATCTTTCGATTGAGCTAATGTTTTCTTTTCTAGGTCTTCGTACTTTTGTAATCCTTGTTCTTGTAGTTCTATTTTTTCTTCATATTTCATCTCGTTTAAACGCTCTTTTAAGCCATTTAATTCACTTTGTAGGATTGATTCATCTAACTTATGTTCTTCGACTCTTATATCGGCTGCTTTTTGTTTTTCTATGTTGTTTTTTATTGATTCTAGGTTGTTCATTTCATTTTTTAATTGTAGTTTTTGTTTATCTGTTAAATTCTTTTCATTTAATAATAAGAAGTTTTCTATTTTTTCAATAGTTTGATCTATTTCTGAAGATAAGGCTTCATAGTTTTTATCTTCAAATTCTTCTTTATCTTTTTCTTTTTTGGCATCTTGAACAACTGATAATGTTTCTATTTCTAATGGTTTAATATCAACATATATTTGTTCAGCTTCTTTTTGTAGTTTTTCAGTTTCTTTAACTTTTTCTTCTTTTTCTTTTAATTTTTCTAATGATTCTTTTAATACTTCTTTTTTTTCTTCAATTATTTCTTTTTCGATTTCTTTTTCAATTGTTTCAATTTCTTTTTTGATTTCTTCTTTTTTTACTTCAATATTTTCTATTTCTTCTTTTTTTAATTCTTCTTTAGTATCAGTAGGGGCTTCGATTATTTCTTTTGCTATACTAGCTAATATAACTGTAGAAGCTGCTACTACATTAATAACTTCATCTTTTAATGTAAGAGTTGGTTTTTCTTCTTTAGTAGGAACCATAAAAGTTTTTTCTTCTTTTTCTTTAATATCTTCTTTTAATTCTTCTTTTTTCTCTTTAGGAATAGTTACTATAGGTTCTTCTTTTTTTATTTGTTGTTCTTTATTTTCAGTTTTTAATCTTTTTTTAATAGGTGTTACAACTGTATAGTTATTTGTTTTATTTTCTTCTTTAATAGGAGTTTCAAATTGTTTAGTTTGTTCTTTTTTCTTTTCTTTTTCTTGTTCTTTTCTTTTTTCTATTACTTCAGGTTTTTCAAATAGTCTTTTCTTTTCATCAAAATATTCTTCGACATGGAATTCAACTTTTTTCTTTAAGTCATCTTCATTAACTATTTCCCATCCAGTATCTATTTCTGCATTAATTTTTTCATGAACTTTTTTATTAAATTTATCTAATTCTTCTAATAGTTCTTTATCTTCAATTTTTTCTACTTCTATTTCATATTCATCTTTTAAGTATTTATTTATAACTTCTTGTATCTTTTCATCACTAAATAATCTACCAGGTGTTTTTATGTCTAAATCAGGATTTGATTTTACATCACTAGTATCGGGTAGTGAAGTAGTGGTATTAGATACAGGTACAACTTCTTTAGTAGTTTTTGTTTCTTCTTTTTTAACTTCTACTTTAGTATTAACTTGTTTAGTATCTTTTGAATCTTTACCAATTATAAAGCTTAATAATCTTGTTAGTTGTACAAATAATACTTTAAATATATTTAAGATTTCATTAAAAAACATCTTCATAAAATCACCTCTATTATTATATCAAAATTAGAGCAAAAAAAAATAGGAACTGTCCCCCTGAGAACAGTTCCAAAAAGAATAAAAAGGGGTTGGCTAGTGTGATACTAGCACCAATTCGCCATAAGTGAATTGGTACTTCATATATTAGCTTTAAAGGGGTAAATAGTCAACAAAAAAGTGCAATTTTTTTCAAAAAAATTCACTTTTTTTTCACTTTTATTGTTGGCTATAACTTAACGTTAAAACAGGTAATATCAGCTATAATAATTAACTATAAATAAGTTATAAAACTAATAAATTAGCTTCTTTTATATGATATAATTATTATGGTGATAATATGAATGATATAGAAAACCATATAAATTCTAATAAATATGAATTTACTTTAGATTATGTTAATAAATTACTTACTAAGGTTGATTTATTAATTGATAATAATAAATCTTCTAATGATTTGAATAAATTTATATGTTATAGAGCAAATTAATAAAAGTAATAAAAAGAATGAATATACTAATAAATATAAATTATTATTAATAAATTACATTCTTTTAATGATATATATATATATTGATGAATATTCTTATATTTTAGCTTCGTATTTTAATGAAACAGATCCAGATTATGATAGTTTAAAATATAAAGATTGTAATGGTGATAAAGATATTAATTGTGATTTAATAATCTATTTATATGATATTATTAAAAACATGAATGATAAAGAAGATGTTATTAATTATATTAAAAGTACTAATTGTATGAGTCTTAATATGGAGCTTGATCTTATAGAAAAAGAATTAGATGAAAAAAGGAAGCATAGTAAATAAAAATGGTATACTATATACAGTTATTTCATCAACAATATATGAAAATATTCAATATGTGTTTTGGGTAGATAAAAAAGATAATATAAAGATTTTTCAATGTTTAGATGAATTAATTGAAGTAACATATGTAGATTTAATAAAAGAAATAATTAAAGGTATGTAAGGTGGGTGTTTTTATGGATAATATAGGAAGTATTAAAGGTGTTGGTAGTAAAACAATTGATACATTAAATAAATTAGGTTTATATACTATAAGTGATTTAATAGAATATTATCCATATAGATATAACGTAATTCAATTAGTTAATGTTAATGATATAAATGATAATGAAAATATATATACAATAAAAGGTATAGTTGATACAGAACCTAAAGTTACTTTTATAAAAAGAAATTTAAATAGAATGACATTTAGATTAAATAGTAATGGTATATTAGTTAATGTAACTATATTTAATAGAGCTTTTTATAAAAATAACTTAAAGTTAGGTAGAGTAATTAATGTAATAGGTAAATATGATAAATTAAAAAATACATTTACTGCTAATGATATTAAATTTGAAATAATAAATGATATGAAGATAGAACCTGTATATCATTTAAGTAATGGTGTTAAAAGAGGTAATCTAGTTAAGATAATAGATGAAGCTTTTAAAACTAATTTTGATTTAGAAGATTATATACCTGATTATCTTGTTAGTAAGTATCAATTTATGGACAAGAAGACAGCTGCTTTAAAAATTCATTTTCCATTATCTGGATCAGGAATAAAGAAAGCTAAAGTTAGAGTTATATATGAAGAATTCTTTAAGTTTATGTTTAAAATGAATTATTTAAAGTATAGATATGATATACATAATGAAGGTTTAAGTAGAAATGTAGATAAAACATTAGTAGATGAATTTATTAAATCATTACCATTTACATTAACTACTGACCAAGAAGCAGCAGTTAATGATATATATAATGATTTAACAGATTCAAAAAGAATGAATAGATTAGTATTAGGTGATGTAGGTAGTGGTAAAACATTAGTTGCTGAAATAGCAATGTATATGAATTATCTATCTGGATATCAAAGTAGTTTAATGGCACCTACAGAAATACTAGCAAGACAACATTATGCTAATATGTTAGATCTATATAAAAATACCGATGTAAAAGTAGGATTATTAGTTGGTAGTATGAAGAAAAGTGAAAAAACTAAAGTTTATAAACAACTAATAAATAAAGAAATAGATATAGTAGTAGGTACACATGCATTAATAAGTGAAGGTGTAGAATTTAATAACTTAGGATTAGTTATTACAGATGAACAACATAGATTTGGAGTTAATCAAAGAAGTAACTTACAAAATAAAGGAACTATGTGTGATGTACTTTATATGAGTGCTACACCAATACCTAGAACATATGCACTTACTATATATGGAGATATGGATACTAGTATTATTAAAACTAAACCTAATGGAAGAAAAGATATAATAACTAAGGTAGTAAAAGAAAAAGATTTAAAAGATGTATTACTACATATGGTAGAAGAAATAAAAGAAGGACATCAAATATATGTTGTTTCACCTTTAATAGAAGATGAAGAAGGAGAATCAAATATAAATGATGTAGTTAAACTAAAAGAAAAATTTGATTTAGCATTCCATAATAAAATAAGAGTTGAAATATTACATGGTAAGATGAAACAACAAGAAAAAGATAATATCATGGAACAATTTAAAAATGGAGATATTAAAGTATTAATAAGTACTACTGTTATTGAAGTTGGTGTAGATGTTAAAAATAGTACTATGATGGTAATATTTAATGCTGAAAGATTTGGACTTGCAACATTACATCAATTAAGAGGTCGTGTTGGTAGAAATAGTTTACAATCTTATTGTTATTTAATATGTAATATGGAAATAGAAAGACTTAAAGTAATGGAAGAGTCAAATGATGGATTCTATATAAGTCAAAAAGATTTTGAATTACGTGGAGAAGGAGATTTATTTGGAGTAAGACAATCTGGAGATATGGTATTCAAAATGGGAGACTTAAGAAGAGATTATAAAATACTATTACAATGTAAAGAAGATAGTAGAGAATTCTTACTAGCTAATATTGTTAATAACTTTAGGAATTATCCACAATATAGAGATTTATTAAAACAATTAGAACATATTGATTAATATGTTCTTATTTTGTGATATAATTATTTTTATAATAAGAAGGGAAGTTAAATAATGGAGAATGAAACAA
>JAEDJT010000065.1 GCA_016296185.1 Bacilli bacterium
CAGATACTTATTCATTTGAAGTAAAAACTTATAATGAAACAACTCCAATAAGAATGCTTTGGACTTCTGACCAACAATCTTGGACTAAGAATGAATATGAAGTATGGAATGTATGTGCTAGATTTTTAAATAAAAAAGCTAATCAATTTGATTTCCATTTAAATACAGGTGATATATCACAAAACGCAAATAGACGTTTCGAGTGGGATTATTACTACAATTATTCTAAGGATATAACAAGAAACATGCCACATGTTATATCTTGTGGTAATAATGACTTAATAGATAAAAAATTCTCAGATGCTTTTAATTATTATATAACAGCAGAAAATCAATTTGCTAACTCAGTATATTGGTTTGATTTAGGATTTACTCATTTTGTAGTACTTAACTCTAATACAGATAGTACTTATGTTGATGGCGTAGGTAGTGTTGGTGGTTATGAAAGTACAGATGCTTTCTTAGAAGCACAAGCACAATGGTTAGATACACACTTAACAGAAGTTGAAAGTAGAGAAGTTAAGCCTAGATGGGTAATAGTAATTGCTCATTTATCTGCATTTACAGTAGGTAGAACTAAGAGATTACAAAGATGGGTTGCACCAGTAGAAAAACATAAAGTAGATATGTTCTTATGCGGACACAACCATGCTTGGAGTGTATCTAAACCTTTATATACTGGTTATGACTTTAATCAATCTCCAGCTTATAATGATTATGTAACTAAGGTTACAGGTACTACAGATTTAAAAATAGTAGAAGAATATAAAGCTGATGGTCAAACTGAAATAAATAGAGAAGCTGACCCTGCAAATGGTACTTATTATGTATTAAATCATGCTTGTGGATTTAAATTAAGTGGTAAAGAAAAACCTTTAACTTTATCAACTTTAGCTGGTACTAAACATGTTAATGAAGATAATAGTCCTTGGTGGATTTCAGCTCAAGCATTACCAAGTAATCCAGTATATATAGATTTACAAATAGGATATGACCAAATAGTTTGTGATAGTTACCAAATAACTGGAATAAAAGGTGCAGATGAATTTAAAAATGCAATAATCAATACAGATTTATCAAAAGTTAGTGAAAATAAATTCCATACATTAACAATTAATTATAGTGATAGAAATAAATAGAATTAAGAAAGGAGAATGTTCATGAGTATTATCAGAAAGAAAAATCCTTTAACTGGAGAGTGGGAGACATTTTCAGCTACTATAGCATCTGAAATATCAATAATAGATATTAAAGATAATTTCACTTCTAAAAACGTAGAAGGTGCATTAAGAGAAGTTGCTGATAAAAACAATGAAATAGAAGCTAAATTAGAATCTCATGCTACTACAATACAAGAACATTCATCTATTTTAACTGAACATAGTGAAGACATAGAATGGCTTAAAGTAAACGGTGGAGGAGGTGGGGGTGGTGGAACATCTGCCCCTACTATCACTTCTAAATTTGAAGATGGAACAATAGTTCAAAAAGATGAAGATGTAAAGATACCAATTTTCTTCAGTTCTCCAAACCAAGGAACTGGTACTGCTTACATTGTAATAGATGGTATAGAAGTAGATAGTGTTTCAGGTATTAAACAAGGTAATAATATTATCAATATTGGTAAATTAACAAATTTAAGAACTTCAGTAGCAATCTATGTAAAAGATAGAGCTAATATGTTATCTAATCAAT
Organism: Bacilli bacterium; assembly: GCA_016296185.1. GTDB lineage: Bacteria > Bacillota_I > Bacilli_A > RF39 > UBA660 > Coprovivens. The sequence continues at coordinate 1,696 of JAEDJT010000065.1, forward strand.
TAGAATGGACTATTATTTGCGGTGGTATTGACCTAGAAGTAAACTTTGATGATAAAGCAGATTATGGTGTTACAGACCAAATACTTATGCAATTTACAGTACAAAGTGCTAGTTCAGAACCTATAATAATGCATATGACTATAGATTATGATACTTATGAAGTAGAGTGTACTCAAGGTGTTAATGAATATATGTTCGTTGGATTAGGAGTAGGTGTACATAAAGTATCTTTTTATTTAACTAGTGGCGAATATAGAACAAATACAATTATTTATAATATAGTTGTTGTTAGTTCTAACTCACTATTTGTTTCTTCTAGTTTTGAAGAAGGTCAATTTACTTATGGTGCTCCTGTACCAGTTCAATATCGTGTATCTAAAGCGAGTGACGAATACTTTGATGTAAAATTATATTTAAATGAAGTATTACAAAAAACTTTATCTGTTCAAGCTGGAACATATTATTGGACTATCAATGATTGTGAAATAGGAACACATAATATAAGAATAGAAGTTAGAAGTGCTTATGATGAAGAGTTTATTATAGAAAAAAGTTTTGAAGTAGTGGCAGGTAATTATACTCCTTTGAAAATTACTGAAGCAGGTTTAATTTATAGATTAAATGCTAAAGGTAGAACTAATCAAGATAGTGATAGAGCAGAACCTAGAGATAATAGTGGCAATGGTGTTTCAGCTAGATTATATAATTTTAACTGGTATACAAACGGTTGGATAGATGATGAACTTGTATGTGATAGTAATGCCTATGTTGAAATAGATTGTTATCCTTGGAGTGAAAATGCTATTTATGGTTCTACGATAGAAGTTCAATACACAGGATTAGATATAGGATTCAATGAAGCAAGAATATTTGATTATACAGATGTTGAAACACCATATAAAGGTGCTTATATTGACCTAGAAGAAACAACTATGAAATCTTTAGCAAATACTGGGAAAGTAAATGTTGATAAGGATATTGAGACTACTATAAGTTTTGTAATAGATAGAAAGAATAAATTTGGTAAGGTATATATTGATGGTATTTGTTCAAGAGCTTTCTCGTTGAGTGATACTGGTAGTGGTACTTCAGCTGTAAGAGAAGACTTTACACATACTCAAAAAATTTACTTAAATAGTAGAAAAGGTCAAGATAAATTTGGAGCTTGTAAAATAAAAGATATAAGAATATATAGTAGAGTTTTATCAGATGACGAGATAGTTCAAAATAACATAGCACAAGTTACAGATTTAGATGCACAAGAAAAACTATATAAATTAAATTATGAAAATACAACATTACCAACGATAAAAATGTATGGTGATACTAGTAAAATGACGCTTGAAACTCCAGTAACAATGAGAATTAAATATACTTCACCAAATGAAGATAAGTTCGGTCAATCTTTTGACTTACCTTATTGTACTGTGAATTGGCAAGGGACTTCTTCATTACAATATGTTTTAAAGAACTTTACTGCAAGATTAAAAGATGAGAATATGTCAGATTACTATTACACACCATACTCTAATGGAGTACTTGAAAATGTATATTGTTTTAAGTGTGATTAACGAATATAGTCTCACTATAAAAATCTTTTCTAATTGACTTGGAAGCCTAGAGATAGGTAACAGGGGCGAAGATTAAATATTTATAAATGTAATTGACAAATAATAAAAATAATTGTATAATATAAATAGAGGAGGGGATATATTATGGGTGAAAGAAAATATTATGTCTATGGTTATATAAGATTAGATACAAATACTTATTTTTATATAGGTAAAGGAACTGATATAAGATATAAGAGAATAGATATTAGAACAAAACATTTTAAAAATATTATAAACTCTACAGAATGTGCAGTTGAAATATTATATGATAATCTAACTGAGAGAGAAGCATTAGATTATGAAATGCAAGTAATAGATGAATTACTATGTGAAGAAGGTTATACTATAGAATTTGATAAAGATGAATGTAAAAATCATGGATTTAATCATTTAGTTAATTGCACATTAGGTGGAGAAGGAATAAGCGGATACAAACATACAGAAGACGCAATAAAAAAATGCACTCATTATGGTGAAGATAATCCTATGTATGGTAAACGAGGAGAATTAAGTCCTCATTATGGTAAAAAATATGATAAAGACCATAAAGATAAAATTATGTTATCAAATCCTAAAAGAAAAAAAGTATATTGTATTGAATTAGATAGAGAATTTAATTCCTACCGAGAAGCTGAAAGGATATTATTAGAAGAATATAATATAGTTTGTAGTCATGCAAGTATTTCTTCAATATGTAAAGGAAGAAACAAAAAAGGTGGGTATTATAAAAATACTAAAAAAGAAGCAAATTTACATTTTATAAATATTTAATCACGCTGAACGACTAAACGAAAAGACTTGCGAAAGCAAGATGCGATAGTCTGACCTCCAACTATAATCTAAAAATGAAATTGGAGAAGAGGGGTCAAGTGTAAAGACACTTTAGAGAAGAACCCTTCTCGCCATCATATGATGGTCAGTAGCCTTAATATAAGGCGAAAGTAACAGATGTGTATATGGAATCTACACATAGTAGAAACGTTGGTTTAGCTAAGTTCGTAAACGATTGTCTATATGATACTAAAAACCCAGCACAACAAAAAGACGATAAGATAAGAAATAGTATAAATGGATTCCCTTGTTTATTATATATTAACGATGAGTTACAAGGAGTTTATAATTTCAACTTAGATAGATATTCAACTAGACCTTATGGTTATACTGACCCAGAAAAATGTTTAGTATACGAAGTATCTGCCAACTCAGATACAACTGCTGGAGTAACATATCGCTCCCTATATTAAGTAATTAATATAGCAAATTTCCTGAATTGCTGGAAACCCCTAAAGCTCAAATGCCACAATAGAAGAGAAATCATTCTATGATGGAACGAAAGTAGAAAAAAGTTTTGAGATGACATAAGGTTAAATCCTAAGTGTTATAATAATGGGCAATCAGCAGGTAAGATTCTAAATTAAATTATTTTAAATTATTGACTTTTTATAAAATATAATGTATAATATAAATAAAGAGGGGATGATAAAATGTATTATAATATTAATAGTTATAATGATATAAAAATGGGATTTGAAAAATATGGTTATTCATTAGTAGATGATGAATATATAAATAATAAAACTTATATGACAGTAATTTGTCCATTCGGACATGTTTGGAATGTTAAATGGACAAATTTTATATCAGGGAATAGATGTCCTCATTGTAATAAAATGAATAAAAAAATTAAAGCAATTATTGAATTTGATGAAATGCTTCAATTAAATGGGTATACTTTATTAGATTGGAGTAATTTTAAAACAAAAAAATCAAAAGTTTTAATAAAATGCCCTAAAGGTCATATAATAAAAATGAGTTATGATAAGTTTAAAAGTGGAAATAGATGTAAATATTGCAATATATCAAAAGGTGAAAGAAAAATTATACAATATTTAAGTATTAACCATATAGATTTTATACATCAATATAAATTTAAAGATTGTAAAAATATATTTGAATTACCTTTTGATTTTTATATACCTTCTTTAAATTTATGTATAGAATATGACGGAGAACAACATTATAAAATAGGAAAATTTAATAATACTTTATTAGACTTGATGAATTTAAAAAGAAGAGATAATATAAAAACGCAATATTGTAAACAAAACAATATTAAACTTATAAGAATACCTTATTATGAATTTAATAATATAGAAAATATATTATTAAAAGAACTTAATTTAAAATAATTTAACATGAATAAACTTCAACGACTATCCCGTAAGGGAGTAGACTACAAGCGATTGGTAGTCAAAGTGGGAAACAACTTATTTAAAGTTGATGATATAGTCTGCTCTCGTAGGAAACTACGAGCAGTTTTTTAAAGTTAATTGTTAAAACTTTAACAAAACGAATTAAGTGTAGCGAACTTAATTGAACATTTGGCATTCTACAAATGGACAGAAGCTAGTGGTAAATCACAATTAGATTATTATAAATCTGACTTTG
>JAEDJT010000066.1 GCA_016296185.1 Bacilli bacterium
AAATATGTCTTTTTTTATTTTATGTTTATCAATATATAGCATTTTCAGGCGTTTTAAGACGTTTTTGTTGTTTTATTATTATTTATACTATTATTATATTTTTATTTCTTATAACATATAAAAAAGTGGTAAGTTACCACTTTTTTCATTAACTTCTTAATTTAGCACTTGTTTTAGCTTCTACTTCAGCAATTATCTTATTAAATACTTCCATTACGTCTGTTTCTAATAGTGTTTTGCTTGGATCTTTAAATACTAATTTAAATGCTATTGATTTCTTTCCAGGTTCAATATCTTTATATATATCGAATGCTTCTACTGAATCTAATAATCTTCCACCAGATTTTTTAATTTGTGATTTGATTACTTCGCTTTCTACATCATTTTCTACAACGAACGCTAAGTCTTTAATCATATCAGGATATTTAGAAGCTTCTTTATATTTAATTGGTTTAATTTGTTTATTATATAGTTTTGTCATTGATAATTCAGCTACATATAATTCATCTTTTTTATAACTAGGATGAACTCTACCGATAATACCAACTTCTTCTCTATCTATTAATACTTTAGCTGATATACCAGGATGTAATTCAGATACTTCTGCTTTAACAAATGAATATCTATTTTTAAATCCTAAGTAATCTAATAAATTTTCAATTATACCTTTTAATGTATAGAAATCACTTTTTACTATATTGTTTGCACATTCGTTTATAATATAATTTCCACTCATTAATATTGAAATTTTTGTATCTTCTGTAAATTCTTTATCATATGTTTTTGCTATTTCATAAACATTAACATCTTCAACTTTTCTTGCTTTATTATATTCATATAAATTAATTAAACTTGGTAGTAATGATACTCTTATTGTTGATTTATCAATACTCATTGGATTTGGTAATGCCATTATTTCTTTATTTTCATAATTGAATTTTGAAGCCATATCTGGATTAGTTAATGTATAAGTTTTAACTTCATCTAATCCTAATGATCTTAATCTTCTTGAAATATTTTTTCTTATTCCAACATCTCCAACATATACACCACGTCTTGTTGATACTTTTGGTAATGTTGAAACTAAATTATGATATCCATAGAATCTTCCAATTTCTTCTGCAATATCAGCAATATTAGCATCTACATCTAATCTTCTTCTTGGAATTGTTACTTTAAATACTTCTTTTTCTAATTTATATTCAAATTCTAATTTATTTAATTGTTCTTCGATATCTTTAATAGGAATTTCAAATCCTAATACTCTACTAATATCTTTTGAAGTGAATTCAACTTTCTTTTCTGTTTTATCAACAACATCGTGTAAAACAACTCCTGAACATACTTCTCCACCAGCGTATTGTTCTAATAATGAACAACATCTATTCATAGCTTCAATTGTATATTCATGATTTAATCCTTTACCATATCTTGTTGATGCTTCACTCTTCAATTGTAATCTATTTGCTGTATTTCTAATTGCTACTGAATCAAATATTGCTGCTTCAATAAAGATATTTTTTGTATTTTCATCAACTTCAGTGTTTTCTCCACCCATTACACCAGCAATACATGTAGGAATTTTTCCATCAGTAATTACGATATCTGTATTAACTAATTCTCTATTTTGTCCATCTAATGTAACAATAGTTTCATCATCTTTGGCATTTCTAACTAAAACAGTTTTTCCTAATTTATCTGCATCAAAGAAATGTGTTGGTTGGCAGTATTCTAACATTACAAAGTTAGAGATATCTACAACGTTGTTAATTGGTCTCATACCAGCTGCGATAATTCTTTCTTTAATCCAATCTGGAGATTCTCCAATTTTTACATTTTTAACCATTTTACCCATGTAGAATGGACATTTATCAGTATCTACTTTTAATGTTACATAATCATTAACATTATCTTTTATTTCTTTGTATTTAGCTTCTGGTAAAGTTACTTTTTTACCAGTTACTGCTGCAACTTCATATGCAAAACCGATATGGTAATATACGTCGTTATTTCTTCTCTTATGATAATCTAAATCATAAATTGTATCATCTAAACCTAAGTATGCAATTGGATCAGATCCAACAACTGCATCTTCACCTAATTCAGTGATACCTGCTGCATATGTTTCTTCATTTTTTTCTTCTAATCCTAATTCAAATTTAGCGCAGATCATACCATTAGATTCTACGCCTCTGATTTTTCCTTCTTTAATTTCAAAATCACCAGGTAGTACTGCTCCAGGAAGAGCAACTATAACTTTAATACCTGCTCTAACATTTGATGCTCCACAAACAATTTGTCTTATTTTGTCTGTACCATCATTAACTTGGCATACATGTAGATGATCTGAATCTGGATGATCTACACATTCAACTACTTCACCTACTACTAAATTATCAATATGATTAGTAATTACTTTTTCAATATTTAAGCCACCTTTTGTTATATTAACAGCTAATTCATTTAAATCAATTCCGTCAAGATTAATATAATCTTTAACCCATTTCATACTTATCATATATTATTCACTGTCCCTTCTATCGAAGTTCTTAACTTCTCTTAAATCTACATTATAGAAAGTTCTTATATCATTTATTCCGTATTTTAACATTGCTAGTCTTTCAGCTCCAAAACCGAATGCAAATCCATTCCATTTATCAGCTGGATATCCACACATATTTAATACGTTTGGATGAACCATTCCTGCTCCACCTACTGTAATCCATCCACTATTTTTACATAAAGAGCATCCTTTACCTTTACATACAAAGCATGAAATATCCATTTCAACTGATGGTTCAGTAAATTGATAATAACTAGGTCTAAATCTTGTTTCTGTATCTGCTCCAAATAGTTTTTTAGCTACTTCTTCAAATGTACCTTTTAAATCACATAGTGAAATTGGATCTTGTTCAACAAGTAAACCTTCAATTTGCATGAATTGATGAGAATGTGTTGCATCATCTGAATCTCTTCTATATGTTTTACCAGGACAAATCATTCTGATTGGTTCTTTACCTTCATGAGCTAACATAACTCTTGCTTGAACACCAGAAGTTTGAGATCTTAATAATATTTCATCATCTTTTAGATAGAATGTATCTTGTGCATCTCTTGCTGCATGTCCTTTTGGTATATTTAATAATTCAAAGTTAAATTTATCTAATTCAACTTCTGGTCCATCCACTACATCGTATCCCATAGACATGAATACTTCTTCAGTTTCTTCTATTACTTTTTCTAATATAGATGGTGCACCATTATTAATTTTTGTACCAGGTAATGTAATATCGATTTGTTCACTTGCTAATTTAGCATTTAGTGCTTCTTCTTCATATTTTTTAATCTTTTCTTCAAATTTAGAATTAAGTTCTTGTTTTAAGTCATTTAAAAGCATACCAAAGTCTTTTCTTTCGTCATTTGATAATTCTTTCATATGAGAAGTTAATTCTGTTACAGGGCCTTTTTTACCCATATATAGAACCTTTAATTCATTTACTTCTTTAAGGTCTTTAGCTGATTCTATTTTTTCAACAGCTTCTTGTTTTAGTTTTTCTACTTGTTCTTTCATAACTTTTACCTCCATTAAAAAAAATCTAAAACTAAGGGACGAAATTATATTCCGCGGTACCACCCTAATTCTAGATAATCTAGCTCTTTAGTATAGATATAACGCATCTATGTGCGGCTCAACTCCAACGATGAATTTCATTATATTATTTATCTTCGAATGCTTCCAGCCGATGACATTCAATCTCTAGTTAAGAACTTAATATAATTACTTAATTCGCCTTCAACGTTTAACTGTGTTTTATTTTAACACAATAACTATAGCGTTTCAATTATTTCTTTGAAAATTCAACTATTTGATTATATATTGTTAAAATATCTTCTTTTTCTATATCATTATAACTATTGATGATTTTATTTAATGCTTTTTTATCTTTTAATGATTTATAATCTTGTTCTAATTTTTCTAAAACAATTTTAATGCTTTCTTCATCAGTTAAATGATTATATGATTTTATTCTCATTATTCCATATTTAGTTTCTGTCTTAGAAACTGCTCCAATATATTCTTCGATTTTTCTATTAAATACTGGTGTATTTAAACTCTCATATATCATAATTGCATAAGTTAGATTATTAACTGTATTTGTTTTGCTATTAATAATTGAAGAATATTTGTTTTTGTATTTTGCATATTGCATTACTACATTTTCTTTTTTATATTCTTTTTTCTTTTCGGCAATTACTACTTGTTTATCTTTAGTTGTAATTTTATATACATTTAATATATAAATAATTATTAAGAACCATATAATTGATTTTATAGTTTCTGGATCTGGAATTACTGACTCAACATTTGATATAAAATAATTATAAGTAAATATACTTAATGTAATACTAATAATACTATCTATTATAAAAGATATAGAGTTTTCTTTATTCTCTAATGTTATATTAGTTATATAAAAATTTCTTATAAATATTTCAAATACTACTATTAAATATACATTATTCTTTATAGATGGAATTAATGCACTTATTATGATTATGTATACAATAGGAATTAAAAATTGGTTTAATTTACTGTAATTTTTGTTTTTAAAATAATTAAGTATTATAGTTAATGGTATTGTTAATAATACTTGTGATACTAGTGCTATTAGTGTCATTGTCATACACTCCTTTAATAGTTGTTTATACTACTATAATTTATATCGATTGTCAATGGACAACAAAAAAAGTGGATATTAATCCACTTATATTTGTGATTTTAAAATTCTTGTTAAAATAATTATTAACTCAGGATCTTTTACTTTATCAACATATGTATCTTGGCCATCAATTATTTCTTCTACAATTGCAACGTTTGTAGGAATAACATTCTTTTCTTCATCAACACCCATTACTAAGAAATATTTAACACCACCATACATTGTTTCATTTAAAACAACATATTTTTCATTGTTTTCTAAACTAATTATTGTATTTGTTCTTAAACTCATAGTTGCATCTCCTTTTATTGTGCAGATCCTAAACTATTTATATATTTGTCTAATTCATCTGCAATATTACTTGATACTATATTATCATTTATATTTCCTGTGTCAACTGGTTGTTGCATAGTATCATTATTTATTTGTTGAATATCATTTGTTTGTGTATAAGAAACAACTGGTTCTTCAACTGGAGTTTCTTCTTCTATTGGTTGTATAATTGTTTGTTCAACAACTGGAACTTCTATTGGTTGTTCAACTGGTTGCTCGATTGGTTGTTCAAC
>JAEDJT010000025.1 GCA_016296185.1 Bacilli bacterium
TAAATCTCTTTTTTTATTGTGCTTTATATTCGTTCATTACTTCATTCATTAAAGAAATAACTTTTAATACTTCAGTATATGCACCAATACTTCCACCTTTATTTGCCATTGCGATAGCAATATAAGGTTTATCTTGATCAAATACAATACCAGTTTCAACAACATCTCTGTTAGCAAATCCTGTTTTACTAGCACTAGGAACATCTGGCATTAATTCTTTAAAATAATTATATTTACCATTACTTAAAATATTTAAGAATGTAACACCTTCAGGTTCTCTAACAGCAAAATTGTATATTTCTTGCCATACCAGAGCAGCACTTCTACAACTAGTATATGTCCAAGGATTACCTGCAGTTAAGTATAATTGTTTAGTTCCTAAATTAGCTAACATATTATTGTATCCAATAACACCAAAATTCTTATGTAACATTACATGAGCAACATTATCAGAATCATTTAAACTATAATAAACTAAATCTCTAACAGTATATGGAGTTCCAAAATCACTATCTTTAATAACTCCAGTACCTTTATTATAATATTTTTCTTCATATTCAAATGTAGCATCTGGATCAATATTTCCTTCAGCAATTTGTTCATAAATCCATAAAGCATATGGAGCTTTAATACTACTAGCTGTTTCAAAAGCTTTATCTACATTATAACCAATGCTCATTCCATCATCTAAACTTACAATATAGAATGAAACGCCAGCACCATATGAACTAATATTATCATTTATTTTGTTCATTAATTCATCACTAATAGTGTAGTTACTATCTCTGACAGTTACTACATTACTATCATATTGCTTAGATGCAATATCAATAGTATTTTCATTTGAACCAGAAAAATCACTAACATCAAATGAAGATTCATCGTAACTATTATTATTTGATTTTGTTTCAGTTAACGGTGTATTACAAGTACTTGCATGACTATACTTAACAGAGTATAAAGCAAAGCTTAAAGAACAACAAACAAGTAATAGAATTATAACTAAAACTATAGGTTTCTTTTTCATATACACCATCCTTACTATATATATAATTTTACTATATTTATAAAGTATACTCAAACAAAAATAAATAATTTGCATATTTTTATATTTATGTTATAATCTAGGTATGAAATTTAAGTGGGCGTAATATCCCACTTTTATTATTATTTGAAAGAGGTGAATCATGAATAAAGTACTAGATACTATAAGAGAAGCAATTACAAAACCTATGGAGGAAATGGATATCATTATCACTTCAATTACATATGAAGCTGAAGGAAACTACAACTTCTTAACAATTGAACTTGATAAGGTCAATGGCATTGATTTGGATACAATCGTAGCAGCAACAGAAGTTATAAATCCAATTATTGATGAATTAGACTTAATTGATGATTCATACATCTTAGATATTATTAGTAAAGAAAAAGGAGAATAATTATGCCAAGAAAGAAAAAAAATACAGTTGAAGAAACTGGACATATGGATGCAGAAGCATTTATTAAAGCAGTTAAATTTATAACTAACGAAAAAGGTATTTCTGAAGACGTTGTATTTGAAGCAATGGAATTAGCTTTAGCAACAGCTTACAAGAAAAACTTTGGATCAAAAACAAACGTAAAAGTAAATATTGATAGAAAAACTGGAGAAATCAAAGTTATGTCATATTACGTTGTTGTTGATGAAATTGATGAAGGAGATATTATTATCGATGAAGAAGGTAATGAAGTAGATGTACCACCAGAAATTAATATCGATGCACAAATATTACTAGAAGAAGCACAAGAATTAGTTCCAGATATTAAAGTAGGAGAAACAATTGAAAAAGAAGTTACTCCAGCTGACTTCGGACGTGTTGCTGCAGGAACTGCAAAACAAGTAATAATGCAAAAAATTAGAGAAGCTGAAAAAGATTCAGTAGTAGCAGAATATGCTGACAAACAAGACGAAATGTTAGTTGGTACATTAGCTATGGAAGATGCTCGTAACTACTATGTTGAATTAGGTAGAACAAGAGGTATCTTACCAAAATCAGAAATGATTCCAGGTGAAGAAGTTAAAATGGGATCTTCAATTAGAGTTTATGTAACAAAAGTTGAAGCAAATAATAAAGGACCATTAATTCTATTATCTAGAAAACATTATGGATTCGTAAAAAGATTATTCGAATCTGAAATTCCAGAATTAGCTGATGGAACAATTATTTTACATTCAGTAGCTCGTGAACCTGGTTTAAGAAGTAAAGTAGCAGTAGAATCTACAAATGAAAGAATCGATGCTATTGGAGCATGTATTGGAGAAAAAGGTGCAAGAATCGCTTCAATATTAAAAGAATTAAATGGTGAAAAAGTTGATATCGTTTTATATAGCGAAGATCCAGCTGAATATATTAAAAATGCTTTAGCACCTGCAAAAGATGTAATTGTATCAATTACTGATCCAATGAAAAAAGAAGCATTAGCAATTATTACAGAAGATCCTACTAATCCAAAACAAAATAACTTATCATTAGCTATAGGTAAAAAAGGAGTAAACATTAAACTTGCATCTAAATTAACAAAATATAAAATTGAAATTAAAACATTAGATCAAGTTAATGCTGAAGGAAATAACTAAGAAAGAAGGCAAATAAAATGAAAAAAGTGCCTGAAAGATCATGTGTAATTACAAGAGAAAAATATGCTAAAAAAGATTTACTAAGAGTTGTTAGAGATAAAGAAGGCAATGTAACAGTAGATCAAACTGGTAAAGCAAATGGTAGAGGTGCATACTTAAAAAAAGATGTTGAAGTTATCGAAAAAGCTAGAAAAACAAAAACATTAGAAAGAATTCTAGAAGTTACAATACCAGATAGTATATATGATGAAATGTTAGAAATTATAAAATAAGAAAGAATGAGGTGAGTTGATTTTATGATGAGCGTTAAAGAATATTCAATTGATACAGGGAATTCAGTTGCAGCAATCTTAAAACAATGTGCAGAATTAGGTATTAATGTTAAAACAGGTGATGATGAATTATCTGAAGATGATATTATTATGTTAGATAACTTTTCTAATTTAATAAGTACTGAAAATGAAACAGATTACGAAGAAGAAGATGCAATTGATGAAGCAGTAGAAGACTTAGTTGAATCAAACAACCTAGATAAAAGTTTTACAAGTGATAACAAAAAACAAAAACTAAAGAAAAAAAGCCAAATTCAAAGTTCTAAAGATGAATACATGTCAAAAAGAAAAGAAATGTATAAACATAAAGAAAAACTTATGAACAACGCTAAAGAAGACGACGTAGTTCTATATAAAGAAGGTATGTCAGTTCAAGATTTAGCTGCCGCTTTAGGTGTTAATGGAACAGATTTAGTAAAAAAATTAATATCATTAGGAATGATGTTAAGTTTAAATAACGCTGTAGATTATGAAACAGCTACATTATTAGCAATGGATTATGAAAAAACATTAAAGAAAGAAGAAACTCAAGATGTTTCAAATTTCGAAGAATTCGAAGCTAATGATAGAGAAGAAGACTTAGTAGCTAGACCAGCAGTTGTTACTATTATGGGACATGTTGACCATGGTAAAACAACATTACTAGATACAATTAGAGCTAGTAAAATTGTTGATTCTGAATACGGAGGAATCACACAAGCAATTGGTGCATACCAAGTAGAAAAAGATGGACATAAAATTTCATTTATAGATACTCCAGGACATGCTGCATTTACAGAAATGCGTGCTCGTGGAGCAAGTATTACAGACATCGTTATTATTATTGTTGCTGCTGACGATGGTGTAATGCCACAAACCGAAGAAGCTATCGACCATGCAAAAGCAGCTGGTGTTCCAATTATTGTTGCAGTAAACAAAATTGATAAACCAGATGCAAAACCTGAAAGAATTAGAACAGAAATGGCTGAACACAACATTACTCCAGAAGAATGGGGTGGAGATATTCCTTTCGTAGATATTTCTGCTAAATCAGGTTTAGGTATCGATAAATTATTAGAAACAATTATAGCTATTGCAGAAATGCAAGAACTAAAAGCAAATCCACAACGTTATGCATTAGGTACAGTTATTGAATCAAAAATGGATAAAAATATTGGTGGAGTTGCATCATTATTAATTCAAAACGGAACATTACGTTTAGGAGATCCTATCGTAGTTGGTACAACATATGGAAAAGTTAGAACAATGAAAGATGATACAGGAAAATCAATCGTTGAAGCTGGACCATCAACTCCAGTAGAAATTACAGGTTTATCTGATAATCCAAGTGCTGGTGATAAATTCATGGCGTTTGAAACAGAATCACAAGCAAAAGATATTGCTGATAAACGTACAATAGCTGCTAGAGAACAAAAATTCCAAAAACAATCCTTATCATTAGATAACTTATTTGCATCAATCAATTCAGAAACTAAAGAAATTAATGTAGTTTTAAAAACTGATGTTAGAGGTTCAGAAGAAGCAGTAAGAAACGCTTTAGAAAAAATTGATGTAGATGGCATAAAAGTTAAAGTTATCAGAAGTGGAATTGGAACAATTACAGAATCAGATGTAGTATTAGCAAATGCATCAAATGCAATTATTTTAGGATTCTGTGTATCACCATCAAATAGCACAAAAGAAATTGCTAAAGAATATGGTGTAGATATAAGATTATATACAATTATTTATAAATTAGTAGAAGAAATGGAAGCTGCCATGAAAGGTATGTTAGCACCTGAATTCGAAGAAAAAATAATTGGTAATGTTGAAATAAGAAAAATATTTAAATTCTCTAAAGTTGGTAATATTGCAGGATCATATGTTACAGACGGTTTAGTTAAAACAAATGCTCAAGCAAGATTAATAAGAGATGGTATTGTAGTTGTTGATACAAAAATTGCTACATTACAAAGAGAAAAAGACCAAGTTAAAGAAGTTAAAAAAGGATATGAATGTGGTATTACATTAGAAAACTATTCAGATATCAAAGTAGGGGATACAGTTGAAATCTATGAAATGGTAGAGGTAAAAAGATAGATGAATCAAATAAAACTAAAAAGAATAGGTTCACAAATTCAAAAAGACCTAATGGATATATGTAATACAGAAGCACATGATAGTTTACTACAACATATAACAATTACTGGTGTTGAAGTAACAAATGATTTAGGATTAGCAAGAGTATACTTTACTACTACTGATACTGAAATAGATCATAAACGTTTAGAAAAAGAATTAAACGATGATACAGCTGGATACTTAAGAAACAAAATAGCTGAAAGAATAGAAATGAGACATATTCCTAAAATAAGATTTAAATATGATGATTCAATCGCATATGGTGATAATATCGAAAGAATTATTAGTAAAATTCACGAAGGAGAACCTGTAGTTGAAAAAGAAATAAAAGCTCCAGAAGAACCTGAAATGGAAATAATATGTGATACAGAAACAGAATCAGATATAGAATATATATATGGAAGTGACGAATAGTCATTTCCTTATTTTTTGACAAAAATACTTAATTATATTATTATACCTACCTAAAGAAGAGGGAATATTATGTTAGTATCATATTCAAATGAACCAATTATTCAAGAAATGTTTCAAGAATATTTATTAAAATATGGTGATAAATACCTACCAGAAGAACTACAATATATAGTAGCTAACTTTGAAAGATTCTTATATGATATAGGAGCTCCAGATATATTAATGGAAATATATGGAGAATTAGGTTTAACTCATAAAATTGGTGATTTCTATGGTGAACATTTAAATAGAATTAATAGAAGATTTGGCTTAGATAAGAATATATTAGAAATAGGTAGTGGATATATGCCTGCATTTGCTCATAAAGTAGCAGCATATCAACAAAAAATAGAAAAAGGTACAATTACCATATATGAACCATTACTAATTGTAGATGAGCCTAAATACCCTAATATGAAACTATATAAAGAAGAATTTACTAAAGAAACTCCAATTCAAGACTATGACTTACTAGTAGGTATCTTACCTTGTGAAGCAACAACATTAATATTGGAACAAGCAATTGCTAATGATAAAGATTTTTATGTAGCAATGTGTGGATGTAATCATAGCACTACAAAAAGTATGTATAGACAACCAATAGATTTTTATCAACAATATATAATAAATAAAACAAAATATTTATTAAATGAAAAAGGTACAAGTGAACTAGTAGTTGAAAGACTATCAGAAGATTATGATATAGATTATCCAATACTACACAATAAAAGACATTAATGTCTTTTTTTAATTGACTTATATTAGTTATTAACTTAATATAAAACATACAAAAAAGGGGGAACATTATGATATTAAAAAGATATGATGAAATTGATGATAATGTACAAAATATTGTTTTACAAGAATTTAATCAAATCCCTATTGAAGAACTATTAAAGAAAACCAAACTAAATAAACAAGAGCTAATATCATTATTAATAAAAAATAATATAGAATATGATATTGATTTAAACAAAGGAAAAACAATAAAAGAAAATAAAATACTCATAATAAGTGATACACATATAGGAAGTGAATATGAAAATATATCTTATCTAGATATGGTATATGAATTTGCAATAAAGAACAATATTACAAAAATAATACATGGTGGAGACTTATTACAAAGTACTATGAAACATGTAAAACAAGAATATATCGATCCAGAAAAACAATTTAAACATTTTATGAGTGTATATCCTTATGATAGAAACATAACAAATTATGTTACTTTAGGTAATCATGATTTAAGTATTTTAGATAAATTTGAAAAAGGAATAAATATATTTAAGCCAAGAAAAGATATAAAAATATTAGGATTTAAAAGAACATATATAAATTGGAATGATACTACTATATCAATATTACATGAATGTCCTAAATATCAATTAGAAATACCTAATTTACAAACAATAGTAAATTTACATGGACATAGACATAATATAAAAGTATCTGATACAGGTTCTATACACATACCAACATTATCAGATAATGTTATGTCATATGGTAATAATGATAATCCATATCCGGGCTTTTTAGTTGCATATATAGATAAAAATAATTTATATATAGAACATTACATAATAAAATCTAAAATAAAAAATAAAGGAATAGTGTTTACTAAACACATTTAAAAATGATAACATAAAAGAGGTGATTAATATGAACGGAATTCTAGTTGTAAATAAACCTAAAGACTTTACATCAAGAGATGTAGTAAATAAAATAACAAAAATACTACATACAAAAAAAGTAGGTCATACTGGAACACTAGATCCAATAGCTAGTGGAGTATTAATCATCTGTGTTGGAAAATATACAACTTTATGTGACTTATTAACAAGTAAATATAAAGAATATATAGCAACAATAAAACTAGGAACTAAAACTGATACATTAGATATAACAGGAAATATCATAGAAGAAAAAGAATACAATGTAACAACAGAACAAATAATAGAAGTTTTAGAATCATTTAAAGGAAAAAGCATTCAAACAGTACCTATATATTCAGCAGTAAAAGTAAATGGAAAAAAATTATATGAATATGCAAGAGAAGGTAAAGAAGTAGAATTACCAAAAAGAGAAATAGATGTTAAAGAAATTGAATTATTAGATTATTCTATTGATGAAATAAAATTTAAAACTACAGTTTCTAAAGGTACATACATTAGAGCACTTATAGATGATATTTGTTCTAAACTAAATACAGTTGGGACAATGTCAGATTTAATTCGAACTAAACAAGGTAAATTTAGTATAGAAGAATCAATTACTTTAGAAGATATAGAAAAAGGTAATTATAAAATGTTACCTATAGAAGAAGTAATAGACGATGTTGAAATTATAGATATTAATGAAGAAACATATAAAAAAGTATTAAATGGTGCAATAATACCAAAAGAATTTAACGATGAAATATCATGTATAAGATATAATGGAAAAATTATTGCTATATATAAAACATATGAAAAAGATAATTCATTATCAAAACCATATAAAATGTTTACAGGGGGTATTAATAATGAATAAATATAAAAGATTTTCAAAACTACCTATGCCTGAAGAGGGAGAAGTAGCTCTTTCATATGGGGTTAAGTATTTAGCAAATCCAGATTATAAACCTCATAGACATTCACAAGAAAGACCGTTTTTAGTTTTAGATAAAGATAAAGATGATAATATACTTGCATTAAAAATACAAGAAAGAAAAGATAAAATATACAAATCAAATTATTATTTAAATGCCAATAAATACAATAATGAAGTTATGACTAAGAACTCAGTGGTTGAAACCGAATATGTATATAAATTAGGTAGAGGAGACTTCATTAAAAGAGGATTTAGAATATCAAATTCAGATTACTTAAGAATATTAGAAAAACTAATATTTCTATATGTAAATAATATGAATTCAGTAGATAAAAAATCAGCAAAAAAATTACATCAAAAATTATATAAAGGAAGACAAGCTAAATATGGAGAAATAATAAAAGTACCATACGAAAATTGTTACTTATATGTATATGATTCAACTCATGAAGAATATAAATGTATAAGATTATATAAAGAAAAGTTAGAAGATTGTATATCATATCCTGAAAAAATAGGAGATGTTATTAGCTATATAAATTATATGGAAGATGATGTATATATTCCTAAAAAAGATGTAATATATTTTGTTAATATTAGATTAGATAAAAAGAAAACAAAAAAAATAATAGCTAAAAAAAGAGTAGCAAACGAAGTAAAAGTAGAAAATGCTAACATGTTAAAGCTTAAAAAAGTATAAAATACTTGATATATTTTATAATTTAGGTTACAATACTTTTGAAAGTTTAATCTTGGTTTAGAAATCTCCGAATCTCTACTAAGTTTAAACGGTTAAATTAATAAAGGAGGAATTTAAAATGGCAATTACAAAAGAAAGAAAAGCTGAATTAGTTAAACAATTTGGTAAGAACGAAAAAGACAGCGGAGCTACTGAAGTACAAATCGCTATTCTTACTGAAGAAATTAACGAATTAACTGAACATTTAAAAGTTCATATTCATGATTTCCATTCAAAAAGAGGACTTCAAATGATGGTTGGTAAAAGACGTAGTCTTTTAGATTACCTAAAGAAAAACGATGTTGTTTCTTATAGAAAAACAATTGAAGCTCTAGGAATCAGAAAATAATTATGAAAAAGTAGGCACTTATTTTTTAAGTGTCTTTTTTTATAAAAAATTTAGTAAAAGAGAGGTAGAAAAATGAAAAAAACATTTGAACTAGATTTTAGAGGAAAAAAATTAATTGTTGAACATGGTGAACTTGCAAAACAAGCCCATGGTGCAGTATTAGTTAGATATGGAGATACAGTTATATTATCAACAGCTGTAGTATCTAAATCAGCTAACATACTATCAGATTTCTTTCCATTAATGGTTTTATACCAAGAAAAATTATATTCAGTAGGTAAAATACCTGGTGGATTCATTAAAAGAGAAGGTAGACCAACAGATGCTGCAACATTAGCTGCTCGTATGATCGATAGACCTATGAGACCAATGTTCCCAGAAGACTTCAGAAATGAAGTACAAGTTGTTAATACTGTATTATCAGTTGATACAGATAATTCACCAGAATTAGCAGCTATGTTTGGATCATCATTATGTACAAGTATTTCACAAATACCATTTGATGGACCAATTGCTGGCGTTAAAGTAGGTAGAGTTGATGGAGAATTCGTAATCAACCCAACTCCTGCACAATTAGAAGTATCTGACATTGATTTAACTGTAGCTGGTACAAAAGTTGCAATCAACATGGTTGAAGCAGGAGCTAAAGAAGTATCTGAAAAAGATATGTTAGAAGCACTAATGTTCGGACATGAGGCAGTTAAAGAATTATGTGAATTCCAAGAAAAAATTATCGCTGAAATCGGTGTAGAAAAAATGGAATATGAAAGACTAGAAATTTCTGATGAATTAAAAGCAGAAATCAAAGATTTAGCAGCTGATAAATTAGATAAAGCAATGCGTATTAAAGATAAATTAAAAAAATATGCTGCAATTGATGAAGTTAAAGAAACAGTTGTTAATAAATATATTGAAGATAATGCTGAACTAGATAAAGAAGAATTAACTATTTTAATTACAAAAGTTAAATTAGTATTAGAAGAAATTGAATATGATATTTTCAGAGCTATTACAGTTAATGAAAAAACAAGATCTGACGGAAGAGCAATGACTGAAATAAGAAAACTATCTACAGATTTAGACTTATTACCAAGAACTCATGGTAGTGCATTATTTACTCGTGGAGAAACTCAAGCATTGGCAGTAACTACTCTAGGTGCATTAAATGAATATCAAGCATTAGATGGTATTAGTTTAGAAGCAGAAAAACACTTTATGTTACATTATAATTTCCCACAATTCTCAGTAGGTGAAACAGGTAGATATGGATCACCAGGAAGAAGAGAAATTGGACATGGAGCTTTAGGTGAAAGATGTTTAAAACAAGTAATGCCTTCTGAAGAAGAATTCCCATATACAGTTAGAGTTGTCTCTGAAATTCTAGAATCAAATGGATCATCATCACAAGCAACAATTTGTGCTGGTTGTATGTCATTAATGGCAGCAGGTGTACCAATTAAAGCACCAGTTGCAGGTATTGCAATGGGATTAATCACATCTAAAGATGAAAAAGATTATACAATCTTAACAGATATTCAAGGTATGGAAGATCATTTAGGAGACATGGACTTTAAAGTTGGTGGAACAAGAAAAGGTATTTGTTCATTACAAATGGATATCAAAATTAAGGGTATAACTAAGAAAATATTAAAAGAAGCTTTAGATCAAGCTAAAGATGCACGTATGGAAATATTAGACGTAATGGAAAAACAAATCTCTAAACCAAGAGAAGATGTTTCAGAATATGCACCTAAAGTTGAAAAATTCAAAATTAATCCAGATAAAATTAAAGAAGTTATTGGAAAAGGTGGAGAAACAATCACTAAGATTATTTGCGAAGCTTCAAATGTTGATGTAGTACAAGATATTAACGCAGTTAAAGTTGATTTAGAAGACGATGGAACAGTAATTATTTATCATACAAATAGAGACGTTATTAACAGAACTAGAGATATGATTGAATATATTGCAAAAGAAGTTGTTCCTGGAGAAATATATACAGGTAAAGTAGTTAAAGTAGAAGACTTTGGTGTATTCGTACAATTATGGCCTGGATGTGAAGGATTATGTCACGTTTCTCAATTAGCTTGGGAAAGAGTTGAAAAAGCATCAGACTTATTCAAAGTTGGTGACGAAATAATCGTTAAAGCTGAGGGATATGATAATAGAAATAGATTAAACTTATCTCGTAAAGCTGCATTACCAAAACAAGAAAGAAAAGAAGATTCAAACAATGAATCAAAAAAAGAAGATAACAAAGAAGTTAAAACCACAAAAAAAGAAGTAAAAAAAGATACTAAAAAAACTGTTAAAGAAGCTAAAACCACAAAAAAAGATGACCAAAAGCCATCAAAAGAAACAAAAAAAGTAGAAACTAAAAAAGAAGAAAAACCAAAAAGAAGTCTACTTGATAAATTAACAGGAAAAAATAAATAAAAAAAATACTTTCAATAGAAAGTATTTTTTTTTATCCGTCATATGCTATTTGATCATCAACGTCATCTGAATAAGAACTAGAATAATCTTTATCATCATCGTCATAACCATAATAACTATCACTATCATAATCATAATTATCATAAGAATTATAACTATTATTATCATTGTATCCTGATAAAGTACCAATAAGTGCTTTAACAGGAGTTTCCATTAAATAAGTTAAGAATTGTGATGTAATTGTTTCTAAATCACTATCTGTTGGAGTAGTAGCAGTAGAAGTATTAATACTTGCAATGTCTGTTGTCCAATCATTTAAAACAGAAACTTTAACATTAAAATGAGTTTTATCTGGTAGAACTAATTTAAATTCAATATCATTTTGAGTATTTTCGTTAGTAGTTGTTTCTTTATATGAAAAACTACCAGTAAATACATATTTTTCATCTTTACTTGTATTAACACTAGAAGATGATTCCATTAATTCAGCAGGAATATTTAATACATAATCAAATTCAACTTCCGTATCAGTCCATTTACTAATTTTTAATGTTGCATATTCAGTTCCATCGATTTTGATAGAAGTATTTGTTACAGAACCATTAGCAACACCAATAATACTTAAAGCATCATTTTCTTCACCAGAAACTATAATTTCATAATTACCATTATAAGTATAGTAATGAATATCATCTTTTCCATCTGTAATTTGCATTCCTACAAATTCTGATTTAGTACCATATGTATAAATAACTAAATCTAATGATAAATCATCATCTACTTCAATTTCTTTATCTTTTAAAGAAGAAATCATTTCTTTAACATCTTGTTTTGAAATTTCTTGATTTTCAATAGCAGCATAAGTATTTAAATTTTTATAAACACAATCAACGAAATCATCATTATTACTTAATTCTTCAACCATCTTTTTAAACATATCGTTAACTGTAGCTTTATCCATATGATATATATTCTTTTTAACTTTTAGGTTATTTCCAGCAACTGAAATGCTAGCATCAGCTTTACTAAAGTTATTATCATTTAATGAATTAGAGAAAGCAGTAAATAAAGAATTAATCATTATATCAGCATTTTGTGACATTGATTCATCCATATTAGTTAAAATACTATTGAATGTATCAAATAATTTATCTAATTCTTTCATTTCACTATTATCAACACTACCTAAATATAACAAATCTCTGTTTGTTGAGAATTTTGTATAAACACTATTATTTTTTAAATAGTAATAATTGTTAATATCTTTTTTAGTTGAGTTATCTAAAACACCAAATCCAGCTTCTAATAATCTATTTTCAGGATCAACACCAAATCTTCCTGAATAAGTATAGCCAGAATAATTTTCAAGTTGTTCAATATCACTATCTATAGCAACTTTAATTTCAAATAAACCTTTATTATGAACAATAGAAGATACTTTTGTACTAACTTCTTTATTCATAGTTTCAATTGTATTTTTAAATACAGTTTTTGGATCACTTAGTTTATCCATGATTTTAGGATAAACTACAAAATATCCAACAGCACCTAATATTATAATAATTACTGCAACTATTCCAACTATAATTGCAGGATTTGTTTTTTTCTTTAGATCTGTACCTGTTTGTACAAAACCAACATTTGTTGAATCTATTGGTCCATTAACAGGAACACTAGGAGCTATAACTCCTTGAGGTTGTATACCACCATTAGCAACTGTAGCAACTGCTTGATTATCCATCCCATTAACTACTGGTTGTTGAGGAACAACAGGAGCAACTGGTTGACCAGCAACTTCAGATTGAACAGGAGCAACAGGAGTAACTGGTTGAGCAGCAACTTCAGGTTGAACAGGAGCAACAGGAGTAACTGGTTGAGCAGCAACTTCAGGTTGAACAGGAGCAACAGGAGTAACTGGTTGAACAACAGCTTCAGGTTGAACTGGAGTTACAGGAGTAACCGGTTGAACAACAGCTTCAGGTTGAACTGGAGTCTCAGGCACAATAGGTGCAACCGGTTGAATTGGTTCGATTGGAGTAACTGGTTGAACAGGTACTTCAGGGGTAACCGGAACAACAGGAGTTACAGGAACTTCAGGTGTTGATGTTGGATTAACATTATTTTGTTCATTCATTTTTAAACACTTCTTTCTATTCTATATCAAATTATAACATAAATAGAAAAAAAATAATATACATAAATTGTTAAAAACCTCTAATAATTTTTTTTATAAAACTAAAATAAAAACCGACTATATTTTGCTTTTTAATATTAGTGCTAACTGTTAGATTTACTTGTCCAATTTTAGTATTATTATCATCAACAATTTCTACACTTCCGATTACATCGCCTTTATTAATAGGAGCGACTATTTTCTTTATATTATAGTTATAAGAATAATCTTTTTTTTCATTTAATTTTACAAGATCAGATAAAGATTCCAAAGCAATAACATCTACATTAGATACGCTACCTTTATAAACCGTTGAATTAGTAACATAGTCATCTTTGTTTATTACAGTATTAACTTTATAATTATTAAAACCATAATTTAAAAGAGAAATTGTATCATTACTTCTATGTTCTGAAGTATCACTTCCCATTACAACACTTATCATTCTAGTGTCATTTTTCTTTCCAGTAGCTGTAATACAATATAATGCGCTACTAGTATAACCTGTTTTTAAACCATCAATTCCTTCATAATATCTAATAAGTTTATTAGTATTAACTAACCACATTTTAGTTCCGTCAGGTTTATTTAAATAATCTTCATATTGAGAACTATAATTTAAAATAACCGGATATTCTAATAACTTACTAGCAATTACTGCCATATCATAAGCAGAACTATAATGATTATCCTCATCAAGACCATGAACATTCATAAAATGAGTATTCTTTAAATCGAGTTCAACAACTTTATCATTCATTAAATTGACAAAATCTTCAGCGCTTCCAGCAATATATTCACTAACTGCAACTGCAGCATCGTTTGCTGATGCAATACAAATTGCTTTAATTAATTCAGATAGTTTAATACTTGTATTAGCTTGAAGATAAACTTGACTACCACCCATATGTTCAGCATTCTCTGATATAGGAACTAAATCATCTAAAGATATTTCATTATTATATATATTCTCCATGACGATTAATAATGTCATCATTTTAGTCATCGAAGCAGGAGCAAGTTTTTCATCCTTATTATATTCATATAAAACTTTATGTGTACTAGGTTCAAATAACACACCACTTTTAGAATAATTAACTAATTCAGCATGTACAATTATAGGACAAAATAATAGAAATAATATAAATATTTTTTTCATAAAAATCACCTAATAAATAATATTTATAAATTAAAAAAATATGATATAATAAAAAAAAGTAAAGAGAGGTATGTTTATGGAAGAAGAAAAAAAGACAAAAAGAACTTCTAAAAAAACTTCTACGAAAACAGTAGAAAAAGTTGAAGAAACAAAAGTTACTCCTGAAGAAACTCCAGCAGTTGAAACTCCAGCAGATGAAGCTCCAGTAGTTGAAACTCCAGTAGCTCAAGTTGAAACAACACCAGAAGTTACACCGGTTACTGAAATTAAATCAGAACCAATCGTTCCATTTGCTAATGAAAATGGAAAAAATCCAAAACTACTTGCAGCATTAGGTGTAGTTGCAGTAGCAGTTGTAGTAATTATTGCACTATTAATTACTAACGGTGGATCAAAAAATGTGTTTAAAAACACAATAAAAAATACTTATAAAGAAGTAGTAAAAAGTGCAAAAGAAGCAGACAAAATATCTAAAGATTTTAATCCTGCACAAAAAGCTATATATTTTAATGGCGATATAAAAGTTGAAGGAAAAGTTGATGGAGAAGATATTGGTTCTGGAAAAATTTCATGGAATGCTGGTATTTCAGGAAAAGATAAAGAAGTATATGCTAAATTACAAGCAGAAGGTGAAGATGAAAGCGTATCAGTAGAATCTTTAATTGAAGATGGATACACTTATGTTAAAACATCTTTATTAGATGAAACAATTGATTTAAGCGATAAAATTTCAGAAGATGATTTAGATATGATATTTAAAGCATTAACTGAAACTAAAGAAATTAAAGCTACAGATTTTACAGATGTAGGACAATATGTTGTTGATGCAGTTGTTAAAAACTTAGATGAAGAAAAAATTGAAAAAGATAAAGCTGAAATTGAATTAGGCGAAAAAGAAGTAAAAGTTACTCAGTATTCTTATAGTTTATCTGGAAAAAGTGCAGGTAAATTATTAAAAGGTACAGTAGAAACATTAATTGATAATGATAAATTCATTGAAAAAACAGTAGATTTAGTAAATGAATTTATCGATGAAGATGAAAAAATATCTAAAAAAGATTTTAAAGATGCTTTAAAAAATATTAAAGAATCAGCTGATGAAATCAATATTGACGAAAAAATATCTATTAATATTTATACAAAAGGTGTATTAAATAAAGTTGTAGGTTACTCAATTTCAGTTGATGGAAAAGATTATGTTTCATATGTATTCGATAATAAAAACTTCACAATTACAGTAGACAATCATGATGAAGATGATAGAGAAAAAGTAGTAATTGAAGGAGTAAAAGAAGGAAAAGAATGGAATGTTACTTTAAAATACAATAAAGAAACATTAGCTAAAGCAACAGTTAGAGAATTTAATAATGAAAAAATTGATGTAGATTTTGAAATTATTATTGATGAAGAAGATAAATTAAAAGGATCTGTTTATGTATCAGCTAAACAAAAGAAATCATCTATTTCTGGAGAATATAAATTAACATTATCAGATGGTGAAGAAAATAACATTAATATTTCTGGAAACTATGATGTAGAAGCAAAAGATGAAATCGAAGAATCATTCAATACTGATAAAGCAGTTAAAATTGATGATATTGATACTGATAACTTAGCAGAAAAAATTGAAGAAGTTAAAGAGGATAAAATAATTGATGCATTATTAGGTGATATATTAGATGAATTATACGATAATGTAACTGATTATGATTATTATGGAATGAAAGATATTACAGCTTCAGATGTTGAAACTGTAGCTGCTAAAAAAAGAGCAGTGTTATATGTTGGAAAACAATATTATTCATATTATAGTCAAGAAGATGCTCGTAATTTATTAGATTATCTACTTGATGCTCAAGATGAATACAATTTCCATAGTTAT
The DNA here is from genome assembly GCA_016296185.1 of Bacilli bacterium. GTDB lineage: Bacteria > Bacillota_I > Bacilli_A > RF39 > UBA660 > Coprovivens. Next base: position 16,857 of record JAEDJT010000025.1, read on the forward strand.
TATTTATCTTCTTATTCAGGAACTGAAAAAGAATTAGAAAAACTAAACGAAGGTTTTATAAACGTTTGTGTAGGATCAGGAGACGAAATCATCTATGATGAAGAAAAAGAAGATGAAGAAGGCGCTGAAAAAGTAGATACTGATAAAGAAGATTCTGATGAAGAAAATGCTGAAACATCAGGAACTACAGAAAAAGAAAAAACTGAAGAAAAAAAAGAAGAAACTGATAGTGAAGGTGAAACAACTACAATTGATATAGAACCAGCACCAACTTGCGATAAAGTACCAGCAATTTACTTTATTAAAGATGGAGAAGTTGTAAGCATATTAAGAGGTAGAGTTACTTACGAAGATGTTGAAAGTGCTTTAGAAGAAATTGGTATAACAAAATAAAAGATTGCAAACGCAATCTTTTTTTTGTATAATGATAATAGCGAAGAATAGTAAAGGACTGATAAAATATGAATAATGAATTAAGAGGAAAATACCTACCAGTAGGATCAGTAGTATTATTAAAAAATGGAACTAAAAGAGTAATGATTAATGGATTCTGTGTAATTGATGGAGATCAACCAAACAAAATTTATGATTATTCTGCAGTATTATTCCCAGAAGGAAATATAAGTTCAACTCAAACACTATTATTTGATCATGAACAAATTGAAAGAATAGATCATATTGGTTTAGATGATGAAGAAGAAAAAGCATTTAAAGAACAACTAGTTAATGTTATGAAAGGAGCAAATCCTAGTGAAATCGCTGCTGCACATGAAAATGGACAAGCACCAGTTGCTCCAACTGCACCAGTAGCTCCAGTTGCACCTGAAGCACCAACTGCACCAGTTGCTCCAATTGCTCCAGCTCAACCAGTTGCACCAGAAGCAACAAATATTGCTCCTGCACAACCAGTTGAATCTCAAATTAATCCTATTCAATAAAAAATACAACAATTATTGTTTGACAAAAGACAATAATTGTTTTATATTACAATCAATATGTTGATTGGGACATAATTTAATAATCTCTTAATTAAGTGAACTTAGGATAGTGCGAACTAAGTATTAATGTTATTAAATTCCTACCCATGAATGAAATATGAAAATATTTCCGGTAATTGGCCGTTATCAAAATTAAGAAAATATAAGGATGGTACCGTGCTTAATGCACTCCTTTGGTATCATTCTTTTTTTATTAGAAAAGAGGAGAAAATATGGCGAATAATGCTATAACAGAAAGAGATAAAGATTTTGCACAATGGTATACAGATGTAGTAAGAGCTGCAAAACTATGTGATTATTCATCAGTAAAAGGATGTATGGTAATTGAACCAAATGGATATGCTATTTGGGAAAAAATGCAAGAAATCTTAGACAAAAAATTTAAAGAATTAGGACATGTAAATGTACAATTACCTTTATTTATTCCTGAAAACTTATTAAAAAAAGAAGGAGAACTAGTTAATGGATTTGCACCAGAAGTTGCATGGGTAACTCATGGTGGAGAAAAAGAATTAGAAGAAAGATTAGCTGTAAGACCAACTTCAGAAACTTTATTTTGTGATTACTATGCAACACACGTAAGAAGTTATAAAGATCTTCCGATGTTATATAATCAATGGGTAAATGTTGTTAGATGGGAAAAAGAAACTAGACCATTCTTAAGATCAAGAGAATTCTTTTGGCAAGAAGGTCATACAATTCATGCAACGGCACAAGAAGCTGAGTTAGAAACAAAACAAATGATGGATGTATACGAATGGTTCCATCATGATATACTAGCTATTCCTTCAATAACAGGACGTAAAACAGAAAAAGAAAAATTTGCAGGTGCTGAATACACATTAACAAATGAAGCATTAATGTATAATGGTGTAGCGTTACAAGCAGGTACTTCACATTATTTTGGACAAAAATTTGCTGAAGCATATGGTGTAACATTTGCAAATAAAGATAATCAATTGGAACATGTATATCAAACATCTTGGGGAACTACAACAAGAATGATTGGTGGATTAATCATGGTTCATTCAGATGATAAAGGACTAGTATTACCACCAAGAATTGCGCCAAGACAAGTTGTATTAATACCAATTGGTAAAGACGAAAAAGTACTTGAATTAGCTAGAAAATACAAAGATGAATTAATAAATGCTGGTATAACAGCATATGTTGATGAAACAGAAAAATCTCCAGGATTTAAATTTGCTGAAGCAGAAGTTAATGGTATACCTGTAAGAATTGAAGTAGGTGCAAGAGATTTAGAAAATAATCAAATAACATTTGCTAGACGTGATACAGGAGATAAAATACCAGTATCATTAGATGGACTAAATATAGTAAATTACACAAAAGAATTATTAGAAATAATTCAAAAAGATATGTATGATAGAGCAGTAGAAAGAAGAGATAAATTAACTTTTGAAGCTCATAATTTAGAAGAAATGGAAAATATTTTAAATACACAACCAGGTTTTATTCATGCAATGTGGTGTGGAAATCAAGATTGTGAATTAAAAATAAAAGAAATTAAAGGATGCAAATCAAGATGCATTGTTGAAGATGGAAAACGTATAGATGATAAATGTGTATGTTGTGGAAAAGAAGCAAAACATCATGTAGTATGGGGAATACAATATTAAAAAGATGACTTAAAAAAGTTATCTTTTTTTGTTATACTTATATTAAGGTGATAATATGGCAGATAAATTAAAATCATTTTATAAACTATTAAATGATTATATTGAAAAAAAAGATGGATTAAATGATCAAGATAAAGAAAAATATTTAAGAGCGTTAGTACCGATAGCTAAAGAATATAATATTGATTTAAAACAAGAATTAACACGAAAAAAAAGAGTATATAGTAATCCATTAGATAATGATTTATTATTAAAAACATTAATATATCAAAGATATAATAATTGTATTTTTAATGCTGCCGAAATAATTTTGCCTAACTCAAAAGAAATAAAGAATAACGAATCATTCGATTATACAAGGTTACAAAAAAAATTAATAGATAAAATATCAGAATTATTAATAGACAAAATAGGTAACTATGCAACAGATGATATAAATGAATTATATAGAGAATTGTTGATAAATAATGACATATCAACAGATAAGAAAATATCAAAATTATTAAATAGTGTTACAGATTATGAGTCACATATAGGTATAGAAGACTCTAATGTATTCACTGTACCATCAACAAAGCAAACATATAAAATATTTATTAATACACCTTATGATAAAGAAACATTTTATTTCTTAAATGATTATATCGAAAGATGTATAACAAATGGAATTAATTATGAAATGATTGGTTATCAATCAAATGGATTGAATAAAGATCATACAATATTATTTGCTTCAGATGATGATATTGATATAAAACTAAATATATTAGACAAAATAGCTGAAGAAAAAGAAAATGTTATAAAAGCTTTTGGAACACCATTAGAATATGCATCACAAATAAATGATTCATATTATTCAATTACAAATATAGATACTAATGATTATAACGGTTATTTTAATAATATATGCGAAACAGCTTATTATAGAGTATTAGCAAAATTAGTTATAAATAAAATAGATTCTTCTGTTGATCAAAAGTTAATAGAATCAATAATAGAATTAGATAATGTTGAAATAACAGATAAAAATCCTTTAAATGGTAAATATAATGATAATGATTTTGTTACAATTAAAGACTTAATCAATAAGAATTTACCAGATATATTAAATACAATAAAAATATATATGGAACAAGAAGATAAAATGCAATTACTAGTAGATGAATTTAAAAAATCTATTAAATATATATCAAATATAGTAGAAGGAAAAAATAAAAAGAATAACGAAAATATAGCAATTAGAAAGGATTAAAATATGAATAATAAATTTTTTAATGCACCTGAAAATAATGATAATGATAAT
>JAEDJT010000004.1 GCA_016296185.1 Bacilli bacterium
GTTTTTTTACTAATGGGTTTAACTTATATAAATATTTAATTGAATTTATATTTAGTTTTATTATTTATATTATATATATGCTTTATTGCATAAAATTTATTAGGTGATATTATGAAATGGCTATCTAGATTATTACTAAGTGTTATTTTTCTATTAATATGTTTAATATGTTTTAATTATAGCGATAATTTTAAACATATTTTTAATAATAAAGTATTTAATAATGATATAAAATTTAGTGATTATAGGAATGTATTTAATGTTTTTATGGGGAAAAAAGATAAAGAGATTACTACATTTAACGAATATTTAAATTATATATCTAAAGAAAAGATTGATGATTATTATAGATTAGATCTTGGTGATACTCAATTTGTTAATGTTTTGAAGCCTGGTATTATTGTATTTATTGGTGATAAAGACAATATGAAAAATGTAGTTATAGTTCAAGGTAATGATGGAATTGATTTATGGTATGGTAATGTTACTAATTTAAATTATAGTTTATATGATTATGTTAGTTGTGGTGATATTTTAGGCGATACTATTGATAATAATTTATATTTAAAAATTTTGAGTAATGGAAGAATGTTAACTTATGAAGAATATATTAAATAAATTTAAAATTAATGAGTTTACTTATATTCTTTTTTTATTTGCTTTATTATCTGGTTATTTTAAAGAATTATTAATTGTTTTTGTTATCGTTGTTTTTCATGAATTAGGACATGTTGTTTTCTTTTCTTTTTTTAAAATTAAAATAAATAAAGTTGTTATATATCCTTTTGGCGGTATTACTTATATTGATTCCAAAATTCATGAAAGAATATATAAAATGATTATATGTAGTCTTGGAGGAATAATATTTCAGATTATATTATATTTTGTTTTTAATTATTTGTTTAATATTGGTGCTATTAGTTTTTATACATTTAATCTGTTTTTATATTTTAATTATTATATATTTATATTTAATTTATTACCGATTATACCTTTAGATGGTAGCAAAATATTATTATATTCATTATGTTCTTTTATTAGTTTTTACAACAGTTATAGATTGTATATGTTGTTTAGTTTTATATTTATTTTATTATTTATATATTTGAATTTTATTTTTAAATTTAATAATTATTTTATTATAGGATTATTATTTGTGTATTTATTTAAGACGGTTAAAAATTTTAAATATGTTTTGAATCTATTTTTTATTGAAAGATTTATGTATGATCATTATTATGATGATATTTGTTATGTTGATGACTATAAATATTTAAAATTGAATAAGTTTTATTATATAAATTATTTATCTGAAAAGACTTATTTTAGAAATATGTTTAAATACTGGTTTTAATTGACTTCTTGTATGTTTTTTGCTATAATCTTACTTGTTTGAAGAGGCTTTCTTCAAAACCGCACTAAAAAGGTTTTATTTAAGTACTTTGTGTCACCTTAAGGGCGCGTCTTAAAAATAATAAGGAGGTAAGAAGATGAAAGCTATATTTGTTACTGGTGGAAAACAATATTATGTTTCTGAAGGTGAAACTATTTATGTTGAAAAATTAGATGCTGAAGTAGGTAAAGAAATTACTTTTGATCAAGTTTTATATGTAGATGGTGTTGCTGGTACTCCAGTAGTTGACGGTGCAAAAGTTGTTTGTTCAGTTGATAAACAAGGTAAAAATAAAAAGATTAGAATTTTTACTTACAAGAACAAAACTAAAACATCTAGAAAGACTAAAGGACATAGACAACCATATACTAAATTAACTGTTAAGAAAATTACTAAATAATTATGATTAAAGTTAAAGTTAAAAGACAAAATGAAAATGTCTATGAGATTGATATAAAAGGTCATGCAGATTATGATGATTATGGTAAAGATATTGTTTGTGCTTCAGTTAGTACAATGGCAATAACTACTGTAAACGGAATTAATGTGTTAGACGAATCAATCGAGTTTGAAGAAAACTCTGGTTCATTAATTATCAGAGTTATTAAGGAAACTGATATCAATCAAAAGTTATTAAATAACATGATTGATGAATTAAGTGAATTGGTTAGTCAGTATCCTAAAAATATTGAGATTAGAAATGAGGATTAGAATATGTTAAGATTAAGTTTAAATATCCAATTATTCGCTCACGTTAAAGCTCAAGGTTCTACTCAAAATGGTAGAGATTCTAGAGGTCGTAGATTAGGTGCTAAAGCAGCTGACGGACAAATCGTTTCTGCTGGTAGTATTTTATACCGTCAAAGAGGAACTAAGATTTATCCTGGCGTTAACGTTGGAATGGGTAAAGATCACACTTTATTCGCTACTATAACTGGCGTAGTTAAATACGAAAGATTAGGTAGAGATAAGAAAAAAGTTAGTGTTTACGAAGCTTAGTGAAAAGGAGAATAGTTAATCTATTCTTTTTTTATTTATTTAATGACATAAACTTTATCAAAATTAATGTTTATGCTATAATACGTTTAGAAAAAAAGGAGTTGATCTTTATGTTTGTAGATGAATGTATAATTAAAGTTATCGCTGGTAAAGGCGGAGATGGATGTACTTCATTTAGAAGAGAAAAATATATACCATTTGGTGGGCCTAATGGTGGTAACGGTGGTAAAGGTGCAGATATTGTATTTACAGTTGATAAAGGTCTCAAAACTTTGGTTGATTTAAAATATAGAAAACAAATAAAAGGTGATAAGGGTGTTAATGGAAAAGGTAGCGATATGCATGGTGCTAAAGCTCCTGATGTTATAGTTAAAGTTCCAGAAGGTACTACTCTTATCGATCAAGATACTGGTTTAATTATTTGTGATTTAGTTCATGAAGGAGATAAATTTATTGTTTGCCATGGCGGTAGAGGAGGTAGAGGCAATAAAGCCTTTGCTACTCAACAAGTACCTGCTCCTAAAATGAGTGAATTTGGTGAACCTGGGGAAGAAAGAATTGTTAAATGTGAATTAAAGGTTTTAGCTGATGTTGGATTAGTTGGTATGCCTTCAGTTGGCAAGAGCACTATTCTTTCATTAATTAGTGCTGCTAGTCCTAAAATTGCTGCTTATCACTTCACTACTTTAACTCCTAATTTAGGTGTAGTTAAATTAAAAGATCAAAGATCATTTGTTATGGCAGACTTACCTGGTTTAATTGAAGGTGCTGCTGAAGGTGCTGGTTTAGGTGAAAGATTCTTAAAGCATGCAATGAGAACTAAAATTATTGGTCATGTTATAGATATGGGTGCTTTTGAAGGAAGAAATCCAATTGATGATTATAAAGCTATTAGAAAAGAAATTGAAAGTTATAATGATAATTTAGCTAATAAGTTAGAAATTATTATTGCTAATAAAATGGATTTACCTGATGCTCAAGATAATCTAAAGAAATTTAAAAAGGAATTCCCTGGTAAAGAAGTTATTGAAATATCTGCAATGAATCAAACTGGAATTGACGAAATGATTACTAAGTTAGCTGATTTATTAGATAAAGTAGAAGAGACACCTATTTATAAAGCAGAAGAACAAGAAAGCCATGTTTTATTTAAATTTAAAGAAGAAAAACCTTATACTATTACTCGTAAAGATAATGGAGCTTGGGTTATTCATGGTGAAGAAATTGAAAAATTATTAAAAATGACTAAATTCTATGAAGATGATTCAACTGCTAGATTTGCTCGTAAATTACGTGGTATGGGTGTTGATGATGAACTTGAAAAAATGGGCGCTAAACCTGGTGATGATGTTGAAATTTTAGATTTTGTATTTACATTTAAAGAATAAGAAAATAATCTTATTCTTTTTTTATTGAACCACCCTATTATCTTAGGAAGTAGGGGAGAATGGTATTCTATGAGATGTATAAGTTATCATCTTTTTATTTCTCGTCTCCATTTTTAAATTTAACCCCTCTACTTTGTTTTTTTTAATAGGAGAGGAGTGGAATGAATATATTATTTTTTATATTATATTATTATATTAATTATATATAATTTTTAGATTATAAAGCCCCCTATTTTAATTTAAATTTCAGAAGGGGACTTGTTATAAAAAATGATCTTTTTTAATTGATTAAATTTGGAATCGAATCTTCGAATTTCCTTGAGATGATTAACTTATTGACTTTTTAATTCTCGATGCCGATTCTGATTTTGAAGTAAAATCCATGAGCTGATATGTTGTCCATATTTTGATATTTCGATGCCGATTTTATTTTATTGTTGTTTCCTTAAAGTGATATGTTGTTCATCTTTTTACATTTCGATTCCAGTTCTAAAATTGATTTAATTCTATGAAGTGATATGTTAATCAGTTTTTTAATTCTCAATGCCTATTTCTATAATTTGATGATTTCTGTGAGATGATATGTTGTTCATTTATTTGTATTTCGATGCCAATTTTATTTTTGTGATTAATTATTAATTATATTATAAAATAAATTAGAATTAATTTATGTAATTAAAAATAATTTTTGAATTTATTAAAATATTTTTATTTTTTAGTAAATTTAAAAAGGGGACTTTTAAATATAAATTTAGTAGATTGTAATTTTATTTATATATATTATTATATTATTATTTATATATCTTACTTCGTATAATATATATTATGTAAACCACTAGTAAGAAACTAATATAATAATGTATGTTATATGAGGCATTTATTTCCATTATATATATTGTTATTATTACTCATACTATTATCAGGAGGTATTTATGAGCAAAGCAAAAAAGAATTATTGTAGAAACTCTTCTAATAATAAGAAACAAGTTTCTAATATGTCTGGATCTAACGTATCTAATTGCAAATAAAAAAAGAGATTTTATATCTCTTTTTAATTTGTATTTTTTATTAAATCTAATCCATTTATTTTTCTAGTTATTTCTTCATCTATATTATTATAATTGTTATCTTGCAATAATATATACCCTCTTTTTGATTTAACTTCATGTAATTTTTTTATTTGTTCATTGTATCTTTTGAATTCTTCTATTTCTATATCACAATCTATTTTATTATCTATATCACATGTATATAAATTATCTATTAGAAGCATTCTCTCCCCTACTTCTTTATATACTAAATTATTTATTTCTGCTCTTTCTTTTTTATCATAATAGAAGCTGTCTAATAGTTTTTTTATTTCTTCTAGTTCATTTATATTATCTTTAGATAAATATTCGTTTATTGAGCTTGTAATGATGTTAGAATAGTCTTTGTTTCTTCTTCCAATTATTGTTATAAGTAACCCTACTCCTATTATTAGTAATACTAATGCTATTATTCTAATTTTCTTCATAGTTTTCTCCTATTTTATTCCTTGGATGATTTTGATAATCTTCTTTTAGTTTTTCATTTACTAAATGAGCATATATTTGTGTTGTACTTATATCTTCGTGTCCTAATAATTCTTGTATTATTCTTAGATCTGCTCCGTGTTTTAATAAATGAGTAGCAAATGAATGCCTTAATACGTGTGGGCTTACATTTTTTTCTATTCCACATTTGTTACATTCTTGTTTTATTATTTTAAAGAATCCTTGTCTTGTTATATTTGTTCCTGCATTTGATATAAATAAATAATCTGAAATTTTATCTTTTAATATGGTATTTCTATATTGATTTATATATATTTCTAAATATTTTATTGATATATCTGATAATGGTACTATTCTTTCTTTTTTACCTTTACCAAATACTCTTATAAAACAGTTATTTATATCTATATCTGTTAGTTTTAGATTTATTAATTCTGTTATACGCAATCCAGTACCATATAATATTTCTAACATTGCTTTGTTTCTATAATTGAATGGTGTTATTAATCTTACATCTAATAGTTTATTTACTTCTTCTTCAGTTAGAAAGTTGGGTAATTTTTTAGGTAGTTTAGGACTTGCTATATTAGTACATGGATTTTCTTCAATTATTTTTTCGTCTAATAAAAAATTATATAGTGAATTTATTACTGTAATATGATGTGCTATGCTTCTTGTATTTAGTTCTTGAATAGAATCTAAATATTTTTGTATATCTTTATATTCTAGATTTTTTATATTATTATTGAAAAATGTTTCAAAATCTTTTAAATCATTGCTGTAACTTGCTATAGTATTATCACTTAGTTTTCTTTCATATTTTAAATAATCTATATATTTATTTATTAATTCGTTTTCCATGTAACCACCCTACTACATTTTAAATTCTGTTTGTTTTACTATTTTATTTAATATTTTTATTGTGTTAGCTAATATTTGATCTACTTCAAAATAATTACCGTTATCTTTAATTAATATATTATAAGTGTCTTTATCTATATATATTAGCAATATCCATCTCCTGTTACGTATTTAGATACATCTGGATATGTTTTGCTATATGAATCTTTTATTTCTCCATTAGATATTTTTATTTCATGTTCATCTATTTCACATTTTGATGCATTTACATCAATATAATATATTTTCTTCTTTAATATATCTACATATCCGTTTTCACTATATAATAAATAGTCAAATTCTGTATTGAACATTTTATTGAATGTATTTATTCCGTTAAGATAATTTCTATCTCCTAATTCATCTTTATAGATAGGGATATTTACGTATCCAGTACTATTTCCGTTTGCTAATTCTTGGATTATTTCGTAATCTTCATTAATAATGTATACAGCACTTGTTTTTACATATGTTAATCCTGTATTCATTATATTATCTGTTAAAGTTAAGATTAAATATTCTTTATCGCTATCTATATCAGTTATTTTGTTTGTTTTAATACTATCAAAATCATTGTTTGATTGATTTATCATATCCTTTTCATTGCTGTAATCGATTTTTGATGTTTCTCCTACTTTATTTCCATTTATATATAATTCTCTTATTAAATAATATGCTTTACTTTCTGCTTTTACTGTTTCTTCTCCAGTTTCACTATCTATTTCGTATTCACTATTATCTATTTCATCGTAATAGTAATATGCTAGTATTTCTTGTTTAATATTATTTATATTTTCTGATTTACTATAACCTTTTATAAATGTATGATCTTTATTTATTTCTGGTTTATCATATTTTACTTCTCTTATTTGGTTTTTAAATATTATATTTGATCCTTCTTTAAATAAACCTATTTTAAATATAATTAATAGTACAATACTTAATACTAATATTATTGATATTGTAAATGCTATTACTTTTTTCATATTATCACCTACTATAATTATACAATAAATAATTAATATAAACAATTAGTTTACTTTTCATGATATAATTAACTAAGGTGGTTTAAATGGAAATACTTGCTGATAAACTTAGACCCAAATGTATCGATGATATCATAGGTCAAAAACATTTAGTTGGTGAAGATAAAATAATTCGTAATTTAGTTAATAATAATCATTTAGTAAGTATGATACTTTATGGTAAACCTGGTATTGGTAAGACTAGTATTGCTACTGCAATTGCTAATCAAATTGATAAACCTTATCGTATGTTAAATGCTACTATTAATAATAAACAAGATTTTGATATTGTTATAGAAGAAGCTAAAATGGAAGGCGAAATGATTGTTATTATGGATGAAATTCATCGCCTTAATAAAGATAAACAAGATTTATTATTACCATATATTGAAAATGGATTAATTATATTAATTGGTATGACTACAAGTAATCCTTATCATAAGATTAATCCTGCAATTAGAAGTCGATGTCAAATATTTGAATTGAAAGAATTAAATGATGATGATATTAAGGAAGGTATTTTAAAAGCTAGTAAGTTTTTAAAAGATATAGTTATTGATGATGATGCTTTAAATGCTATTTGTAGATTATCTAGTGGTGATTTAAGAAGTGCTATTAATCTTTTAGAAGTAGCTTATTATGGATCTAAAGATAAACATATTACAATGGATGTTGTTACTAGTATTAATGCTAAAGCAGTATTCTTTAGTGATAGTGATGAAGATGGTCATTATGATGTATTATCTGGTTTACAAAAATCTATTAGAGGATCTGATGTAGATGCTGCTCTACACTATTTAGCTAGATTGATTAATGAAGGAGATTTAGACAGTATTTATAGAAGATTATCTGTTATTGCTTATGAAGATATTGGACTAGCTAATCCTTCTATTGGACCTAAAGTTATGGCTGCAATTCATGCTTCTGAATTAGTAGGTCTTCCTGAAGCTAGAATTCCTCTTGGTACATTAGTTACTGAAATGGCACTTAGCCCTAAAAGTAATAGTGCTCATATTTCATTAGATGAAGCTTTAGCTGATATTGAAAAAGGAAATACTGGTAGTTTGCCTAATCATTTAAAGATTGGTAGTCCTTTATACAAATATCCTCATGATTATCCTAATAATTGGGTTAAACAACAATATTTACCTGATAAAATTAAAAATAAAAAGTATTACAAACCATGTCATAATAAAATTGAAGATGGATTAAATAAAGTTAATAAAGAAATGAAAGGTGAAAAATAATGAAAATAAGTTTAATTGGTACTGGTGCATATGGTGTTGCTATGGCTAGTATGTTATCTAAAAAGAATAAAAATATAATAATGTGGACTGAATCTCAAAAGACTTACGATAAATATGTTTCAGATGGATATGTTATTAAAGATGTATTACCTGGTTTTGAACTTCCTAGTAATATTAAATTAACTACTAGTTATGATGAAGCTTGTAATGGAGCTGATATTATATTTATTATGAGTGCTGCTCAATTTGTTGGTAGCATTTGTAAAGAAATTAATAATTATATTACTAAAAATACTATTGTTTGTATTGCATCTAAAGGTATTGAAAATAACAGTTGTAAATTTTTATCTGATATTGCTTATGAAACATTAAAAACTAAAAATATTGCTATTATTAGTGGACCTTCTTTTGCTATTGATATGGCTCAAGGAAATCCTGTTGGTTTAACTATTGCTTCTAGAAGTAAAAAGACAAGACAAGATATTATTAAAGTATTAGCTAATGATACTTTAAAATTAAGAGAAACTAGAGATTTAATTGGTGTGCAAATATGTGGTAGTGTTAAAAACATTATTGCACTTGCTGCTGGTATGATTAATGGTATGGGTTATCCTGAATCTACTCAAAGCTTTTTAATTACTGAATCATTACATGATATTAAAGCTTTAATTGCTGCTTTAGGAGGTAATCCTAAAACTATTACATCTTTTGCTGGTGTTGGAGATTTATTACTTACTTGTACTAGTACTAAAAGTAGAAATTATAGTTTTGGTAATATAATTGGTCAAGGTGCTACTAAAGAAGAAAAAGAAAAATATTTAAGTGATACTACTGTTGAAGGTTATTATACTTTAAAAAGTATTTATAAATTAATTAAGAATAAAAAGATTAAAATGCCTATTATTGATTTAATTTATAAAATTATTATGAAAGATGAAGAACCTCAATCATTAATTAAATTCTTAATAAATAAAAAATAGTGATTATTCATCACTATTTTTTTTATCGTCTGTTATTTCTAAAAAGTTATTTATTGTTTCTTTTATATCTTGTTGTTCTTCTTCTGTTTTAGCATTTTGTAATAAAAATTCTAAGTATGTTGTTTCTTCATTAAAAGTTAAGTCTTCATTTATTAGAGAACTATTCTTTAGTACTTCATCTATTTTCTCCATAAAATCACTTCCCTGTATTAATTATATCATTAAATACCCAATATGCGATATAAAAACCTGCAGTGTTTGGAACTAAAGCACATGATCCAACTGTTCTTTCACCTGTTTTTATAGGTAATTCGTCTGATGCAACTACTGGTATTTTTGCTTTAATATTTTTATCTCTTAAAGCTTTTCTTAAATTTTTAGCTAATGGATCATTATTTGTTTTCCAGATGTTTGTTAATTTTAACATTGTTGGATTTAATCTATTGCCTGTACCAGTTGCACATATTATTTTTTTATTGTGTTCTAATGCTTTTTCTATTAATAATACTTTAGTTGTTAATGTATCACAACAATCAATTATATAATCATAACTATCTATGTTTATTTCATCTATATTTTCTTTTATAAGGAATTTTTCTTTATAATCGATTAAACAATCATTATTTATATTTAAACCTCTTATTTTGGCTTCTTTTGCTTTATTTTGACCTATATTTGATAGATTGCTTAATAATTGTCTGTTTAGATTACTTTTATCAAATACATCATTATCTATTATTGTAAATTTTTGTACTCCTAATCTTACTAATGCTTCAAAGCAAGCTCCACCTACTCCACCTACTCCAACAATTAAGATATTTTTATCTTTAACTTTATTTATATCTTCTTCACTTATTATTAATTGTAATCTTTCAAACATATTAATCACTTCCGACTAAATTATACCATAAAAAAATACCCAGGGTATACTCACGTGTGATAAAAACCTGCACTACACAGGTGGGCATCACATGACTTATTTTAGGATCCCTAATCAATGAAAAGGTCTTCAACACCATAAGTCAATTAGATTCCCTTATAATCACTTACTCGGTTTTTATAGATCGTAAGTATATTTATCCTTGGGTACTTTAATTATAGCATATAAAAAGTGAATAGCAATAAACTATTCACTAATTTTACATTATTAATTTATTGGTGGAATAAATTTTGGTTTTATTATTCCAGCTTCTCCGCTTGATTGATTCTCATCTTGTGGTGGTGTTTGTACTGGTTGCATCATTGGTTCTATTGTCTTTTCAGTTGACACTTGTGTTGTCATTATTGGAACTTCTTTCTTTTCTTCTATTTGTACGTTTGGAATATCTGGAAGTAAGTTATTTGTATCAGTATTTTGAGTTGTATCAGCAACCATTGAATTTGTATTAGCTACTGCATTTGGAGTTGATGCTTCCATATTCTCTGCTACCATGCTTGATCCATATTTATCATCGGTTCCTTGAATTTTCCAACAATTATTAACGTCACATGAATTTGAGTTTGGCGCTGGATTAGGCATTTCCATTTTTATAACCATTGGTAATTTAAATGCTCCACCAAATCCTACACAGTTACCTGGTTGTAAGATTTTTTGTTTTTCAATAACATCTGCTGAGATATTTGGTAACATTGTTCTAATGTATTCAATGTCTTTAGGGTGTGTCATTTTAAATATTAAGAAGTTACTACATTGTGCAATAACTGTTTCTGATATTTCTACTGGTCTTTGTGAAATAATATTTAATAAAACACCATATTTACGACCTTCTTTTGCGATACGGTCGAAAATGTTATAACCAATTAAGTATACGTCTGCATCTTTCATTACGTATCTATGCGCTTCTTCTAAGAATAGATGGAATGGAATTTTTGCTCTTTGTTTTCTTGTTTTTGCAAATTCAAAGAATAATCTTGCCATTATTTTAACTATAATTTTAGCTTGAGTATCATCTATATCTTCTAAGTTAAGATTTATTACTTGTGCTTTTTTATTTCCTATTGCTACTAATTGTGCAATATATGATTCTACACTTATATAGTTTTCACATTTGTAAATTGTTGCGATTTTACTATTCATAATTGCTTGTAATCTAACTTTTAATAACATTGAATCATCATATAATTGTTCATTAGCTTGGAAACCATCAGAAATTAATGTAAATTCTAAAGCATTAGCAAAGTCTTTCATTGAATAGAAAGCATTTAATGGTTCTTCTGTTAATTCCATTTCTTCATCAATATGTTTTAAGATATAATCTGTAATTAATACTGATTCACCAAAGTTACCATTACTATCGATTTCAAAACATTCTGATAATGTTCTTGTATAACCTAAACCTTGTATTACACTATCGAAATTAAAATCTTTTGTATGACATACTTCTAATATTTTGAAGATATCATTCTTTTTATTAGCTGTAATTTGATTACTATATAATACTGCAATTAATGCTTTTGCAATTAAGTGGTTTTTATATTTTTCTGCAGTTTCATCATCTTTACTAAATATTCTAGTTAATTTTAAAGCTCTTTCAATAATAGGTATTTGGCTGTGTTTATCAGCTTGTAACATTATTGTTAAGTCGTCCATTTGTAATAAATGGAATGGAATATTTAATGGATAATCTGTTTCTTCTTGCATGTTAGTTGTAATGAATTTGTAACTATAATTTGGATTTAGTTTATCTAACTCTCTAAATGCTGTTTTATATTCACCATATGCATCGAAGATAAAAATATTAGCATTATATGATACTAATTTTGGATTGCTGAATATGTTTTGTACTACTCTGGCAACTCCACAAGATTTACCTGAACCGGTATTGCCAAATACTGCCATATGGTTAGCAAATAAGTTATTAATATCTGCACATACTTCATAATCTTTATAAATTGAACTTCTACCAACTTTAAATGTTGTTTCGTCATATACTCCAACTATTGCATTTAATTCTTCGTTATTAATTAATCTGATTAGTGAATTCATTACTGGTTTTCTAATAACACCTGATACGTATTTTCCTTCGTGGAATTCACCTAATAATCTTATTTTTATAAATCCGTCGTTAACTTCATCAACTTCACCTAAAATTAATTGATCTGGAGCTTCAAATACAACGTGTGTATTCATTAAGTCTCCCATTTCTTCTGCAGATGCTTTTGTTTCTGCTGTTACATCGTTTCCTGCAATGAATTTGATTTTACCGAATATTGATTCGTTTGTTCCTAAATCTAATGTTTCATTCATAGCCAACACCTCTTCTATTATATTAATATAATATCACATTTTAATATATAAAAAAATAAAAAAATATCATCTTTCAATGATATTTTTATTATTTTAATCCTAATACTTGTTCTTGTGTTTTTAAATATTCTAGATATCTTAAATGTTTTTGATAATAGAAATTGTTTCTATATATTTTGTTATTATCTTTATCTTGAACAAATCCATTTTCTTTTAGTATTTTTTCTATTGATTTTTTAATTTTTGAATAATCTACTTCTTCTATAAATTCTTGATTTGCACTTGAATGAAAGTATTCTCCTAATTTTTCATATTTTTCTTTAGGATCTATATCTTTAATACTTTCTTCGAATTCTTCCATTGTCTTATATTCAGGATTTGGAATTGTTTTTGAATATCCTGATTGTATTAATGCTGTTTCTAAATCTACAGTAGATTCTTTATCAGGAACGTCTTGCATTTTTAACATACAAGCGAATTGGCTTAATAGTAATATTGCTTTTTGTCCTAAGCATTTTACTCCTACTATTACTGATCCACTGTGATAACCTTTAAATATGTAGAATTGTTCTGGTAGATTATTAATTATTTGTTGATTTTCTTCTGATAGATTTTCTTCTAATATTTCTATCCATGCATTATTATCGCAAAACTCACTACACATAAAAGTAAATATATTTTTGCCCCATAATATTTTACATGGCTCAACACATTCTTCTATTATGAATTCTCTTGGATTCTTTTCTACATCTTCTTGTGTAGCATGTGAACATCCTTTATATTCTTCATTTTGTGGTAAGAATCCTCTTTCAACTAATTCTTTATTAATTTCTTCTAAAGATTTTGTTCTTCCAAAAAATTATTCTACATCTATTTGATAATCTGCTGGTGTTTCTTCAAATATTTTATTCTTTTTTGAACATACTTCTATTAATTTATGGAAATAACTTGTTATTTTCATTTTTAAAACCCCTCTTCTTGTTAAATATTTTAGCATTTTAAGGTGTTTTAAACAAATTTTGCTTAAAAAAGACAAGATTATCTCTTGTCTAATTCTTTATGTAATATTTCTTTTGTCATTACTGGGTTTGCTTTACCTCTAGTGTTTTTCATAACTTGTCCTACAAAGTAATCGAATAAGTTATCTTTACCACTCTTATATTGTTCAATTTGTGAAGTACTATTATCTAGTATTTCTGTAATAATTCTAGTTAATTCGCCTTCATCTGAGATTTGAGCATTTTCAGCACTGATATAATTTTTAGGTTCTTTTTGTTCTTCTATTGCTTTAAAGAATACTTCTTTTGCTTGTTTTGAAGATAACATACCTTTTTCAATTGCATCAGTTATTTGTTTTAACATTTCTGGACGAATATATAATTCATCAATAGTTATATTTTGTTTATTTAATTCTCCAACAATGTTTACTGTTACCCAGTTTGCTGCTACTTTAGCATCTATACCTAATTTAACACATTCTTCATAGTAATCTGAAATTGCTTTTTCTTTTACTAAGACAGTCGCATCATAAGAAGATAATCCATATTCTTCAATATATTTACTTCTTCTTTGTGGTGCTAATTCAGGGATTGAAGCTCTTATTTCTTCTAACCATTCTTTAGATATTTTAAATCTTGGAATATTTGGTTCTACAAAATATTTATAATCTATAGCATCTGCTTTTGATCTCATTCTTATAGTAGTTTGAGAATCTTCGTCCCATCTTCTTGTTTCTTGTTCTATTTCTGTATCGTATGTACCATTTTCTTTAGCTTCTGTTTGTCTTTCGATTTCGTAATTAATTGCATCTCTTACGCCACCGAATGAGTTAACATTTTTAATTTCAACTTTTGTTCCCCAGTTTTCTGGATTTTCTTCATCTAAAGATGCATCCATAATTGATACGTTAACATCACATCTAATTTGTCCTTTTTTAGAATCTGCTTCAGATATTCCGGCATATTGATATACACTTCTCATATGTTCTAAGAATGCTACAGCTTCTTTTGCTGTATGAATATCTGGTTTAGTTACTAATTCTAGTAATGGAACACCAGCTCTATTATAATCTATATTACTTGTTGAGTAGAAGTGATCTAATGAAGCTGCATCTTCTTCTAAATGGATATTATCTATTCCTACTCTAAATGTTGTATCATCATCCATTAAAACATCTACATAACCACCCATTCCTACACAATCTTCTGGTGGATTTTGAGTTATTTGATAGTTTTTTGGCATATCTGGATAATAGTAATTTTTTCTTTCAAAATACATATATTCAGGTTGATTACAATTCAAAATCATTGATGCCATTAAAGATAATTTAACACATTCTTTATTTAATACTGGTAATGTGCCAGGGAATGCCATATCTATAGGTCTTACATTTGTATTAGGAGTTTCTTTATATGAGTTTTCTGCGCTTGAAAATACTTTTGTATTTGTTTCTGATACTTCACAGTGCATTTCTAACCCAATTTTGGCTATATATTTAGTCATTATTTAACCTCCTTTGCAATTTGTCCTTTATATTCCATAGTGCTTTCTAAAGCGTATGCAATATTTAAAACATTTGCGTCATCATAGCAGTTACCTGTGATATTTATACCAACTGGTAATCCATTTATGAATCCGTTAGGAATTGTTATAGATGGGAATCCACCAAAGTTACCTATTTGTAAGTGTTCTTCTAAGTATGATGCATTATCATCAACTATATCAAGTGATCCATCTAAATGTTTAGCTGGGCCTGAACCTACTGGTAAAATTACTGCATCATAGTCTTTAAATATTTCTTTCCATCTATCAACTAATAATCTTCTTACTCTTTGAGCATTTTTTAAATATCTTTCTTGGTTTTCTTTTTGTAATACGTATGATCCAATTACAAAACGTCTTTTAATTAATGGAGAGAATCCTTTTGTACGATGATCTTTCATCATATCAATATAATTATCTCCTTCTCCACGAGGTCCAAAGATGATACCTGTTAAGTTACTCATATTTGATGTTGCTTCGGCACATGATATTACTACATATACAGATGCTTGTGCTTTAAGTAGTGCTTCATCTACAGAAACTTCTTCTACTTCAACACCTAATTCTTTTAGTTTATCTATTGTTTTATAGAAGTTTTCAATATGTTCTTTTGTTTCTTCTGATGAATTTTTATATCTGTCTCTGTCGCAAATTTCTTTTATGTAACATACTTTTTTACCTTTAACGTCTCCAGTACATGATTCTAATAAATTTATTTTACTTGAATCCCATGAGGTCATATCGTTTACATCGATACCTTTCATTGCATCTACTACGATTGCTGCATCTCTAACTGATCTTGTTAAACATCCACAATGATCTAATGATGAAGCAAATGCAAATAGTCCATATCTTGAAATCATTCCGTATGTTGGTTTGTATCCTACTATACCACAGTATGCTGCTGGTTTACGAATTGAATCTCCTGTATCTGAACCTAATGCATATGGATAAACACCTGCTGCTACAGCTGCTGCTGATCCAGAAGATGATCCTGCACACATTCTTGTATGATCCCATGGATTTTTTTGAATACCTGTATGTGCTGTAGTTCCTGTACCACCCATACCAAATTCATCCATTGCTGTTTTATTAACTGCTACTGCACCAGCTTTTTGTAAGTTTTCTACTGCTGTTGCTGTAAAAAATGGAACGTAATCTTTTAATGTATTTGAAGATCCAGTTGATAATACACCTTTTAATGAATAGTTGTCTTTAATACCGTATGGAATTCCTGATAATAAGTTATCTGTTACTTCTCCACCTTTTGTATCATCCATTATTGTTACGAATGCATTACATTCTTCTTGTACTTTGTGAGATAGTTCTAGTGATTCTTTTACAAGTTCATCACTAGTAACTTCTCCTTTAACTAATAATTCATGTAATTCTTCAATTGTTTTATTCATATATTTCATAATTACACCCCTTATCCTACTACCTTTGGAACAACTATTTCTGATCCTTCAGTTTCATCACAGTTTGCTAATAGATCTTCAATTGGTACTGAAGGTACTATTACATCTTCTCTTAATTCATAAGTGAAGTCGTCTAAACAATGAGTCATTGGTATTACTTTTTCAATATCTTTTATTTGAGTAACTTTATCTAAGTTAGCATCAATGATATCAAATTCATCTAATACCATTTTGTTTTCTTCTGGAGTTAAACCAATAAGTAGTTTATCTGCATAGTTGTCTACCATTTCTGTTGTAAATTTACTCACTCTTTTTCACCTCAACTTTTATTCCTAATTCTTTTAATTGTAATGGAGTTAATTCTGTTGGTCCACCCATCATATTATCAGCTCCACTTGCACTTGTTGGGAATGCTTGAACTTCTCTTAAGTTTGGTTCATCTTTAATTAACATTAATATTCTATCAATACCTGGAGCCATTCCACCATGTGGAGGACATCCATATTTGAATGCTGTAAAGATAGATGAGAATCTTTGTTCAACTTCTTCTCTTGTGTATCCTACGATTTCAAATCCTTTTGCCATACTATCTAAATCATGATTTCTTATAGCTCCTGAAGCCATTTCGTTACCATTACATACAAAGTCATATTGGTAAGCTAAAATATCGTCTACGTTGTCTTTATATGTTTCATAATCTTTTATTCCACCATGTGGTAATGAGAATGGATTATGACAGAATTCGTATTTTTTCTTTTCTTCATCATATTCGAACATTGGGAAATCTTTAATAATACATAATTCTAATTTATTAGGATCAATTAAATTCATTTTTCTTCCTAATTCATCTCTAATTTGACCAGCAAATTTTTGAGCTTGTTTTTTCTTTTTGTTAGCAATGAAAAACATAACTGAATTTGTTTTCATATTAAATCCTTCAATTAATGATTTTCTTTCTTCTTCTGATAAGAATTTATCTATAGGTCCTTTTAATGATCCGTCTTCCATTAATGTTACATAACCAATACCTGGCATTCCGATTGATGAAGCGTAATCTACTACTTCGTTAAACCAACTATTTGAATTTACACCAATTTCATCAGCAACTATTACTTTAATTGTACTATTTTTAAATGGTCCAAATGTTGTATCTTTTAATGTTTCTGATGCATCTTGAATGATTAATGGATTTCTTAAATCTGGTTTGTCTGTTCCATACATTTCCATTGCATCTCTATAAGCAATTCTTCTGAATGGTTTTGGAGATACTTCTTTGTTACTGAATTTAGAGAAAGTTTCATAGAAGATATCTTCTCCTACTTCTAATACTTCGTCTTCAGTTACATAAGACATTTCTAAATCTAATTGATAGAATTCTAATGTTCTATCACGTCTTGCATCTTCATCTCTGAAGCATGGTGCTACTTGGAAATATTTTTCTACCCCACCAACCATTAATAATTCTTTATAAATTTGTGGAGCTTGAGGTAATGCGTAAAATTTTCCTTTGAAGTTTCTTGATGGAACCACGAAATCTCTAGCGCCTTCTGGAGAAGATGTTGTTAAAATTGGAGTTTGTACTTCCATAAAACCCAAATCATACATTTTGTTTCTTAAGAAATGTAATACGTCACTTCTTAATTTGAAATTGTCTTTTACTTTATCGTTTCTTAAATCTAAATATCTATATTTTAATCTGATATCTTCATTAGCTTCTTTACTTGTTTGAATTTGGAATGGTAATTCATGTAATGATGGAGCTAATAATTCTAATTCTGAAACTAATAATTCTACTTCTCCTGTTTTTAATTTAGGGTTATAAGTTTCTTCATCTCTTTTTCTTATTTTACCAGTTAATTTAACTACTGACTCTTTAGCTAATCCATCAAACATTGTTCCATCATTTGATACACATTGTAATACTTCTGTATTATCTCTTAAATCTAAAAATAATACTCCTCCGTGGTCTCTTATATTTTGAATCCAACCACTTACAACTATTTCTTCATCAACTTTAGTTGCATCTATATCTTCTATATGAATTGTTCTATATATATTTGCTTTCATTTTTATCACCTTTCTTATTTTGCATTCATGTATAAATAATCTCCAAGATCATTTATATTCATTTGATGTTCTTCTTTTGTTACTGTATCTTTTAAAGTTATTTTATTTTCTTTTAATTCTTCATCGTTTAATACAATTAAGTATTTAGCATTAAATCTATCTACTGATTTAAATTGTGCTTTTAATGATTTTTGCATTAAATCTGTTTCTACGATGAATCCTTGTAATCTTAAATCTTGAGCTAAGTATGCAGCTGTTTCTTTTTCTGAATCTGATATATATAACATGTATAAATCGATTGAATTATTTATAGGGACATTTACGCCTTCTTCTTTCATTGCTAAGATAGTTCTATCATAACCCATTGCGAATCCTACACCTGGTACTGATGGTCCGCCTAAAGTTTCTACTAAACCGTTATAACGACCTCCACCACCTAGAGCATAAGAATTATTTAATACTACTTCGAATACTGTGTGATTATAGTAATCTAATCCTCTTACTAGTTTTGTATCTACTTCATAATTAATATCCATCATATCTAATAAATCTTTTAATTTTTCAAATCTAGTTTTTGATTCTTCATTTAAATAATCTAATGTTTTAGGAGCGTTTTTCATTAATTCATTATCTGCATCTACTTTGCAATCTAATATTCTTAATGGATTTTTTTCTAATCTTTGTTTGCAATCTTCACATAATTCATCAATATGAGGTTTGAAATAATCTATTAAGGCATTTCTATAAGCTACTCTTGATTCTGTATCTCCTAATGAATTTAATTTAATTGTAACGTTATCTAATCCTAATAATCTGTATGCATTGTATGCCAATGAAATTACTTCTGCATCAGCTAATACATCGTCAGTACCGAAACATTCGTATCCCCATTGTGTAAATTCTCTCATTCTTCCACTTTGAGGTCTTTCATATCTATACATTTTCATGTTGTAATATACTTTTACAGGATCTGTTAAATTTCCATATAATTTGTTTTCAATAAACCATCTTACAACACCTGCTGTACCTTCTGGTCTTAATGTAATATCTCTATCTCCACGATCTTTAAAATCATATGTTTCTTTTTGTACCATATCTGTTGTTTCACCAACACCTCTATGGAATAATTCAGATGCTTCAAATACAGGTGTTTCAATATAAGTGAAATTATATTTTTCACAGATTGCTGCTAAGATATCATTAACGTATAATCTTATTTTGGCTTCATCACCATAAATGTCATTAGTTCCTTTTTGTTTTGTTATCATAGTATCCCTCTTTCAATAAAAAAGGTACCTAAATAATGTAAGGACGAAGTAATCTCCGCGGTGCCACCTTACTTTACATAGGTACTCTCATAATTCTATTTTATCGCTTTATTTGCGTCTTATAATTTGTTTGAAGTTGTTATTCATATATTAATTCCTTAGGACATTTCCAGCTTCTAGTCCCTCTCTGTTAATTTCATAATATATTACTCGTCTTCTTATAAGAAAATCTATTGTTATTTTATTACTAAAGCCCTGTAAAGTCAAGGATTAATCCCAATATTTTGTATTGATTTGTTCCTCAATTACTTCAGAACCTAATTGTGAATTTTTATAAATATTTATGTACATTCCATTTTCTGTTGTTTTTATTAATTTCATACATGGTAATGTAAATTCATCTTCTTTAAAACTATGGAAATATAATGTTACTCTTTTCTTTTCTTCTCCTGAGTAATCTACAAATCTTATATAGTTATCTTTACTTATTAACATTACAAATTTATTTGTTGTATAAGCTTGTACATTTCCTTCGTTTGTAATAAATGGTGTTCCATCTAATCTATATATTTTGAATTCTGTATAACTTTCTTCACCGATAGTTCTATCTACTCCAGTTTTGTAATATATAGTATCGTTAGTATTTATCCATACATCATAGATTGGTTCTTCTGTTTCGTTACTTACCACTTCATCTTTTTCTAAATCATATATGAACCATTTATCATCTTTACACATGATATAGTATCCTGTATCTTCATCGTAAGTTATAGATTTATATTCAAATTCTTTTACTTGAGAAATGATTCCTGTTTGATCTATATGAATAATTCCCCAGTTTTTAGTTTTATATTCTTCTACAATATATCTATTCTTATCTCCGATACCTTTTTCAGTAAATTCATCATATTTACTATCTTTTACATCACTATATCTTGCTATTATTTTGTTATTTAATACATCTAGTAAATATACTGTTTTTTGATAGTTTGGATCTCCATATTTTGGTTCTTGTTCTACTGAATCATCTACAAATGCATATTGATCGTATATAAATTCTATTTGATATGGTTCTCTTTTTCTAAATACGTCTTTATTTAGTGTATCGTATTCATCATGCCCTCCATTTGATTTATTGCAATCTTTTGTTGAATTTATACATTTATATGTTCCTACATTTTCCTTTTTTACATAGTAATATAACAATCCTTTGTATTTGTCTTGTCTGTATGGATTTTCTGGAATGTTGTATCCTGAATGTGTTTGTGGCAAATCATCTTCTACTTTTGGATTTTCCATTAATTTCCAAAATGGTACAAATTCTTCTCTTGATACTGATACACGTTCATATAATCTATATGTGTAACCTAATCCTAGATATTCTGTTGTTTTTCCGTCTGTATATTCATGAACTACTTTTATACTTAGTAATGGTGGTTTACTTGATGAATATCTAACATAATCTATTAAAAATAGTACAACCCATATTAATATTATTAATAATATTGATAATTCAATTATTTTCTTTTTAGGCATTTTAGGCTTTTCATTATACATAATAATTCCCCTTTACAATATGTATTTATTTTACCACAAAAAAAGAAAGATTAATATATCTTTCTAATCTTTTATAATTATACTTTCTTCTAAATAGTAATTTAATTCATGTACTTCATTTTCTTGAATATCTGGATTTCTTATAAATGTGTGTTTATATAAAACTCCTTCATTTTTGATTTCTTCTTCAGTAGGATCTTTTATAAAACCTTCTAATTTATATATCATATAATATTCATAAACTACTATTTTATTATCATAAATATATGCACTATCTATATAACTTTTGCTTGCATATGTTGGTTTATATGTTTCATCTTCTATACAATAATATTTATTTTCACTATTTTTACATGTCCATCCTTGATATTTAAAATCATTGAATTGTAATTCTTGTTTTAAGTTGAATAAATATGTTTGATAATAATTAAATACTTCATTATTTATTTTTTTTATTTTACATGTTGTTGTACTAGTAAATTGTATTCCACCTATTTCACATACTATTTTTGTTGGATCTATATTTTTGATTGTATAATCTTGCTCATTTAATCCTGCAAAAATGTATTTTAATAATCTATCATTATCTATGTTTTTGATATTTATATATGGAAGTCTTAATTCATCATTTCTTATAACTCTTTCCATTAAAGATACTACTAATGGATCTTCTTTGCTTATATAGTCTTTATATAGTTCTTCACTTGGAATTGAATTGTAACAATGTAATGAGAAGATTGCTATTATTACTACTGCTAGAAATATTGTAACTATTATTGTATTTCTTATTGATTTTAACATATAATCACCATCATTTTATTTACTATCTATTATTATTGTTATTGGACCATCATTATGAATTTCTACTTTCATATCAGCTCCAAATTCACCTGTTTGTACTTCTATTTCAGAAGATAACATTTCAACAAATTTATTGTATAATACCACAGCTTGTTCTCCGTTTAAAGCATTAATGTAACTTGGACGATTTCCTTTTTTGGCATCTCCATATAATGTAAATTGACTTATTAGTAAAATTTGTCCGTTTGTATCTAATACACTTTTATTCATTACACCATTTTCATCATCGAATATTCTTAAATTTAGAACTTTTCTTTTTAAATATTCTAAATCTTCTATAGTATCAGTTTGGGTAAAACCAACTAGGATATTTAGTCCATTGCTGATTTTACCTATAATTTTATTATTTACTGTTACACTACTTGATGTAACTCTTTGTACTACTACTCTCATTAACTATTAACTCTTCCTACATCTACTACGAATGGTAATGATCTTAAATCGCTAATGAATAATTCTAATTGGCTACTATCATTTGTTTTTATAGTTAATGCAAATCTTGTATAATCATTTTCTTCAAATGTTTTAACTGCTTCTATATAAACATCTTTTTGAGATGCTTTTGTAATTATATCTAATAATTGATTTTTACCTTTTATTACTTTTATATATAGATCTGTTAAATATGATGAAGTGTTATCCATATTCCATTCTACGTCAATTAATCTATCTGATTCACTTATGTTATGACAATCTGCTTTATGTACTATAATACCTTGTCCTTTAGAAACATAACCTATTATTTTGTCACCTTTAATTGGTTTACAACAATTGGCTATATTTACTAATATATCATCTATTCCTGCAACAATAATATCGTTTTTAGCATTTTTATTTGTTATATTCCCAATATTATTATTTACTTTTCCTAAATAGATGTCCATTACGTCTTTTTTGTCTTCATAAATTAAATTAATTACGTAACTAGGTGTATATCTTAATGAGCCTATATTTAGATATATTTCTTCTAAGTTTTCTGTATGTAAATCATTACATAATTTGTTTATATTTTCTTCACTAAGTATTTCTGTAAAAGATTCTTTTCTTTTTCTTATTTCTTTTTCTAACATTTCTTTTCCAGAATTTATGTAATTTGTTCTATCTTGTTTGCTGAAAAATGATTTTATTTTTCCTTTTGCTTGTGATGTTTTTACAAAATTTAACCAATCTTTATTTGGATTTGGTTCTTTATTTGTATTAATTTTTACTATATCTCCGTCAGATAATTCATAATTTAATGGTACTATTTGTTCATTTACTATAGCTCCTACTGTTCTATCTCCTACTCCACTATGAATTCTGTAAGCAAAGTCAACAGGAGTTGAACCTTTTGGTAATTCTATTGCATCTCCTTTTGGAGTAAAACAATAAATTACATCTGCTAATAAATCACTATTAACATTATTTGCAAATTCTATATCTGTTTCTACTGATGAGTTAGCTTCGATTACATTTCTGAACATTTCTAATTTTTGTTCCATCATACTTTGAATTTTTACTGATCCTTTTTCTTTATATGACCAGTGTGATGCGATACCTTTTTCTGCTATTTCATCCATTTCGTATGTTCTTACTTGAACTTCATATAAATGTCCACCTTCTCCAAATACTGTAGTATGTAATGATTGATACATATTTTCTTTTGGATTAGCTATATAATCTTTAAATCTTTTTGGCATTGGTCTATATTTACTATGGATTAAACCTATTGTTAGATAACAATCTTGTTCTGTGTCTACAAATACACGTAGTGCTAAGATGTCATAAATATCATTCCATCTTTTTCCGTTATCCATTTTATTATATAAACTATGTACAGATTTTACTCTACCTTTAATTTTGAATTTAACACCATTTGAAGTTAAAATTTCTGAAATGCTATCTTTCATATCAGTTAATAAACCATTAAGTTCTTCTCTTGAAGCATCTAGTTTTTCTAAAATATCATTATATACATTTGGTTTTGTATATCTTAAACATAAATCTTCTAATTCGCTTTTTATGCTGTTAATACCTAATCTATGAGCTATTGGAATTAATACTGTACTTGTTTCATTAGCTTTTTCTTTTTGATCTTTTTCTGGCAATGCATATAATGTTCTCATATTATGTAATCTATCTGCTAATTTGATATATAAAACTCTTACATCTTCTGATAATCCAACCATTACTTTTCTTAAATATTGAGCACTACTATCTTTATTATCATTTAAACCTAATTTATTTATTTTACTAATACTATTTACTATATTAGCTATTTCATTTCCGAATAAATCTTTTATTTCTTCTATAGTTGCTCCACCATGATTAACTGTTTCATGTAGTAATGCACTTGAAATTGTTACATAATCTACATTTAAATCTAATGATATATTTGCTACTTCTAATGGGTGCGAAATATAAGGATCTCCATTTAGTCTATTTTTATTTTTGTGATGTTCATTTGCAAATTGATATGCTTTTTCTATTATTTCTAATTCTTCATCTTTTTTAATAAATTGTTTAATTTTTTCATATAATTCATCATAAGTAATTGGTTTTACATATAATTCATTATTCATTTTGATCAACTCCGTTTATTTTAGTTTTGGTAAATCTATGATGTCATCTAAAACAACTAGATCATGGCTATTATTTTTATGATAATAGTCGCTTATATATTTATCATCAATATGTAAAATATCATCTACCATATCACATAATTCTAATCCCGATACATTATTCCATTTACCATTACTTAATGCTTCCCAGATATCTTGTTCTTTTATATAACTGTATCCTGTTTTTGATAATGTATGTTGTCTTGTTCTTAATGCTGGGATTAATCTTTCATATAATTCTTCTTTTGAATTAAAGATAATATCTTCCATATGTTCATCTCCAATACTTATAAAAATTATATAACATTTTGAATGACTTATAAAGGAGATTACCTTAAAATTATGAAAAATCTTTTTATTAAATCAACATTAATATTATTAATTGGTGGTATGTTTACTAAGTTAATTGGTTTTTTTATTAAAATTTATTATACAAGACTTATTGATATTGAGGGTATTGGCTTATTATCTATGGTAATGCCTACTTATTCTTTACTATTATCTATTGCTAATTTTAATATACAAACTTCTATTAGTAAAAGGATTAGTAGTGGTAATAATAGTAGTAAAACGATTGTAAATGCTTTTTATATTATGATAACAATTGATGTTTTATTAATTAGTTTTATTTTACTATTTGGTAAATATATAAGTATTTATTTACTTAAGAATAAATATACATATATTCCAATTGTAGTATCTTGTTTATCTCTACCTTTTATTAGTATTGGATATATTGTTAAAGGTTATTTTTATGGTAAACAAAATGTTTTACCTCATATGATATCTAATGTTTTAGAACAATTATTTAGGATGCTTATTATATTTATATTTTTACCTAGAGTATTAAAATATGGAACTATTATTAGTGTTTCTATATTATTAGGTTTTAACATATTTAGTGAATTATTTTCTGTTTTTATTTTATACCTATTTTTACCTAAAAAGATTAGTATTAATAAAGATGTTTTTAAAACTGATAGATTAGAAATTAATTCTTTATTAAATATTAGTGGACCTACTGTATTAGGAAGGCTAATATGTAATATTGGATATTTTTTTGAACCTATTATATTTACTAATTTACTTTTATATAAAGGATTCTCTATTAGTAATATTAATAATCAATATGGTATTTATCATATGTATGCTATTTCTTTACTTTTATTCCCTTCTTTTTTTATTAATGCGATAAGTAATTCTTTACTTCCAGAAATAAGTAAATTTTATTCTAAGAATGATTATAATAGTATTAAAAGAAGAATATATCAAAGTAGTTTTATTTCTTTATGTTTAGGTTTAATTTTATGCTCTTTTATTTTTATTTTTAGAGATTTTTTATTAAATATGTTATATGGAAATACTTTAGGAAGTATTTATGTTAAATATATTTGTTTTTTCTTTATATTATTTTATTTAGAAGGACCATTATCTAGTATTTTGATTGGAATTAATAAAGTTAAAACTTGTACTTTAATTAGCATATTTGGAATGATTATTAAATTAATGGTATTAGTTATTAGTATTATATTAGGATTTAACTATTATAGTTTATTAATATCTGAAGTTTGTAATGTTATATTTGTTGTGTTAATGGAAATTATATCAATTAAAAACTCATTTATATTTAATGATGTATAAATGAGTTTTTTTATATAGACAGTAGAATATTTCTTCTAATTCTAAATTATTATTTGATATTACTTTTAATAGCCATTTTTTATCTTTATTAATTAGTTTAAGTGTATCTTCTTGAATTATTCCTTCAACTATTATTGGTAAGGGGTTTATTGAATTTTTAATAATAGATAATTTACCGTTTGTTTCTAAAAATGCATATTTTACCTCGTCTATAGATGATATTCCTTCACTTCTAAGATTCATTAATAAATCATCGATAGTATATCTTTCTTTATTCATATTTTTGTATATTAGTTTTCCTTGATCAATTATTATTGTTGGTTTTCCATCGACTATTTTATTGAATTTTCTATTATTAATACTTAGTTTAGATGATATAACTTCTATTAATACTAATACTAGAATTGGTAATATAGTTAATAGCACTGAATCTTTATAATTTTCTATTGATACAGCTACTAATTGACCTATTAGGATGGATATAGTTAAATCTAATATACCTAGTTCTCCTATTTCTCTTTTACCCATTATTTTATAACATATTGTTACATATATATAAAAGAATATTGTTCTTATAATTGCTTGTATCATTTTATCACCATTAATATTATGGGAATAATTTATATATTTAATTCATAATAATTATTAGGTGATATTATGAGAAAGTTTAATTATATTTTGTATTTTATATTGTTTATTTTTGTATTTAGCTTATTGTTAAGTGTTTTTAATTTGTTATTCTATTTTAATGATGGTTTTAATAGCTTTTTGTGTTTTATTTCTGTGGTTTTATATGTTTTATTAGTTAATATATCTAATGGATCTAATATTGCTTATAAAGCTTATAAAGTAGGTTTTATAAGAGGAATAATATATATTTTAATTTTATATATTATGAATAGTTTTATTATTTCTTTTAAAATTGATTTAAAAACTATTATATATTATTTAATTATTATTTGTTTTAGTATTTTAGGTAGTATTATTGGAATAAATAAAAAGAAGAAGTATTAAGCTTCTTCGTAAGTTTCTAATGGTGTAACATCTAATATATTATGTTCTGTTAATTGATTGTCAAATTTTTGATATTCTTCATCTACTTCATATTCTTTATTACTTATTTTAATTTCTTCGAACATTTCATCTGTTAATGATAAGTTATATATTATTTCGTTACTCATATGGGCCATTTGTCTAATTATATAACCATTAGTTGTTGAATACAAAATTGAATGTGATAATGAGAACTGATTATGAGATTTTAATTCATTGTTATCTAATTTAAATATTTCTCCTGTTTTTTCGGCTTCGTTTTCTCCGGATACTAATATTAATTCTGGAGTTTTGTCATTATCTATATCTACTATATAATAACCAACTATTTTATCGTCTGCATTTGTTATTTTTTCTAAAAATATATTATACCAATTTGGTTTTGTTTCAGTAACAGTTGGTTCTTCTGTTACTTCTTTTTTTTCTTCTTTATTAGCTTTGTTACAACCAGTTACAAGTAATAATAATAGTATTAAAATTAATATTTTTTTCTTCATATAAAACCACCTTACTTTCCTATGTTTATAATTATATCATAAAATAGGTAGTTTTAAAAGGCTAACAAAAAAAGAGTATTTCTACTCTTTTATAAATTGTTCTTCTTTATATGGTAATCCTTTTTCTCCATAATAGTCTTTTATAAATTGCTCTCTGTATTCTAATAATCTATCTTCTTTAATAGCACTTCTTAATTCTTCTGTTAAATGAATTAAATATCTTATATTATGAATTGATAGTAATCTTGCACCAAGTGTTTCGTTTGATACTATTAAATGTCTAATATATGATTTGCTATAACCACTTTTACATGTGTAACAATCACAGTCTAGACTTAATGGAGTGAAATCTTCTTTATTTATTGCATTTTTAATATTATATTTTCCATATTTTGTTAAGTAATGACCATGTCTTGCTAATCTTGTTGGTGATACGCAATCGAAGATATCTATTCCTCTTATTACATTTTCGACTAAATCTATTGGATCTCCAACTCCCATCAAATATCTTACTTTATCTTTAGGCAAGTATTTTGTTGAATATCCAACCATTCTATACATTGTTGGTTTATCTTCTCCTACAGATGTTCCTCCAACTGAATATCCGTCGAAATCCATTTTAGTTAATTCTTCTGCACAATGACGTCTTAAATCTTCATATTCTCCACCTTGTACTATTCCGAATAATGATTGCATATCGTTATTGAATACGTCTTTACCTCTTTTAGCCCATCTTAATGTTCTTTCGACGCTTTGTTCTACATATTCATGTGTTGCAGGCCATCCGATACATTCGTCAAATGACATGGCTATATCACTATCTAATTTATTTTGAATTTCAATTGATTTTTCTGGAGTTAATAATAAGTTGTCTCCGTTTAAGTGATTTTTAAATTTAACTCCTTCTTCAGTTATATCTTTTGGTTTTGCTAAACTAAATACTTGGAATCCTCCACTATCTGTTAAAATAGGGCCTTTATAGTTCATAAATTTATGTAATCCACCTGCTTTATTTACAATATCTTCTCCTGGTCTTAACCATAAATGATATGTATTTGCTAATATTATTCCGGCGTGTACATCATATAATTCTTCGACACTTAATGTTTTAACTGTTGCTTCTGTTCCGACTGGCATAAACATTGGAGTTTCAAATGTA
This sequence comes from Bacilli bacterium, assembly GCA_016296185.1. GTDB lineage: Bacteria > Bacillota_I > Bacilli_A > RF39 > UBA660 > Coprovivens. The sequence continues at coordinate 29,377 of JAEDJT010000004.1, forward strand.
CCATAATTGGTTTCTATTGTACCTAATCTTGCGTTTGTATTTTTTTCTTCGTGTAATAAATTGTATTTTACTTTCATAGCCATACCTCTTTCAGTAAAATAGATTATATCATAGTTAATTTATAAATAAAAGTGTTTGAATTATTGTTTATTTATAGATATAATATCTATCACTTGGAGGCATTATTATGAAATATTTTAAAGATGTTACAGCGATAAAGAAAACTTTTTTTGAAAAGAAAATGTATTATAAAAGAATGAAAAATGTTACTCAAGAAAAAATTGATGAAATTATTGATAAAATGATTCCTGAATTCGAAGAATTTTTTAAAGAACATAATAAATCTATGTATTTTTATGATAGTCGTGGATCTCATTATTTAGATTGTATTCAATATTTACTTTATAATTTTAAATGTAAGGAATTAACTTACGATGAGAAGGTATTATTTTTAATTCTATGTTGTGATCCTGAATGTAAGATATTAGATAATTATGAAAATACTGAAATAATGTCTAAGGATGAGATTTTAGATGCTGAGTTACCTGACAGAGAATTCTTAAATGATAAACGTAATAGTCAAATTGAAGGATTCAAATCTAGATGTAGAAGTGATGTTGGATTTTTTGATACAGATATAATTTCTTTTGAAAGAGATTATGTAAATAAAATTCTTAAGAAAACTGATTTTAATACTAAAATTAATAAAGACTATACAAGTCATTTATTAAATATGTTTAAAGATGATTCTTTTAATAAAATAAGTGATACAGACTTTAAACGTGTTTCTGATACAGCTATGTTTTATTTATCTTCTGTAAGTAATAATACTAGTGCTATTACTTCTAATGCAATTTTATTTCAAAATGATATATTAAAATTAAGAAATAATGCTGAAAGATTTATATTTTTTATATTAGTTATTGATCCTGAATTAGATGCTTATAAAATATATGAAGATCATTGTAATATGAAAAAGATGAAACCTATATTTATAGAAAGATTTGGTTTTTATGAACCTCTTTTAATTCAAATAGAAAAGAAATATCATGAATTATATTGTCCTGATATGTTTATTAGTGAATGGACAATAAAAAAAGACCTTTAGGTCTTTTTTTATTTTTCATCATTTGTTATAAACATTGCGTCTCCGAAACTGAAAAATCTGTACTTTTCATTTACGGCTTCTTTATATGCATTTAATATATTTTCTCTTCCTGCTAATGCACTAACTAACATAACTAATGTGCTTTTTGGCAAATGGAAGTTTGTTATTAAGCAATCAATTGCTTTGAATTCGTATCCAGGATATATAAATATATTTGTATCTCCACTTGATGCTTTAAATATTCCGTTATTATTTGTAGCAATTGTTTCTAGAGTTCTAGTACTTGTTGTACCTACAGCTATAATTCTTCTTCCTTCTTTTTTAGCATTGTTTAATATATTAGCTGTTTCTTCATTCATTTGATAATATTCGCTATGCATTTTGTGATTTAATACATTTTCTTCTTCAACAGGTCTAAATGTACCTAATCCTACATGAAGTGTTACATAACATACTGTAATTCCCATTTCTTCTATTTCTTTTAATAATTCTTTTGTAAAATGTAATCCAGCTGTTGGTGCTGCTGCACTTCCAGGTAGTTTTGCATAAACTGTTTGATATCTTCCTTGATCTTGTAATGTTTCATGAATATATGGAGGTAATGGCATAGTACCTAGTTTATCTAATATTTCCATTAATATTCCATCATATAATAATTTAACATGTGTAATACCTTCGTCAAATTTTTCAGTTACTTTTGCTTTTAATAATCCATCTCCGAAAGAAACTATTGTACCAATTTTTAATCTTTTAGCTGGTTTAGATAGACATTCCCATGTATCATTACCTAAATCTTTAAGTAATAATAATTCAATTACTGCACCAGTTTCTTCTTTTTCACCTATTAATCTTGCTGGTATTACTTTTGTATTATTTAATACTAATACATCACCTTTTTTTAAATAATTCTTAATATTATTAAAATGTTCATGTTTAATATTTCCATTGTTTTTATTTAATACTAATAATCTAGATGAATCTCTTTTTTCTAATGGTGTTTGAGCTATCAATTCTTTTGGTAATTCATAATCAAATAAGTTTATATCCATATTTTTCACCCCAATATCTATATAATTATAAATAAAAACACTCTTAAAGTCGAGTGTTTTTTAATATAGCCATAGTTATTAAGAAATATAATAACATTGCAAATAAATCTATTATTACAGCTCCTTGAATAGCATATGATGAGAATTTTTTAATATACATATTGTATAATGATAATCTTACTATACTATTTTCAGCATGATTTATTTCTAATTCTTTCTTTTTATAATCTTCAGAATTTTCTTCTAACTTTGTTAATTCTTCTTTGCTTTCTTCGATGCTTTCTTTAATTCCATCATAGATTTTTGTAAAATCTTTGTCTTCTTTGAATTCTTCTTTTATTTCTTCTTCTGTTTTATTATATAATTCTACTTCTGTTGCTGCAGATCCAACATAGTATGCGTTATATTCTAAATACACGATATTCATTAATAATAGTAATATAAAGAATATTATTGTATTTAATGTATTATATTTAGACCATTTCTTTCCTTTTTCAATATTTTTTTTAGTTGTTTTTTTGCTTACTTTTTTAGTTGCCATATTTATTTTCCTTTCATTCTTAATTTAATTTTATCATAGTTATTTATTAATATATTTTATATAAAAAAAGACTTTACAAATTATACTGTAAAGTCTTTATTTTTAATTAGTAATATTATGTTTATTACAAGTATTATTATAAATTCAATATAGTAATATGATGTTAAACTAAATATTAAACATGAACTTATACCTATTATAAATGAATAAATGACCTTTCCTATAAATGTTAAAGGACTGTATTCGTTGTTAGATATTATTATTACTGCTATATATACAATTCCTGATTGAAAAAATATATTAGTTAAATTATTAATATTGCCTATATTTGAAATGTATAATATAAGTGCTGTTAATACATAACTATTTACTGTAAATAATGCTATTTCTCTTTTATAGTATTCATTTGTCATTAATAATACATAACTTCCTATTAAGAATAAAACATTATCTTTTAATGTTATGTCTAAGTTTAATTTATTACATATGTATAAATATAATAGATAAAATACACATATATAATTTATTTTTATGAATTTATATAATATTGATAATATTGCTATTAATACTAGAGATATAATTACATTATTTGTAAAATAATAACATGATAAGTTTAATACTGGTAATGTTGTATTTATTACATTGAAATAATTTTCTTTTTTTATCAGTTTATAATAAATGAAAGCTATTAAATAACTTCCTAAAAGGATTAATAATGGATATAATGTGTTTTCTGTTATACTCTTACCTATTATGATTCTAGATAATGATATTAATATAAATGACAAATAATATAATATATTTAATTTAAATATTCTATTCATGATTAGTCACCTCCAGTAAGTTAATATTTGAAGGACATACTCTATTGCATGAACCACATTTTATACATTTACTTTTATCTTTGGATCTAGGATTAATATGTATTGGGCATACTTCTAAACATTTACCACATTTTATACAATTATGTGATACTTGTTTTACTTTGTTTTCTACATATATAACGTCTATATCGTCATCTACTGTGTAATAGTTAATGTTATCTATTTTTTCTTTAGTAAATGGATTATTTATATAATAATCAAAATTTTTATAATTTTTACCAACTATCTTTTTTAATAATTCTGAAATAGTTGTTCCATACTTAACTTTCACTAGAATTTTTTCATTATTTATACCTGTTCCAGTTATAGATATATATTTATGATCTGATTGTATACCTCTTTTTAATACGTTATAAATTTTATATGTTGTGAGTGTATCTAAATATAATATTTTGTTTTTATATTCTTTTAAGTATTTCTTTTTTATTAATAAACTAGTTGTATATGGATAATATTCATCTACATAATTAATTATTAATTTGGGATATAATCCTTCGATACCATTTATTAATTTACATATTTCTTTATCTAATCCATCGAAACATACTATTGTTTTTACTTTTAATTCTTTTCTTAATAAATCACATGTATCTAGTAATTCTTTAGCGTGTCTTATTACTAATCTTCTGTTTCCATAATGATTTACTAAACTATTTGTAAAATTTAATAGTAATAAATTATATTTTTTATTAAATATATCTTTTAATAAATAGTTATCACATAGTAAACCATATTTTTCAATACTATTTAAAATATCTTCTTTTTTTAATTTGAATATATCATCTAGAACATTGTTTCCTGTTTTGCTCTTTTCTTTGAAGTCATTTTTTATGATAATTAAACCTTTTTTAATATTAAATGTACCTGATATAGGACTAAAAGTTTTAAAACCATTATTTGATCTTATTAATTGGTTTCTGTATACATATGTTCCATCATTTAAATATAAAGTATCACCATTATTTATATAAAATACAACTGTATTTGGATTTATAAAATCTTTAGTATAAATATCTTCGTATTCTTTTTTGATAGGTTTTATATTATACATAAAAAATCACCTCCTATTTATCTTCTTTTTTACTTATTAAATAATTATGTAGTTCTATTGCTACATTTTCAGATATAATCTCTTGAAGTTCTTCTATTGAAGCTTCTGTAATTTTTGCTACACTTCCATATTTTTTTATTAATTGTTTTTTTCTAACTGCACCTATTCCTGATATATCATCTAAAATACTACTTATAGATCCTTTACTTCTTAAAGTTCTATGATATGTTATTGTGAATCTATGTACTTCGTCTTGCATTCTTGTTAAATAATGAAATAAATTGCTTGTTCTATCTAATTCGATTGTACTTAAATCTGTATCAATTAAATCATTAGTCCTATGTTTATCATTTTTCTTTAAACCAACTATTCTTATATTTGCATGTAACATATCTAATATTTCTTTAGCAGCCATTATTTGTTTTTCTCCACCATCAACAATAATTAATTCTGGTAGTGAAGTTTTTTCAACTAATGCTTTTTGATATCTTCGATACATTATTTCCCTCATTGTATTGTAGTCATCATTTTTTTCAAAACTAACTTTGTATTTTCTATATTCATTTTTGGCTGGCTTTCCATCTATAAATACAACCATTCCTGATACTGAGAAGTCACCGAATAAGTTACTGTTATCAAAAACATCTATTCTATGAATATAATCCATATTTAATAGTTTTGCTAATTCATCGTTAGCGCCACTTGTTCTTAATTCGTCTCTTTGTAATTCTTCAAATTTATTATCTAGATTTAGTTTAGCATTATCATATGCCATATCTATTAATTGCTTTTTTAATCCTTTTTGCGGAACTACTATATTTGTTTCTACCATTTGTTTTAGTTGCTCTACATCTAATTCTTCAGGAATTAATATTTCTTTTGGTATTTCATGTTTATTATAGAAATTTGCAATATAGTATTCTACTTCATCAATTGGATCTAAACTTAATGGATAAATTGTGTTTTTATGATTTAATAATTTTCCATTACGTATAAATAAAGTTTCAATTGATAAATATCCGTTATTTATATAATAACTGAATACATCTCTGTCTACAAAATCATGAAGTTCTACTTTTTGTTTTGATAATACAATATCTATATATTCTAATTCTTTTTTTAAATCTAATGCCATTTCAAAATTTAAAGTATCACTATATATTTGAATTTTATCTAATATTTTATTTCTTATTATTTCGTCGTTTCCTCTTAAGAATGATAATATTTCGTTTTCCATTTCTTGAATTCTAGACTTATCATAATCTTTTTTACAATATCCTAAACATTCTCCAATATGATAGTAAAGACATACATCTTTTGGTTTACCTTCGCATTTTTTTAATGGATATAATCTATTTATTAAATTAACTATTCTTCTTGCAGCATATGCATTTGGATAAGGACCAAATAATAATTTTTTATCTTTCTTTTTAATATTTAAGTATCTTGATACTTTTAACATAGGATATGGCTCTGATACATATTCTATATATGGATAACTTTTATCATCCATTAACATTATATTGTACTTAGGTTGAAATTCTTTTATTAAATTTATTTCTATTATGAATGCTTCTAATTCGCTATTTGCAACTATGTATTGAAAATCATCAATTAAACTAACCATTTTAGCTGTTTTACCAGTATGTTCTCTATTAAAATAAGATGATACTCTATTATGCAAATCTTTTGCTTTTCCTACATATATTATTTTTCCATCTTTATCTTTCATTTGATATGAACCTGGTTTATGAGGTACTAATGCTAATTTATCTTTAAATCTAGTTATCATTATTAACACCTCTTTTTAATAATTCTTCATATAATCCGATACAACCTTTATTTATTTCATTGAAACATGTTTCGAAATCATTTGTATACCATGGATCGTCTATATTTTTTGGTGTGTCTGTAAATTCCATTATTAAATGTATTTTATTTTCTGGATCTCCGTTAGTTATTCTTAAAACGTCTTGTTTGTTTCTTTCTTCAAAAACTATTATATAATCATATGAATTATAATCTTCTTTTTTTATTTGTTTAGCTATATGACTTTCTATATTAATATTTTTTTCAATTAATTTATTTATTGCCTTAGGATACATATTATTTCCTAATTCTTCCATACTTGTTGCTCGAGATGCACATGTAAACATATATCTTTTATTATTTTTATATATTAAGTCTTTGAATATCATTTCAGCCATTGGACTTCTACATATATTTCCATAACATACAAATAATATATTATACATATTATCACCTCTTTTTAATATTATAAGACAATTAAAAACTGATTTAAATAAATCAGTTCTTATATTAACACATAATTAGTAAACTATAAATTGTTGTTGTAATCTTTTACATCATTTTTTACTTTTTCTACAAATTGATTATTCTCTGTGAAATTAGGTGTAAAATCATCATTATCTTCAATTGGTACTGTATTTACAATACCATCTATAGGTTCTATTTTAACTTCAGGTTGTACAGGTGCAACTGGTTGTGTAACTACAGGAGTCGCAGGGACAGCTTGTTGTTGTACCGGAATATTTTGTACAGGCGTTTGTTGTTGAATGACTGGTTGTGCTGGCGTAGTTTGCTTAACTTGTACTTGTTGTGTTTGAATTGGCTGTGCTACTACAGGTGTTGCTTGTTGTTGTATAATTGGCACTACAACTGGTTGAGGTTGTTGTGTTGGTACAACTGGTTCAGTGATTGGTAATGGTGTTCCATTATTTTGAACTTCTTGATTTTTATTAATTGATTTTTTTGATTTTACTTTTTTAATATAAACGTATACTAATCCAATAATAATAATTAGAACAAATATTAATTTAGGAATTAAATTAATATTATCTTTTTTTACTTCTTGTTTAGGTGCGTTTTGTTCTTCTTTTTCTTCTGTTCCTGTATAAACAATAGTATCTGATTCTGAATCTTTAATTTCTAAACATTTTTCTACTGATGTTGTTGTAGTTAAACCAGTTCCTTTTATCCAACCTTTTTCACCATCATATTCGGTATATATCCATCTTTCACCATATAAATTATAAATATATGAACCTTCAAAAGTAGTAGATTTTTTAATTGTCTTATTAATGCTTTCCCCACCTGGATTATCATACATTTGTAAGTCATTATTAGTTCTATATTTATAAGAAGTGCCTTGATAAAAAGCAAATGATTGCTGTGTAGTATTGTCGCTTGTAGATCCAATTATCCATCCTTTTTTACCTAAGTATTGAACGTAATACCATTCATGGCCATTATCTAATGTTGCAGTATATAATACTTTTAGTTCTTGGCCTTGTAATATCTTATATGATGATTTACTAGTTAAATCGTTGAATGTTGTATACAAAATTGTCGAGTTATTTATTGCATATAATGATTCGCAACCTTTATTTATTGCAATTTTTGCTTCTGAAGTTCCTGTTTTATCTTCAAGCCAACCTTTTATATTGTCTTTTTCTATATAAATATATCTATTTCCTTTATTGTTGTAATAATATTTATAAAAATATGTTTGATTTTGTTCTACTTCGGTTTCGCTTTTAGTTTCTGTAATCGGAGAACTATATAATTCCATTTTTTCTGCTACTAATATTTCTTTTTGTTCTTTTTCTACTTGTCCTACAGATGCAATATTGTCATATACATTGTATTTATCTGTATATGTATATATCCATCCTGAAACTCCGTTAAAATCAATATAAGCCCATACGTCATCATAATATTTAGTGGTTAATTCTTGAAATTTAGGAATGCCTTCTTCTAGTTCTTCATAATTAATTGATGGACCTTTATATATTTTTGTTTCAGCTAATGTAATAATCTTTTTTTCTTCTTTTATATCAAGAGTATTTACATTTATTTTTTTAGTTTTCATGCTTACTTTATTAAGTAATATATATCCAGTATTATTTTCATATGTTGTTATTCCATATTGGTTATCATTTATATATCTTTCTGAATCTATAATTAATTCTGTTTCAGCAGGAATTTCTGTTAATTCTTGACCATCTTCGTCATATATATATGTATCTTCACTTGTAATTACATCATAATCATATTGATTAGGAATTGTTTCTGCATTTACAATGAATGGAAATAATAAAAATATAATTAATATTACTCTTTTTTTCATTTTATCCCTCTTTATTTTAGTAAACTTATGATAAAAAAATTATATCATAAAATGAGTTAATGTTATAATAAAAAAGAGGGATAATTATGAAATTAATAAATAAATCTTTAATAGAAATTAAAAAATCTAAATTTATTGGTTATTATTATGAAGTAGAAACTCAAGATGAAGTAAAAGAAATATTAAATAGTTTAAAAGAAGAGCATAAAAAAGCTAGACATATTCCTTATGCTTATAAACTTAATAATACAGCTGGTAAATCTGATGATAAGGAACCAACTAATACTGCTGGTTTACCTATTTATAATATAATTGAAAGAAAAAATATGACGAATACTTTAGTTGCTGTAGTTAGATATTTTGGCGGTACTAAATTAGGTGCTGGTGGATTATTAAGAGCATATGTTGATGCTGCTAATAAAGCTATTACAGGAGATGAAGAATAATGAAATCGATAATGTCAATTAATAGAAAATTTATGGAATATAGTCCTAAAGATTTAATCGAAATAGTTAAAAGTAAATCTGAATTGATAGATGGATTTGAAATATCAATCAATTATAATGATAATGATGAATTAAATTATTTAAAAGAATTAGCTTTTGAATGTTCAAAAAATGATATGTTTTTTCAAGTACATGGAAATTCATCATTAGATATTGATACACAAGTTAATTTTTTTAAAGAATTATATTCTATTAGTGATGAACTTGGTTATAAAATTAATGTTGTATTACATTCAGTTACTGGGAAAGATAATGATGAAAGTATTATACTTACTACTAATTATTTAAATGAATTAAGTGAAAAGATTGATAATAGCAAAACAATTATTAGTTTAGAAAATTTAAATGATACTTATGATGACGATAGATTAGATTTAGAACAAATTACACCTATTGCATTTAATAATGAGAATATATATTGTACTTATGATATTGGTCATGTTATTGCTGATTATGGAAAAATTACTGATATTGATGAGAATATGATTCCTCTTCTAACTAATATTCATATTCATACTCATAATGGTGAATATAGTCAAGGATTCGACCATAAACCTATATTTAAAAATGATGAATATTGGAATGAAATTATTAAAGGTATTACATTATTAAAATTATATAAATATGATGGTCCTATTGTTTTTGAATATGATTTATATGCGTGTCCTGGAGATACTACATTAGATAAAATTCATTCATATATTGAATCTATGGAATTTGTTACTTTAAGAATAAAATAACTCGAGATTACTCTCGAGTTATTTTATTATAACATCTTCTAATTCTTTTCTTGGTCTTTCATGCGGATCTTGGTCCTTTTCTCCTACTAATATCATTGATATTGGCTCTGCATTGACATTAGTTATTTTAATTATTTCTTCTTTAATATCATTAGTATTACCTACCCATAATGTTCCGTATCCTAAATCGTTTAAATATAATATTATGTTTTCTATACATGCTCCGATACTAATTATATTTAAGTCTCTATTTTCATTATTATCATCGTAATATATCATTATTGAATTGGGGCAATTCTTTATTATTTCTGCAGTATGAGGACCAGTTGATCCTTGAATATCTTTTGTTTTATTTATTAATTCATCTGCAATTATATCTTTTTCTTTTATTGATAGGATTTTGAATTTCCATGGCTGGTAATTATGTGCACTAGGTGCTTTTGTACCTGCTTTTATGGCTTCAATTAATATATTTTCATCTATTATTGTATTTTTATATTTTCTTATACTTCTTCTACTATAAATACTATCTTTTGTTTCCATTTTTTTATCACCTATTTAGATTATAACAAATATAGGCTAAATTTGACGATTTTTCGGTATTTTGGTAAAATTTTATGCAATTAAAGGGGTGTGTTTTATGAAACAAGTAATTGAAGATTATAACAGTCGTTTTATTGAATCAGTTAGTTCTAATGTTACTGATAATAAAATGCGCGAATTATTCTGTATTATACCTACTATGGAATATGATATTTTTAGAAGAACTTTAAATTATTATGCACAAAAGAAATATGAAGAATTTATCTTAAATGATAATGGTATTCCAAGAAATTTTTATACTGTTTTAGAAAATGAAATGAAAACTACTTCTGTACTTGCTACTGTTAAAAAATACAACTTTGAAATTGAACTTATATGTGATGTTATGGCTATAGATAAACATGATTTTGTTCAATTATTAAATGAAATTAATAAAGGCAATAAAAATCCTTCTAAAGATGTATTAGAGTTTAGTCAAAGATTAAAAGATATTATTAGAAAATTTACTTCTTATTATAAAGAAAATTTTATCAAAAAAGTTACTGCTGGTAAGATGACAGAATATAATAAATCAGTTATTGTTGATCAAGTTGAAAGTAATAATGTTTCTTATGATAGATATATCAAAGTGATTATTAATGATACTTATTTAAAAAATTATATTGGTGATTTAATATTTGAAAAATTACATGTAGATGTTACAAATAAATCATTAGAAGATGTTATTAATGCAACTTTCTCTAAAAATTCTGTAAAAGAAATTAGTGATATCCTTGGTATTAAACAACCAGAAGGTTATGCATCTACTCTTGCTTATAAAGAATTTAAAAGATTAAAATTAAATTATGAATCTTTATTAAATGATAAGTTTAAAGATTTAAGTCTTGAAGAAAAAAGTATTATTGCATCATTTATTAATGAAAAAGCTAATAAAAGAGCAAATAATGAAAATCTTTCTAAAGCATTTACTGATTCTTTTAAAGTTTTATTTAACCAAAGCTCAATGAAATTCATTGAAGAAATTGTTGTACTAATGGCTAAAAGTAAAACTATTTTAAATGTTTATGAAGATGGTAGATTTGATTTTGAATTCTCTATGATTAAAACTAGTCCAAATAATAAAATTATGGCTAAAGAATATGAAGAACAATTAGCTATTATTAAGCAAATTATTAGAATTTTGTATCGTAGTTATAAATCATTTAATAGTTATGTTAAAAAAACAGTAGATATAGATACTTTATCTGCTAAAAATAATTCAAGTTATATAGATACAAGATGTTGGATTAATACTGATAAATTTAATAATCTTATGAGTGCTATTGATCAAAAGAAAATTTCAGAATTAACTGATGATGCATTTAAACAATTAAAATTATTATTAAATGAAAAAGGATTATTATGGTCTTATTATTCTGATAATATTGATTTACATGTTATAGCAAGAATTGTAAATAATTTCCAATCTATATATGCTTGTGTTAAAAATGAAGATATTAATATTAATAATCTTCAAGATATAATTAGAAAAGCTAATTTATATGATTATGCAGATGAATTTACTATTGGTTTATTAGGAATTGATGTTGTAAGTAAGATAATCAATTATAATCAATTTTCAGGTGTTAAAGTAACTGATGAAGATATAAGAAAAAGATTACGTAAAGCAGTTGATTTAAGCTATAGAACTGAATATATTGATAAAAGTAGTTTACCTTATAAAGTTGGCGTTAAAAATGATAAATTATCACTATTTAGATATAAAAATAATGAACCTGCTATTTTTACTAGTGGTATAGATACTCAAACATGTTTCTTTTTATCAGTTAATGAAAATGACTTTTTCTATTACTCTTTATTAAATAAAAATGGATTTGTTATTAAAATACTTGATAAAGAAGGTAAATTCATTGCGAGAGCTACATGTTTTAGAAGAAATAATGCTTTAATGATTAATGGTATTAGATTGGCCGGTAATAAAGTTATTCCTGAAAATCGTGAGGAATTTGAAACTATGAAATCTGTTGTTGCATTAGTTGAAACAATGTCTAAAAAGGTTATTGAAATTACAACTGGCGATGAATGTCCTATAGATTTTGTTGTATGTAATAAAGCAGGTATTCTAGAAAATTCATATTTTGATGATAAATATTATGAAATAGATACTAAAAACATTCGTGAACCAATTAATATATATGAAGATGATTGGCAAGAATTTGTTCATACTTATGATGCTACTGAGGAACAAATGCTTCAAGAAGTTGTTGTGAATCCTAACAGATCATTCACTACAGATTTTGGTCATCACTACCCTGCTGTAATGTTATGTTCAAGAGATTTCAAATTTATTGATAGACCTTCTGATATTTCATTATTAGATCAAAAAGCAAGTTATGAAAGACCAAGAGCTGAAGTTGAAGAATTTATTGCAGAAGAAATTGATGAAAGTGTTTTAGCTAGAGTTAATAGAATTAAAGCTTTATCTTGTATTAAAAATAATACTTTAGATACTGAAGAAAGAAAAAATTATCATTTAATTAAAGATAATTACTTTATTAAAAATCTTATTTTAGGTGAAGATTGGTATATTATTATTAATCTTGATAATTCAGTAGATATTGTATATGGTACTGATAAATTAATAGCTTCTTTTGAATCTAGAGAATATATTAATAAGATTAATTCTAGAAATAAAATGATGGGAGATTATTCTCTTGTATTGAAAAAAAACGGAAATTAATTCCGTTTTTTTATTTAAGTAAATCTTCTATTTGATCTTTTGATATTAATCCAACTGATATGTTTTTTTGTTTACCATTTTCATATACAATTAATGTAGGAATACTCATTATTCCATTCTTTGCAGCTATGTCACTGTGTTTATCTACATCTACTTTAAGAATATTATATTTATCACTTAATTCTTCTAGTATTGGTTCTATCATACGACATGGACCACACCATATTGCACTAAAATCAATTAACCATTTGCCTTCTTTAATAACTTCTTCAAAATTTTCATTTTCTAAAATTTTAATCATTATTTTTCACATACTTTCATTATTTCGTCTTTGTTTAGTACTTCAATTTTTCCATCTTCTATTAAAGCTTTAGCATTTTCACATGTAATAATATCGTATTTCATCAATGTTTCTAATGCTTTTTGATTATATTCGTCTTTATCATTTATACTTTCATAATCTTGAGCTAAAGTAGCAATATCTGTAATACTATTAAATGAATCTCCAAATGTCCTTTCTAATACTGGAATATTCATTATATCATCAACTAATGTTGTTGGTCTTGATGCTCCAGCTAAACTTACACCAAATGTATATATGAAACAAACAAAGTATAGTACTATTATTGACTCAATGAATCCAACTATACCACCTAATATTTTGTTTGGTAATCCGAATAATAAAATAAATGATAATATTCTGTCGAATAGACCTGTTATTTTTACTACTATATTAATTATTAGCATCATAATTGAAAATACTATCATAAATGCTATTAATTCATATATTACTATATTTAATGCTGTAACACCTTTAAATATTCCTGTTAATTTAAAGAATGGCAGATGTGTATATAAAAATACTGATAATGGATTTTTTAATGCATAAGCAAATACTAATGCTATAATTGTTCCAATAAATCTTACACTACTTTCTAAGAATCCTTTCTTAATTCCTGAAAAAATACCTAGTACAATAAATGCTATAATTACTACATTTGTAATAATTTCTGCTGGTGTACTAAATGTTAAACTTAATAAATTCATATGTTCACTCTCCTAATATAATTATAGTATATTAATAATGAAAATTAAAGGAAAATGTGCTAATATATTACTTGAGAGGTGTATACATGGAAAAGAAATTTAAACCAGTTACAATAGTATTTAAAGTCAGTGATAATATTAAAGAAATGATGATTAAACATTATGAAGATATGAAGTGTGATAAGACTCCTCCATATGCTATATTTCAAGTTAAGGATTTTGACTGTGTTACAACATTATATGAATCTGGAAAAGTTATGTTTCAAGGTATTGGTGCTGATATAGAAGCTTCTTTTTGGACTGAACAAGAACGTATTTTAAATAATAATATTATTGATACAACTCCTAAAGAAAAGGATAAAAAGGAAAAAGATGAAAAGAAAGTATTTGTTAATGAATCATCTGTAGGATCTGATGAAGTTGGTACTGGAGATTATTTTGGACCTTTAGTTGTTACTGCATCATATGTACCAAAAGATAAATTTGATTTTATGGCTTCTTTAGGTGTTAGAGATTCTAAAAAAATAACTGATGATAAAATAAAGGAAATTGCTCCTAAAATTTTAAAGGAAATTCCTCATACTACAATTGTATTGAGTAATAAAGAATATAATGCATATCATAGTACTGATATGAATATGAATAAAGTTAAAGCTATATTACATAATAAATGCTTACTTTCAGTTCTTAAGAAAGATGGAATAAATTGTAATAAAGTTGTTGTAGATCAATTTGAACCACCTAAAAGTTATTATGCTCATTTAGCAAGAGTTCCTGAATTAGTTAAAGATATTACATTTATGACTAAAGCTGAAGATCAATGTTATTCTGTTGCTGCTTCTTCAATTATTAGTAGATATACTTTCTTAGTAGAAATGAAAAAGTTAAATGATAGATTTAATATAGAAATTCCACTAGGTGCTGGAACTATGGTTGATGAAGTTGGTGCTACTTTAGTAAAAAAATACGGAAAAGATATTTTAGAAGAAATAGCTAAATTAAACTTTAAAAATACTGATAAAATAAATGACATATTAAAAACTAGATAACAATATCTAGTTTTTTTATTCACATATTTTCATTATAAATAATTGTAATGCTAACTTATCCCCTATTTTACCTCTTTTTATTCGGTAATCATTATCACATAAGTATAATAAATAATCTTCTAATTGTTTTTCTTTAAATTGATAAGTATAATTTACATATTTATCATATTGGAATGGATATTTTATTTCCATCATTTCCATTATTTCTTGTTTATTATAGTTTTTCATTAATCTTTTAATAATCAAAGTGTTTCTTATTTCTTTTGCTAACATTGATAAAATCATTATTGGAGCTACTTTTTGTATCATTAAGTCATCATATATTTTAAATGATTCTTTTATATTTCTGCTCATTATAGTATCTACAAATTTAAAATTGTTATCTTCTAGAGATGAACTTGTAATTGCAATAACGTCATCAATATTAATTTTAGTCGGTTTGTTATAATATAACTCTAATTTTTTGGCTTCATTTAATGATAAGTCGTAATTGTTTTTGCAAACTTTTAATATGTGAGTTAAACACTTATCATCAATTGTATATTTATCTTTTTTTAGAAATTCTGTTATTCTTTTTTTTATTTCATCTGGTTTTAAGTCGGCTATTTCGATATTTTTATATTTTGTTTTTATTATATTAGTTATTTCTTTTCCTTTATCTGGTTTTCCGTATGATGAAAATATTATTACTGTATTTGGATTACTATTATTTAAATACTCTTCTATTGGCTTAAATTTTTTATTATATTCTTCAAGTATTTCTTGTTCTTCTTCATCTAAGTCTTGGTTTTTATTAACTTTTTCTAATACTTTTTTTGCTTTACCTCTAGTTTTATAATTTGTTGTAAATATATCAGCAGATTTAACTACCATATATTTTTTTTCATCGAATAAACTAAAATAATTAGCTTCTTCTAATATGTCTGATAATTCTGTAGTATTAAGATCGAATGTACTACAAATATTATCACCTACTATTTTATTTATTTCTTCTTCCATTAAATAATAACTATTACCTGTAATTAAATATATATTATCCATATAACCACCTTTAATTATTATAACATGATAAAAAGAGATATTATATCTCTTTTTAAATATATCTAAACAATATATATTGTACTATATTATATGTTTAATTTTTAATTTATGTTATTGATTATTTATTAAATGTTTTTTTATTATCTAATGAATTAATATAATCATTAAACTCTTTAAATGTAAGTCCTGGCGTCACTTCAAAAAATTCTGTTACTGGTCTTGGTTGTCCTTCAGACATTTCTAAATATATTTTGTTTATTTCTTCGATTGCTGTTTTTTCATCGATGAAGTCGTATATTCCTTTTCTTTCTTGATTTGGATGTTCTATTTGGTGAACTCCTTTTTCGTCATAATATAATATGAAACAATGCATATGTTCTTCTTGTTCTTCATCTATATCTCCTGTTTCATATATTCTTGTACAAAACATTTTATTAGTTATTCCTATTGTATCAAGTAAATGATGCATTAAAAATACTTGTTCTATACATGTACCAATTTTCTTTTCTAGTGTTTCTTCAATACTTAATGTTCTATAATTTCTTCTAAATCCTTTTAAATTATTAATGTGTATTTCTCCTGATTCTTCGATATATCCATAATTAATATTTTCCATAAAATATAATATGTCTTCTGGAGTATTAATATTTTTCATTTTTTTCAGCTCCTGTTTGAATTGTATCATATAAATTATTTTATGTTAAATTTATCCTCATAATATATATAATAATTGTATTTTATGGCTGATATGTTTTTATATTAAGTCTGTTTTTATTTATTATAATCTCAATACTACCATCTATATCTGTCCTAAATATTTTACTTTTTTTTAGATTTTCTAATACTTTATCTTTTGGATGACCATATCTATTCTTTTCCCCGACACTTATAATACTGTATTTCGGATTTGTATACTTTATAAAATCAACACTTGAAGATGTATCTGATCCATGATGACCTACTTTTAATATATTTATGTTTTTTAGGTTCTTTTCTTTTATTAAATCTTTTTCTCTATTTATTCCTGCATCTCCTGTAAATAATATTTTTTTATTATATATATTTAACAGTATGACGTTTGAATTATTATTTTCGTTATCATATTTATTTGTATTATATATTTTTATATTTGAAATATTATCTGGATTTTTAGTATATTTAATTTTTTTATGATTTATTATTTTCTTTTCTAATTCGTTATACGAATCATTATTAAATATTAATTCTTTTACATTCATTTTTTCTAATATATTAGTTACATCACCACAATGATCGAAATCTCCGTGTGTTGTTATTATATAATTTATTTTATTTATTCCGATACTATGCATAAATTGAATGTAATTATCTGATACTTTTACTTCTTTTCTTTTTTGCCATTCTTCTTTTTGGTAAGTAGATATTCCTCCTGTATCAATTAATATTACTTCTTTTCTGTAAGGTTTTATTATCAAAGAACTATCACCTTGCTGTACGTCGAAGAAATATATATAACAGTTAGAGTCAAAAAATGGTAATAATATATCTACGATAATTATTAACATATTTATAGTTATTAATTTAATATTCTTTTTGGTAATGATTAATATTAAATAAAATACAATAACTTCGTATATGTTAAGATTTAAATATAGTATTGATACTTTTATATTTGATAGTAATGATACTGAATTTTCTAATATATTTATAAATATATTTAGTATTGGAAATATTTGTGGAATTAATAATGTAATTATACTTAATGGATAGACGATTAATGTTATATAAGGGATATAAAATAAATTATAAATTATACTAAATAAGTTAATTGAATAAAATGATGATAATGATATTGGTAAACTAAATAAGAATGTAATTGTGCTAAGTTTTATTGATTTAATAATATAGTTTCCTTTTATTATGTTACTATAATATATTATTCCAAATACTATACAAGCACTAAATTGAAAACCAGTATTATATATAATAAATGGATTATGTATAATTATTAATGAAATTGTTATTATAAATATTTTTAATGTACTTATATTTAATTTAAATAATTTATTTATACTATTTATTATATAAAATGTAGTACATCTTAATAGTGATGCTGGAAAATTTAATATATAGCAATATAATAATAAAATAATATCTACTATTGTATACTTTATTATATTGTTTGTGTTTTTTAATAATAGTAATAATATCGAACTTATTAAACCTATATGCATACCTGATATTGCAAATAGATGTGATATACCACATATTTGATACTTGTTATATATATCTGTATCTATATTATCTTTATTACCTAATATAAATGCATTTATATATCCTTTTTTATCTATTTTTATAATTCTTTTATATAGTTTATTTTTTATAGTAAATATTTTATTTGGTTTTTTTGTTATTTTAATTTTATTTATATTTAAATTATAAAATGTATGATTGTAATATAAGTACTTTTTATAATTAAATGTATTAGGAATTGTATTATTTTTTAATTTGTTTAATTCCCCTTTAATTTCTACTTTTTGACCGTATTCTAAATTATTTTTATAGTATTCTAATTCATTTATATTATCTACATAAAATGTTCCTATTAATGGCTCTTTTCCACTTAATTTTAATGTTATTTTATTTCCGTTATATTTGATATCTTTTATTGTTAGATTAAAATTATTATCGTTTATTTTATATATACTTTTATGATCAATTATTTTTATATAATATACTGAATACAATATTGTTATTACAATAATAAATATATATAGATAGTTAGACTGTAATATAGTCTTTAATTTTTTCATATAGTGAATCGCTTATTCCTGATACTTGTTTTATATCTTCAATTGTTTTAAAGTTTCCATTTTCTTCTCTATATTTAATTATGGCGTTTGCTTTTGCATCTCCAATACCTGATATTGATGTTAATTTTGTTTTATCTGCTTTATTAATATTTACTAATGTATTATCTTCTTTTAGTTCTGTTTTTGTTTCTTCTTGTTTTTGGTTACTATTTTTTATTTCTGTTTGTTCACCGACTTCTATTATACTAGCTTTGTTTTCCACACATGTTGTGATGTTTTCTGTTGGACATTTACATTCGGTAATTGGTTTTTTATTTTCGCTTGCTAATTCTTTTATTTCGTTGTTTGTATAAATATATATGACTGATTCATTTATTAATTTTTTACTAAGATTTATATATTTTGTATTAGCATTCGTTTTTAATCCACCTGCTATATTTATTATATCTATTACTTTTGAATTGTGTTCAACTTCATATACTCCTGGATTTTTAACTGCTCCTTTTATATCAATGAATATATTATCTTTTTGTTCTTCAATACTTATATCTGATGATATTATTTCTTCTTTTACTTCTTCTGTTTCTGTATTATTTTCTATAATATATTCTTTTTTATTTATGATATATATTGTGGTGAAAGATAAGATTAGTAATAATACTATATTTACTATTACTAAAATTGTGTTATATTTTATTTCATTAAAAAAATCCATATTTTCATCTCCTCTAACTATATGTTAAAGATTAATATATGGATTTCCTTTTTATAAGTTTTCTATTTTTCTTCTTTGTTTATCTAATTTATTTTCAATACTAACTCTTTCTACTATGAATAAAGCTACTAGTATACATAAATTATATGTACCACCATAACTTAAGAATGGTAATGGAACTCCTGTTAATGGAATTAAACCTAATACTCCAAGTAAATTTATTAGTATATGTGATAATAAGTATGCAAAGACACCATAAGCTAAAATACTATTTCTTATATTGTCTGTTTCTTTTGCTATTCCTAATATTATATATAACATTATAAAGTATAATATTAGAATTACGACTGCTACTATAATACCTAATTCTTCACATATTATAGGGAATATAAAATCAGTATGAGCTTCTGGTAAATATAAATATTTTTGTGTTGATTTTCCTAATCCTACTCCAAAAATACCACCATTTTTTATTGCTATATAACCATTACATACTTGGTAACCTGTTTCTTCACTGTATCTTTCACAAGGTCTTTGGAAGTCTAGAATACGTCTCATTTGATATGATTGTAATAATTTAGGTTGGAATAGTAATACTACTATTGCACCAACTGCTATCGCTCCTAAACCGATTAATGTTAATTTTCTTTTTTGTTTAGTCGCATATGGTATTGATGTATAAATCATAAATGTAATAATTCCAATGATTGCAGCACCACCAAGGTCTGGTTGAGCAGCTACTAAGAAAAATATTAATACTACTGGAATTAATGGTTTTAATAATTGCCATGCATTTATTTTCTTTTTGCCAGACATTTTGTTGTATGAAACTGCTAAATATATAATTATAAATAATTTACCAAATTCAGATGGTTGGAAATTAACTGCACCTAGATCGAACCAACTTTGTGCTCCACCACCAGCAACTCCACCAATAAATAGGAATGCTAATAAACAAGCCATACCATAAATTAATATTTTACTAAAAAATCTATATTGTTTTGTAGGAATAGCCATTATGATGAATCCTAATATGAATCCACCTATTGTACTAACTAATTGTCTTATAACAAAGTGATTTGATGAAACTTGATATCTTAATACAGCAGCTATTGATGATGCTGAAAAGATCATAATTAATCCAAATATTGAAAATATAATCATTATTATTAATAAACCGAAATTCATTTTTGAATAATTATTCTTCATGTTTCTCACTCCTATTATAATTTTATCATAAAGATAATAATTACTATTAGAATTTTTAATATAAATAATACTTTTGTGTCAAAATTAGACAGTAATTAATAAAATATAATAGATATATAAGGAGGTTTAATATGTATTATTATGGAAATAATGGTTACTATGGTAACTATAATGCTATGCCACAATGTGGCTATGTAGGATATACAAATAATGGTGGTATTGGTGCTGCTATTTGGATTGTATTATTTATTCTATTAGTTATAATTATTGGTGCTGGTTGGAACTTTAATAATAATTAGTGTAAAAAAAAGTCTAAATATAGACTTTTTTGTTTTTAAAATTTGTCTTTTTTACTTATTTTTGATAAAATTAACAAGCAGGTGATATATATGAGCGAAAGAAAACTTCCAAAGAAATTACCTAAAGTGGTAATTTTAGATGAAAAAGATAAACGATTACATCAAAAAAGTACTGATATTGAATTACCATTAGATCAAAAAGAAATTGATAGAATTCATGATTTAATGGATTATTTAGAAATGTCTCAAATTGAAGATATTAGAGAAAAATATGATTTAAGAGCTGGTATGGGACTTTCTTATATTCAAATTGGTATTGCAAAAAGGATTTTTGTTATTGTTTATGAATCAGAAGAAGGCAAATTTGATAGATATGTTGTAATTAATCCTAAAGTTAAAAGTACTTCTGAAGAAATGGTTTATATTGGCGAAGGCGAAGGATGTTTAAGCGTTAATCGTCCTACATGTGGAATTGTTCCTAGACATGCTAGAATGACTGTTGAAGCTTATGATGAATATGGTAAACCTTATACTATAAGAGTTCGTGAAGAATTAGCTGTTTGCTTTCAACATGAATTAGATCATTTAGATGGTATTTTATTTACTGATAAGATTGATCCTAAAAATCCATATAAAAATAAGGATATTTATAGAGCAATATAATTGCTCTTTTTTATTGCATAAAAAAAGAACTTTTTTAAGTTCTTAAATGTTAAAAATTTTTCTTTTATTTAATATAACCATAGCGATTGCTAACAATGCAAGTAATACTAATGAAGTTGGTAAGAATGATCCTGTATTTGGATTTCCTTTAATTTCATCTACATTTGCATCACCTTTAACAACATTAACATTTATTGTATAAGTTTCTGCATCTTTTCCATCTGTTGCTGTAATTGTATATGTATTTGGTCCTTCTGTAGCAGTTTGTTTTCCAGCTCCTGTAACTGTTACACCTTCGTTTGCTGGAGTTGCAACTATATTAACATAATCAAGTGTTGTAGTTAATGTTAAATTATAAGTACTTTTTGTCATACTTAATGGTTCAATTCCTTCTACTTCTAGATTAGTTAATAATCCTTTAGCACTAGCAACTATAGGTAATAGTAATACTGCTAACATTACATAAAATATTCTTTTGGTTACTTTCATAATACACACCTCTACTCTATATATAATTATAATTTAATTAATAATTTTTGTAAATAAAAAAACTAATACATAGTATTAGTTTTCATTGTTAATTTTATCTAAAACAGCATTAATAATTTTTCTTACGTTATCATCACTGTATTTTTTTGCTAGTTCAATTGCTTCATTGATTGCTACAATATTAGGAGTTTCTTCATCATATAATATTTCATAAATACCTATTTTTAAAATAGCTGCTCCTGTTTTATCAATTCTATCAATAGTCCAATCTTTCATATGTTTATTTGCTAATTCGTTAATTTCATTTTCATGAGTAATAACTCCATATACAATATTACGTACGAATTCATTATCTATTTCTAAATTATCTGATATTAAACTTTCAACATTAAAATCTACTTTTTGACTTTTTAAAATATCAATTTGGTAAAGAATTACCATTGCAGTTTCTCTTAGCTCACTTCTAGTTTTCCCCATAGTTATGCACCTCTTTCGACATTATAACATATTATTATTCTATTTCAAAAGTTTTTATAACTTTTTCTTTAAAACTTTCCCTATTTCATTCTCTGACATACCTAATTTTTCCATATCATCTACTAATATCTCATGAAATGATGTGCTATTTTTAGATTTTTTTATAGTTTTCTTTTTTTTATCTTCTTTTTGTAACTTTAAGTTTTGGTTATTAATTGTGGTAGGGTTTACTTCTACAACCTTTCTTCCATAATCCTCAATATACATTGATGGGTTTGATTGCGAATTATATATTTTCATTTAATCACCTACTCATATATTTTGTCAAATAATTCCTTTACTTTGTTTGGTTTAGTAAATTTTATTAAACCTTTTGTTATGTCATAGAATTTATTTAAATGTTCTAATTCTTCTTTTGTATTACAATATTTATTCAAATCTTCTTTTTTTATTTTCTTTTTTAAGAAGAATGGTTTTAATAGTTTTTCATTAGGATTATATCCTGGTATTTTAACTTTATACCATGAACCTATACCTTCAATTTGCTCATAATGCATATCTTCAATTTCATAATCAGATACATAACGTTCTAATGTTTTTAAGAAGATTAAATCCATTTCCATTATGTCGCTATTTTTATCTTTTCTGGTATCTAATAATGTTACACTTTTAAAACTACAAGTTTCAATAACTACTATTTCATCTTCTTTTTTAAATACCTTAATTACACATCTTTCTTCTTTTTTTATATGATCTTTTAATAATGAAGCATATACATTGAAATGAAGTGTATCAGTTATTCCATAAAAATATTCATCATTATACATATTATTTTTTTGATAACTCCTTTAATTCATATAGTAAATTAATTGCATCCATTGGAGTACATTTTAATGGATCTATTTCTTCTAATCTATCTAGTACTTCATTATGTTCTGGTTCTTGGTCAAAATTGAATGCTACTTGTTCGGTATTGCTTATTTTTATATTTTTGTTGCTTGATTCATAACTTGTTAAAATATTTTGAGCTCTTTCAAGTAGTTCTTTTGGCATTCCTGCAATTTTTGCTACATGAATACCGTAACTTTTATCTATTGCGCCTTCTTTTACTTTATGTAAGAATGTAACATCTCCATCTTTTTCATAAGCTTCAACGTGAACATTTTTAATACCATTCATATCTTCTAATGCAGTTAATTCATGATAGTGTGTACTAAATAATGTTTTACATTTTATTTTTTTATTAACATATTCTAAAATAGCTTGTGCTAAACTTATACCATCATATGTTGCTGTTCCTCTACCTAATTCATCAAATAATATTAATGATTTATCAGTAGCGTTAGTTATTGCGTTTTTAGCTTCCATCATTTCAACCATAAATGTCGATTCTCCAGAGACTAAATCATCTGAGGCTCCTATACGAGTAAATATTTTATCAAATATAGGTAATTTTGCACTCTTTGCAGGTACAAATGATCCTATTTGAGCCATTATTATAATTATTGCTAATTGTCTCATATATGTTGATTTACCACTCATATTAGGACCTGTAATTAATAATGTATTTGTTTGTTCATCCATAAAACAATCATTAGATACATATTCTTTATTTGATACTTTTTCTACTACTGGATGACGACCTTCTAATATTTCTACTCTATTTTCTTCGATGATAGTCGGTCTTACTAATGATAATTCATCTGCAATAGTAGCTAAACTTATTATTGCATCAATTTCAGATAACATTTTTGCATTTGCTTTTAAATTGAATATTTCTTTTTTAATTTCTTCTTTTATTTCCATGAATAAGTTATATTCAATTTCTATAATTTTTTCTTCTGCATTTAATACTAATGCTTCTTTTTCTTTTAATAATGGAGATATAAATCTTTCGCAATTAGTTAATGTTTGTCTTCTTTCATATCCATATTCATCTTTTATTTGGTTACATTGACCTTTTGATACTTCTATGTAATAGCCAAATACTTTTGTATATCCTACTTTTAATGTTTTTATTCCAGTACGTTCTCTTTCTTGTTCTTCTAATGTTGCAATAAATTCTTTTCCACCGGATCTAATTGCTTTTAATTCATCTAATTCTTGATTAAATCCATCTTTAATTAAATATCCTTCTTTTAACCCAATTGGAGGTGTTTCATATATGCTATTTTCTAATAAGTTATATAGTTTTGTTTCATCTACTAATTTGTAATTAAAACCTAATTCATTTATTTTTTCTTGAATACTTGGTAATACAGCTAAACTTCTTTTTATTTGAAGAACGTCTCTTGCGTTTAAGTTACCACAAATTGTTTTACCACATAAACGCTCTAAATCATAAACTTCATCTAATTCGTTAGTAATTTGTTCTTTTAAAATAAATTCATTTCTTAATTTATCAATCATATCATAACGTTCATTTATTCTATCTTTATTTTTTAATGGATTAGCTAACCAATTTTTTAATGTTCTACTTCCCATTGCTGTTTTTGTTTTATCTAATAACCAAATTAAACTATATGTTCTATCTTTTAATCTTAGTGTTTCAAATAATTCTAAGTTTCTTACTGTATGGACATCCATTTCTAGATATTCATTTGTATTAATTATTTCTACATTATTAATATGATCTATTTCTTTTAGTTGTCTTACTACTAAGTAATATATTAAATGCTTAATACCTAATACATATCTCATTTCATTTATATTTTTATATAAATATTCGTATCTATTTTCTAAATATTCTGTATTAATGCTTACTTCAATACCATATACATTTTTTAATATGTTTGTTAATTCAGTATATGATTCATCAGCAAATATTACTTCTTTTAAATTTAGATTTAAAATAGCATTTATTAATTTATCTTTGTTATGTTCTACATCCATGATATATAAAGAACCAGTTGAAATATCACTGTAGGTAATAGTATAGAATGTAGTAAAATCAAGAATACTTCCTATATAATTATTATCATATTCTTTTAACATTTCGTAATCTACTACTGTTCCTTTTGATATAACTTGAACTACTCCTCTTTTTACCATACCTTTTGTATTTTTTGGATCTTCTAATTGTTCACATATAGCAATTTTATATCCTTTAGAAACTAATTTTTCAATATATGGTTTAACACTATGATATGGAACTCCACACATAGGTATTCTTTCTTCTAGGCCACCGTTTTTACTTGTTAGTGTAAGTTCACATTCACGAGATACTAATATTCCATCTTCAAAAAATAATTCATAAAAATCTCCTAAACGATAAAATAATAGTTCTTCTGGATAATTATCTTTAATTTCCATGTATTGTTTCATACCTGGACTTAATTGTTCTCTATCTACTTCTAATCTTTTCATACTTCATCACGTTAAATATTATAACAAAAAGTGCATAAAAAAAGAAGAATTTTAACCTATTTCATAAGGTAATTCTTCAGTTCCTTGTCCTTTTATACTATTTGGTTTGATATTTATTACAGGTCTAATATTTAATGTGTCATAAATACTTGTATTTGTAATTACACCATCTTTAATAGCCCATACATTTTCTAATCCATATCCGTTTGATAAGAAGAATGATCCACTTAAATATCCATCAGTAATACCATCAGTTATTAAATATGCTTCACGTACATTTAATAATCCAACTTTGCTATTAATGTATGAATATTCTGCAATTAATGTATCTAGTTCTAATCCTTGATAGTTATTTATATCAAAGTCTTCTTCTACTAAATTATAGTTTTCAAATTTTTGTACCCAATTATTTAATATATCTTTAATATTACTATTTACGTAATCATTATTTGAACCAAATGTAGTTGCATCTAGTGATTTTTCTGTAATTAATCTATAAGATCCATCACCGTTAATTCTAACTATTCTAAACATTGTATCTCCAAGTTTAATATAGTTATTTTTTGCATCAGCTTTATAATAATATGATTTACCATTATTATCACTAATTCTATTTAATTGACTGATTTGAATATTTTTAGTTCCATCATTCATAAATGATAATATACATTCAGTATCTTCATTTATATTATTACTATATACTCTACTAGTTTCAGGATCATAACTTAATGTTCCTTTTGTACAGTTTATACTTCCAAATGTTGCATCATTTTCTATTACTGCACTAAATTCACCAGCAGATACTTTTTTTATATATTGGCTTTGTTGTCCATTAATAATATCTATATTTACTGTATAAAAATTATTATCTTCCATACTTAATCCATTAGATATTGTTGTTCCTAATATAGCAACACCAAAACAAGCTAATAATAATGCAGGAATATATGATCCTTTGATTCTACTTGTTGAATTTATAGTAATATTTTTATTTTGTATTTTTCTAAGTTCTTCTTCTGGATTAAATTTTTTCATAACAATACCATCCTATCTTTTATAATTATAAAGTAAATTATAAAAAAAATCAATCAATCAAATAAAAAAAGAACTATAAAGTTCTTTAAGCACTAATTGTAATTATGATAGCTAATAACATTAATATTATAATAACGAAATATCTTTGTTTTGTATTTTCTATCATATGCTCAATCCTCTCATAAATCTAGATTAAGTATACACTATTATAAATAGTTTTTTCAATAACTTGGCTATCATTTTGACATATATTTTACATGTTTGTTTTTATGCTTTCAACAAACTTTACTGCTCCATTTTTTACCATTGATGGTACACTTGATAAACTAGGTAATTCTCTTACTGAATTTAATTTATCTACCATAGTAATTATGTACCCTTCTTTATATCTTGGAGGTATTGGTGTTAATGGAAACATATGACATTTAATTGTATTTGTTATTTTTTTATTTTCTAAATGTGGAAAATATCTAACATAATTATCTGCTGCAGCTTGTCCATGTACAAAACCATGCATTCTAAATAATGGTTTCTTTACTTTTAAGTTATTTGTATATCTACCGTTTTCTAATTTAACTAATTCTTCGTTATATAACCATGCATCTGGATAGAAATCGTGTAATAGTCCTGCTATAGCACATATTCTACTATCTGCATCAAAATATTTACTATAAACAAATGCTTTAAAAGATACTAATATTGAATGATCCCATACAGATAAATTATGATGATGATTAAATAGTTTTCTTTTTTGGAATTCATCATTTAATAAGATTTCTTCAACTATCTTGTACCATTCCTCAAAAAAAGGATTTAATACAATTAGTTTATCAATATCTTCTATTACGTTTTTATTGTAATAACTATTCATCTAATCCCTCCAAATAATTTATGGCATCTTCTAATTTTGATACCGATACTAAAATTATATCATAATTCTTTTTATCAACAAAATTTTTGGCTTCTTCATAGTTATCTTCTGGTACTAAAAATATGTCTGCTTTATCTTTAACTGCACCCATTATTTTATATTTAATACCACCAATTTCTCCTACTTTTCCTTCTGAATTAATTGTACCTGTACCAACAATTTTTTTACCGTGTGTTAGATCTTTTCCTGTTAATCCACTATATATCATTAATGACATCATAAATCCGCCACTTGGACCTGATTCTGAACCTTTTGATTTTATTTCTACGTTATAATCACTTTCAATATCATAGTATATAGCAACAACCATTCCTATTTTGTTTTCTCCGTCTTCTTCATAGACTTTTGCTTTGCAATTTATTTCTTTATTATCACGTTCTACAACTATATCAATTTCGTCACCAGGTTGTTTTGAGTCTATATATTCTATAATTTTATCTGACGTTAACTCTTCTTCTATATCTCCAAATTTTATAATTTCATCTTGTATTTTTAAATCTGAATTTGATTCTTCTGTTAAATATACTATTTTATTATGTTGTTTTGTTGTTTTAAATTCTATGCCTGCCGCTTTATATGCACTCATTTCTGCAAATACTTTACTTTGTTCTAGATAAATTCTGTTTCTATTATAATAGTCCTCTATTGATTCGTTATCTTTTACGTATTCGCTTGTTTTTACTACTTCCCAGTCAGGATTTATTAAACCTATTAATATATATGGGATACTACCATTTACAGTTGCTACGTAAGACATATTGTATGAACCTTCTACATTAATGTCATTGCCATCAATTGTAACTCTATTATTTAAATTTATTGTTCCGCCAGGCATTTCAACTTCATAAGGTATTTGTATAGTAAAAATTAAAAATACAATTATTATTGTAATTATAAATAATAAATTATCTTTTAAAATATGTAATATTCTTTTATGTAATTTCATATCATTCATTATATTCACCTAGTAAATTATATCATTATTTGGAGATATTATGAGATATATTCTTAAATGTTTATGTTTTTTTACACTTTTTATATTTATATTTTTATATATTATTTTTTATAAAGATACATTATCTGGAATTGTTTTAAATACCATTTTACTTTGGATTAAAAATATTGTTCCAGTTTTATTCCCTACTTTTATTCTAAGTGATCTATTATTTAATAGTAATATACCTTTTTATTTGTATAAATATTTTCATTTAAATTATATTCTTTTATTTTCTGTATTATTTGGCTCTCCTAGTAATGCTTATTTAATAAGTAATTATAATGTTAATTATGACAAATATTTATCAGTAACTAAATATACTTCTTTAATATTCATTTATAGTATGCTTTCTAGATTATTTAATCTATATACTACTTTAGTTCTTATATTAGTAAATATTTTGTGTAATTTTATACTAATTAAATTTATTAAATTACCTAAAATAGATTTATCAATTAATAGTAATAAGTTTAATTTAATAGACAGTATAAATAGATCTTTTTCAGTATTAGTAAGTATTTTAGGTATTTTAATATTTACTAATTTATTACCTATATTTTTAATTCATAATGAATATATTAAATTATTTTTGTATAGTATAACTGAAATAACTACTTTTTTTAATTATTTAAATATTTATAATGTTACTTATTATATTAAAATTCTATTTAGTATAATTGCTATTTCAAGTTGTGGCATATCTATTGAATTACAAATAAAAAGTATCATTACTGATACTTCTATTAATTATTATAAATATAGATTAATACATTTTATTTTATACTTATTAATATGTATTATGCTATTATATTGAATTCGAATTTTATATCATTATTTACAATATTTGAATCACTATCTAAATCATACCATAATTTAATAATATGTATTTTAGTATATCCTGCTTTTAATTCATGAGTAGTTATGATATAACCTTTATCATTTGATTCTAAATCTGTTAAATTAGCTACAAATAAATCATTAACACTTACTTTTATATGATCTAATATTTTTTCATCTGTAATAGATGGTTTTATGACAATTTTATATTGTCTTTTTTCAGTATTATTATTTGTTATAGTGTATGTTACACCAGTAGTGTTTAATCCTGCACCATCACTTAAAATTTCTAATTTACCAATTTTTTTATCATCTAATACAGTAACAAATCCAGCTGTGTTTTTTACTTTTCCTTCATTGCTTTTATCTATAGCATATGCTGTATAACATATGACACCAACCAAAACCATTAACGCCATTATCTCAATAATTATCTGACGTTTTAAGATGCTGTTTGCTGTCATAGTTCACCATCACTTTCGTCATACATTACATCCACAATATATTTTATCGAACTATTATCTCCATATAATGTTATTTTATTATATTTATAATCACCATTAGTTCCATATGAATTTATATCATCAATAATAATTGTATTACTATCTAATAATTTTTTTTCTTCATTATTTATTTGATAATATGTATTTTTTGTTTCACCAATAATTTCTTTTATAAATATTCTATATTTTTTATTATCTTCCGTTAAATTTGTGATTCCAATTTCTGTAGTTTCTCCTGATAATATTTCATTTCCATCTGAATATACTACTCTCATGTCATCAGTTATATTTTCATTTAATATTACTTTATCATTACCTGAATTACTTGAATAACTAAGTCCTAATAATATAACAGATGATAATAAAACTAATGCTAATACTAAATAATATCTTTTGTGACTCATATTATTATCCCTACTTTACTATATATAGTTTAACACAAAAAAAGAAACATTTAAAGAATGTTTCTCATAAAATATATTAGGTGATTGCAATGAATAGAAGTCCAGGGATTACTATTATAATTATATTTTTTTTATTTATTTTGATTCTATATCAAATATTAATAACTTTAATAATACCTTTAAGATTTAATATATTTGTTTTATTTATTGAATTAATTATTTTATTTATATTGTTATTTAAACTTTTGTGGCCTTGTTAATTCCATCATATGTATTATTTAAATAATTTATTAATTTTCTTAATTTAATACAATTATTATATTCATTATCTGTTAATTCTACTTTTTCTGGCATGGAAATTAATATATATAATAAATCTAATTCATTTATTGTTAATTTAAATATATCTTGATATATATCTAATAATTCATTTAGAGAAATATTTTTA
>JAEDJT010000026.1 GCA_016296185.1 Bacilli bacterium
TTTAAACATTTTTCTTGAAAATGTTGATCACCAACTGAAAGAATTTCATCTACTAATAGTATTTCAGCATCTACATTAATAGCTACAGAGAAAGCAAGTCTCATATACATACCTGAAGAATAGGTTCTAACAGGATTATCAATATAAGTTCCTAATTCACTAAACTCAATAATACTATCTAATCTTTTATCAATTTCTTGTTTTGATAATCCAAAAATAGAAGCATTAAAATATATATTTTCTCTTCCACTAAAATCAGGATGGAAACCAGCACCTAATTCAAGTAAAGAAGTTAATTTGCCATTAGTATAAATCTTACCTTTATTAGGAAAAATAATTTGTGTCATTAATTTAAGTAATGTTGATTTACCACTACCATTAGTACCAATTAATGCAACACATTCACCTTTCTTAATTTTTAAATCTACACCATTTAAAACTACTCTTTTTTCTTTTTTATTTCTAGAAAATAAAGATAGTAAACTTTCTTTAAGTGTATTTGATTTGTCTAAGTAAACATCAAAAGTTTTATATACACCATCACATACGATGCTATAATCACTCTTATTCATATTCATCTACTTTCCTTTCATTATGTATTATACCATATTTATATATCTTTTCCTACAAAATAAGCGAATAATAACTATAATAAATACATATATCAAATATAAAAAAACATCGTACAATACGATGTTTTATCCATTAATTATTTTTATTATTTTTTCTTCAATATCTTTATTATATTTATTATAATCAAATTTATCTTTAATCTTAAATCCATTATCTAAATAATCTTTCATCATTTCATAAACTGAATCAGTATCAAATTCACAAAACTTTCCATACTTATTATCTAAATCTTCCCAATCACTTACTTTAGTAGAAAGTATTGGTTTATTCATTATCATAGATTCTAAGAATACTACAGGAAATCCTTCATATTCACTAGATAAAATAACAGCATCTGCTAAATTATAATATGGATAAGGATTCTTTTGTCTTCCTAAATTATAAATAACTTTATCTAATTTATTAACTTTAATCATTTCATCATACATCATGCTATCTGGTCCATCACCTATAAACATAATTTCAAATTTATATCCTTCATCAATTAAACGCTTACTAGCATCAATAATTCTAGATAATCTTTTTTGAAATTCATCATGTCTTCCAACATTAATAAATACAGGATCCTTACCTCTTTTATAATCACATTCTTCTTTAGCGTTTTCTAATATAGAATTACCATCAATAAAGTTATTACAAACAATAGTGTTTTTTAAACCTTCATAATGTTTACAAATATCTCTTCTATTTTCTTCAGAAACAAATACAACATTCTTAAATTGTTTAGCAAATACACCATCTAAATAATCTTTTAATTTAGATTCATCTTTATCATATAAAACATAATAATTACCATGCATCCATAATGCATTATTATCACTAGCAGCAAGTGCTAAATGAGCACCAGGAATAGAATAAGTACAAAAAGAACATGAAAAATCATATTTCTTATTTAGTTTATTCTTCCAACTAATTAATTTAGTTCTATTAAGAATTTTTCTTAAAGGAACAAATTTACAATCACTAATTTTATATTCTAATACTTCTACTTCTTTAGGTATTTGATCTAAAAATATACCTTCTTTTTTTTCTAATATTAAAGTTACATCATATTCTTTATAATCTAAAACCTTTAGAAGATTTATTAATGCTTTTTCAATACCACCAACATTCATACTATAAGCAGTAAATAATAATTTCTTTTTCATACATAAACCTCCTAAAACTTCTTAGATTTTATATAACCAGGAATAACTAATAAAGCAACTAACATTTTATATGCTTTAGCTTTTTTTATACATTCCATTTTACTTACACCTGTAAGATAACTAAATAATATATAATGTTTAACAAAGTATAACTTACGTTTAAACACAGTATCTTTCTTAATATAAGTTAAACATTCATTAAAATATTCAGCATATCCTTTAGGATATTTCTTAAATATTTTATTAATATTTTTAGAATACCCTTCATTCATATATTCCCCATAAACTAAATCAACATCTTTAAATAACATACCATCATATAATTGATCTAATTCATAATATAATCTAGCTTCAGTTACAAAGTTTTCACCATCTTCAACTTTATAAAAATATTTCTTTCTAACATCAGTTTTAAAAGTTAAATTCATATCAAAGTCATAACCATATTTATTATGAATATCAAATAATGTAATAACTTTATTATTTAATTCAGGTATCATACTAGTATCTTTTTCACCTAGTACTCTTTTATATAAAATACCATATACATTGTCATCTAAATTTTCATAATCTTTAGCAACCATTTCTAATCCATTATCTACTAAATAATCATCAGAATCTATTTCTATTACCACATCACCAGTAACATATTCCATAGCTGCATTTATTTCTCTTTGTTTACCCATATTATCATTATAATGATAATCTATTTTAAACTTAACTTCTTTAATCCATTTTTTAAATAAATCTTTAGTTCCATCTTTAGAACCATCATCCATTACTATCCATTCAAAATCTTTAAATGTTTCATAATTCTTTTTTAAACTCTCATAAAGTTTAAGTAATTCTTTTTCTCTATTATAAGTTGCAGTTACAACAGATATTTTCATATTACTCACCTTCAATCACATTAACAATTTCTTGTAATATCTTTTTATTAGTATCTTTATTACTTTTCTTAACTTTAGGTAATTTCTTAATTACATTCTTTAATCCTTTATAGATACCATCTTCATTATTTTTTAATATTAAATTATTATCATATTCTATTAATGTTTCTCTAGCAGCACTATCAGAAATAATAATATATTTATTTAATGCTCTAGCTTCTAATAATACCATTGGATATCCTTCATAATATGAAGCTAATAAGAAATAATCAGCAGCTTTTATATAAGGATATGGATTTTCTCTAGAACCTAATAATATAAATGAATCACTAATACCTAGTTCATCAATCTTATTTTGTAATTCTTCATGTAATGGTCCATCACCAACAACATAAATATTATGTTCTAATCCATCATCAATTAATTTCTTATGTACATCTATTAATCTTCCTACAGCTTTTTGATCAACTAATCTAGATACTTGTACAAAAGATATTTTCTTTTTATCAATTTCTTTTGCTTCTCCTGCATCAGCTTTTTCTTTAACTAAATCACAATCTAAATAATTATAAATTACTCTCTTCTTAACCTTATTACCTTTAAAGTATCTTTGAAATTTATTTAAATTATCTTGTGATACAAATATTAATTCATCATATTTTAAATAAGCTTCTTTATTTAAATCTTGTTTAGCTTTAGCTTTTTCTCCACTACCAAATACATCTTCAATATCATTATGAACCCAAGCTATCTTTCTAGCTTTTGATTCACCACTAAATATCCATGTCATAGGTCCTTCTAAGAAAGCTATCTCTACATCATATTTATCTTTAATATATTTTTTATATATCATATTTCTTAATGTAGTATTTAACATTTGTAATGATATTTTTAATTTTGTAAATTTATTTAAATCATTATATTTTTTATCATAAACTGATACTAACTTAACTTTTTTATTTAATTGTTTTTCAAATTCTCCATCACCATATAAAGTAAATATAGTAACATCATATTTATCTACTAATTTATTAGATATATCTACTAAAACTCTTTCAGCACCACCTAAATTTAAACCAGTAATACCAAATACTATTTTTTTCATTCTAAACCCTCCTTATGTAATTTACATAACATAATAGATAATATTAAAGTACATGTACTTGAAAATAATACATAACCTGCCATAAATGATAATCCTATAGCAAGTATAATTCCAAACATGTTCATAACATATGAGATATCAACATGTCCTATATAAGTTTTCTTTATTGAATATATTACTAATCCTATAAAAGGACATAAATATAAGATAAAACCTAATAAACCAAAATTTAATAATAATGCAGGTAATTCCATTTCTAATACCATTTCACCATAATTAGTTATCTTACCATTACCAAATATCATATAAATAATACTTTTTTGATGTTTAACTAATTTAATATTATAAATTAATTGTTGTTTTCTATTATCATTAGGATTTATTTCCTTCTTATTACAATATTCATACATATCTAAATAAGCATCTCTTTGAGAATCACTCATATAACCTTCTGGTATTTCATTATGATTAATTTGCCATACTATAGCACTAGTATCACCAGTAGTATGTCCAATACTATTAGTATTAATATCAACTATACCATTACTTTCTTTAGTAATATGTATTCTTCTATTTAATGTTTCAGATCCTATACTACCAATTAATAAAGCAATAACACCAAATATACCAACACTAACTATAATAGCTTTCTTATTTATTTTTTTACTTTTAATAAACTTAATAACAATACTAGCAATTATATAAACTAATAAAACTAATATAAATCCTAACATACCAGTTCTAGTACCTACTAAGAATATTAAGTATATTCCTAATAATATAAACATTACTAAACCTTCAAATTGTTTACTAACAAAATCATCATTTAATCTAGTAATTAAATTACTAAATAATAATATAAGTACAGTACTAATACTATTACCAGATAAGAAATAACTTCTATAACCCATACCTTCTAAATATGTAGTAAAAGATGTTTTACTTATAATACTAAAATAAATAATACCCATATATTCTATTAACATAATAAACATATATTTATTTAAATCTTTTAATCTACCCTTCTTATAAAAATAGAATAATATCAATAATAAATAAATATTATAAGTATAATTAATAACATAAGTAGCTTCTTCAAATATTGTTCCATAACTTATACCTGTTAATAAATGATTAGTTATTAACAAGTGTATTCCACCATAGAATACATATATAAATGCACTTAATAATAATGGTATTCTATAATCTTTTTCTTTAAAGAATATATATCCTAATAATATTAAAGGTATTATTGGTCTTATAATCATAGTAGGACTAATACTTAAATTAGGAACATAAGTATTTAATAAACAACTACTAGCATCCAATAAAGGACTTATTAATATAAATAAATATATTAAATATTCAATTTTAAATTTCTTCATAAGTCACCTACTTTACTATTAATCTTACATATAAATTAGGTACTAATCTAAATACTTGTTTTTTAACTTTTCTTACTATAGTATCATCAATTAAATATTTATATATATTTCTTTTCTTTAATTCTTTAATATAATCTTTTAATACAGAACCATCCATTTCTTTGGTTCTATTAATCATTCCGTTAGATATATAACTTTTAAATAACTTTCTAGTTTCACTACTAACTTTAATATCATCTATCATTTTCATTAATCTATCATATTGATCAAATGAATCTTTATTTCTAGATACTATTTTTTCTTTACTACTTGTCATAATACTGTTTTCTCTAACGTAATAGTTATATCCAATTAAGTCAATACATGTCACACTATCGGCATTAACAACAACGATTGGAGTTAATCCAAAATCTTCATGTACTCTTCCTTCTAAATATTTATAATTATTCTTTTTCCAATACTCTAATCTATAAGCATAAGTTACAGGTGTAACAAATAAATCATTTTTTAATAAAATACTAAAAGCTTCTTCTCCATCTAAATGTTTAAATGTTTCAGGTTTATCATATTTAGTTCTATCTGGATATATCATTTGAATTTGATATTTAACTAAATCTAATTTATCTTTTTCTAATATTTTATTTAATTCTTTTAATAAATCTTTGTGAATAGTATCATCACTGTCTACAAATATAAAATAATCTCCAGTACATTGACTTATACCATAATTTCTTGTATCAGCAACACCAGTATTATCTTTACTAATTAATTTAATTCTCTTATCAGTATATTTTTCTAATATATCTTTAGATTTATCTGTTGATCCATCATTTACAATTATTAATTCAAAATTATCATAACTTTGATTTAAAATACTATCTATACAATCTTTAATATATTTTTCAACATTATAAACTGGAACTATAACACTAAATTTCATACTAATCACCTTACATTAATTTTACCATTATTTACACATAAATAAAAGGAAGTAATTACTTACTTCCTTTCTTTTTATCTTTATCATGTAAGAATAATATATCAGTTTTAAGTACTAAGAATAATAATAAAATCATTAATAATACATATAACATAATTGCTACTTTAGCATCTCCTAATACATAGAATACAGAAACACTAGCAAATAATATATTAATTCCATAAATAATTAAAACTGTAGTTCTAACACTAAATTTCATTTTTAATAATTGATGATGAAAATGATCTTTATCAGGAGACATTACTGGTTCTCCTTTTAATAATCTTCTTAAAATAGCAAATGTTGTATCAAATATAGGTATTGCAAGTATTACAACAGGAATAACTAAACTTGTTAATGTTGCTGTCTTAAATCCTAATAATCCAATAACACTAATAGTAAATCCTAAGAATAAACTACCAGTATCCCCCATAAATATCTTAGCAGGATAGAAATTATGTAATAAGAAACCTAAAGTAGCTCCTAACATAATTAATGATAATATTGTATCTAATCCTTCCATCTTATTTAAGATAAATGCAATAATAGCTATTGTTAAGAAATAGATAGAAGAAATACCTCCAGCCAAACCATCTAAGCCATCTATTAAATTAATTGCATTAGTAATAGCAAGTATAAATAATATAGTAAGAATATAATTAATTGGTTTAATAAAATTAATTGTTAAACCTAATACATCAACATGATCTACAACAATATTTCCATAAAATACTACTACACATGCTGCAACAGCTTGTAATAAGAATTTAACTTTAGCAGGTACTGGTTTAATATCATCAAATATACCTGTCAACACGATGATAAAACCACCTATTAAAATTGACAACATTTGTAAACTAGTACGTGCAAACAACATGTAACCTAATAAGAAAGCACCAAATATTGCAAGCCCACCCATACGTGGCATTGGTTTACTATGAACCTTTCTTTCATTAGGTATATCCATTGCTCCACAATGCTCTGCAACCTTTTTAACAAAAGGAATTAACACAGCACTTGTTAGGAACGTAATTAATACTATTAAAAATATATTATGTCCATTAACTTCATAATTCATGTTAATCACCTATAAATATTATAAGATAAATCAAGGAAAACATAAATGATTTTCTTAAGATGTGTAAATAAAAAAGAATGATATTTCTATCATTCTATTTTTTCCTAGGTCTACCTCTACGTTTAGAAGTTACTTCTTCATCATTTCCTGGAACGAAAGTATCAAAGATACTAGTACTAGTTAAATCATCATCTAAGAACTCTCTTTGAGCTTTAGCAATTCTTCTTTTTTCTTCTTTTTCTCTTTCTTTTTCCAATTTTCTTAATTCTCTTTTTGATAAAGGTTCTTCAGAAACTGTTTCAATTTCTTTTGTTTCGTTATATCCACCAACATCTTCATCATCTAATATAACAGGTATTTCTTCAGTTTCTTCATCTTCAATTTCAATTTCTTCATCTTCATCAGAAACAGGTAAATCTTTAATTTCTAATGTTAAAGATACTTTTTCTTCTTCAGGATCAACTTCTTTTTCTTCATGAATTTCATCTAAAGCTTCTTTAACTTTTTTAGTATCAACTGGAGCATCAGGAACTTCTTCTACAATAAATTCCTTATTAACAAATTCTCCATTTTCCATTACTGCTAACATTTTAACAAGTTTATTTTTCTTTTTACCATTCATTATCATTAATGTAATAATTGCTAAAATAGATAATCCTAAACCTGTTGCAAAACATATTACTAATAATAGATAATCTTTAACATCATCTTGTAAACTAACAATTAAATTAGTTTGATATCTTTGGAAAGTACCTTCTCTTAAATCATATTGATACCAACCTTTTTCACCAGTTTTAGCATTCATACCATATACAACAACATAATCAGCTTCACCAGCAATATATTTTAAACATTTAACATTTTCATCATTAATCATTATTTCAACTGATTCATAGCCTTTTAATACTTCATCAGTATCTAAAGCAATAAATGTAATACCATCAGTTGCAAATTGTTTATATAAAGTATATGTTCCATCACTATTATAAATATATAAAGCAATATTTCCTTCTTCATCTTTTAACCCAACAATAATAAAATCATTAGTTTCACTTTCAAAACAAGGTACTTCTTCTTCATTAATCAAAATAGTAGAAGCACTATAGAAATTTGGTTTTTCTAAACTATCAATTTTTCTAACAATACTATATTGTTTACCATCTAAAGTAACATATATAGGATTTAATTCTTGTCTAGTAATATTTAAAACATAAGTTTTAGTATTACCTTTTTGAGCTGTTACAACAACTTCAACTTTATTTGAACCTTCTGATAATTCAACTTCTCCTGCTCCTTTAATTGATGCAGATCCGTCAGCTTTATTAGCTACAACATTTACTTTTTCAACATCATTAGGAACAGTTAATTCATATTCTAAAGTATTCTTACTAAATTCAGGACTAAGTTCATAACCTTCAACAGATAAATTACTTAAATCTGCATTTGTACTATAACTAGCTTCAATTTCAGCTTGTGTTTTAGCAGTAATTGAAACACTACCTTTTGAACTTTCAACTGCAGCAGAACCAGTTGAAGTATAATCATACATTTGAGCAGCTCTTAATCCAATTGTACCTGTTCCACTTTTTTTAGACTTTAAAGTGTATGTTACTTTAGTATATTGATTATTAATACCACCAGTTTTTACACAATCTCCACCAGTATCAGAATTAGCACTTACTAATGAGAATAATGAATCATCATAGCTTAAACAATATTCCCATCCAGCAGCTCCACTAGCAGAAACAGTAACAGTAAATGTATTTCCAACAACAACTGTACTTTTGCTAGCAGATACTTTTAATGACGCAGCATTTACAAATCCAACACCTATAAAGCATACAAATAAACTAAATAATATATATTTTATTTTTTTCATCAATTCACCTAAAATTTAACCTTTCCTAAAATATACCCCTGTACTGAAATTAAATCATCTAATTTAACTTCACCATTACCATTTATATCTGCAGCAAATATTCTATCTTTTGTTAAAGATACTCTTCCAAGTATATAACCTTGAATAGATATTAAATCAGGAAGTTTAACTTCACCATCTCCATTAATATCACCTTTAACAGAAATTGTATAAGTAGCTGTAGTAGCACCTTCAATAACTATTACATCACCAGTAGCTAAAGAACCACTACCCTTAACAGTTCCATTACTATTCTTAACAGTAGCTTTACCTCCATTATTTACAACAGTATTTACTAATGTACCAACTTGAGTACCAGGACTTATATCGTACATATTGCTTCCATTAACTTTAACAGCTAATTTACTAACTATGTCAGCTACAGCAACTTTATTTTGAGCAACTTGTTTAATATTAACAATATAAGTAGATTTAGTAACACCATCTTCAGCAGTTACATTAATAGTTGCAGTAGCAACACCATTATTGAAATATAATCTACCAGTACCATTTATAGTACCTCTACCATCATTACTAGTAGCAGCTACATCTACGTAATTATTATTAGTTTGAATATTATAATTATATTCAACTACATCTTTTTGAAATCCTGTAATAGTTTTACCATCTACAGTAATATTACTTAATTTAGCGTCGTTACTTCTATTAATTGCTTGAAAAGCATCACTACCCATATTCTCATATACTGGAATAATAAAATTAAATGAAGAATTTAATAAATTACCTGCATTATATGCATTATATAACTTAATAGCTTCCCCAGCAGGAGCATATGCATTAGTCATATATTGGTGTGTATATTTAGTATAAGCTGAATATGTAGAAACATTAAACTTTTCAAAATAATTAGTATTTTGACCTTTATTAGTATAAGCTTCAGCTATAAACTTAGCTCCACCTTTAATTGCTTTTTCTTGAGTATCCCATGGTCTTAAATAAGATAATGTTCCATCAGGTTCAGTACTTTTATTAACATAACCTGCTGCATAAGCCAAACCATTACCTAACGCTGTTAAACCATTAGCAGAATAACTATTAATATTATAAAAATTATAATAACCATCTAAAGTATTAGATTCATAATAATTACCAGTGTCAGTACTATATGATCCACTATAACCTTTAAATGAACTTTTACCACCAGTTTCCTGACTACTTCTAGATATTAAATGTAATGGATTAACACTATAAGTAACACCAGCTTCTGCAAAATAATTAGAATATGATTTTAAATAACCATCTCCAACAGTAGCAATTTTATTTAATGCTGCATCATTATAAATACCTTTACTAGTTTGAAAATCTAAAAATTGAAATATAGTATTTTCAAATAAACTATTTCTTGGATCCATAAATGAACCAATAGTATTTTGATTAATATAATAATAATCTGCTTCTGCAGGACTACTACTTAACCAATAATTAGAATTAGATGATTGTAATACTACTTTCCATTTTTCATTACTAGTAGCATCATTAAAATTAACACCTACTCTATTAGCAGTAAATTTCCAATTAGGATACTTACTATGTAAATAATATAGATATGGACAATAACTTCTATCAAATCCACCAGCAACTAAACTATTACAATATCCTTCATAAGTATCAGAACCAGATATATTATTAGTCTTTTTATTAGCTTCAACATTTAATACATAACTTTTTAAAATATATCCAGCTTTACCATCATAAGTAACTTTATAAAATTTACCACTTTCACCAGTTACATTAACTCTACTACCATAAACAATTTCAGTAACTTTAGAACTACTATTACTAGCTTCAGATCTCATTACTAACGCATCTGCATATATTAATCCATTAAAAGGATAACTATTAGCAATAACTTCTTCAGAATTAAAATAAAGACTTATTATTAATAATAAGAGAAAAGTAAAACATAAACTTATAAACTTCAAAAATCTATTCACATTACTACTCCCTTCTATTAAAATATATAGACTAATTATATCACAAAATAAGGGTATAAAAAACCCCTTAAAAAGAAATAAAAAAAGTAACTAATATCGTTTGTTATATCATCTATTTTATGATATAATTTTTAACATAGAATAAAAAAAGGTGATGACATGAGCATATTAAAAAACAAAATAAAAAAAGTAAATAAACTTAAGAGATTTTTTTATTTCTTAACATCCTTATTATATATATTATCAACAGGATATTTTGTATTTGCCCTATTACATTTAGCAAGTATAGAAACAGTTCTAAGAATAATAGTAATAATAATAGCAATATTATGGGCAATAATATATTTATTCATAGCACTAATTGCAATGTTAGCTAAAAAGACAAAAACATTCGTAGTACTTACTGTACTAACATTAATATTATGTCCTATATATGGTGCTGGTGGTTATTATATTAATAAAGTATATGGATCATTAAGTATGATGAATAGAGATACAATAACATATACTACTAATTTAATAGCACTTAATAGTACAACATTTAATACTAGTTCAAAAATTGGTATGGTAGAAACAGAAAACGATATCGAAGGACATGAATTAGCAGTTGCATTAATTCATAAAAAGAATATGACTAATAAAGTTGTATATTATGAAGATTATGGAACAATGATTAGAGCATTATATGACGGAAAAATCGATGCATGTTTCGTTACAAGTAATTATGCTATAACATTCGCTAATGAAACATTTACAGAAGATCCAAACGAAACTCCATTAGCTGATAGAGTTAAAGTTATTGATGAATATAGTGAAGATAGAAAAAATCAAGATACAGAAACTATTTCTGATACATCAATTAGTAAAATTACTAAAAAGATAGATGAACCA
This sequence comes from Bacilli bacterium, assembly GCA_016296185.1. Taxonomy (GTDB): domain Bacteria; phylum Bacillota_I; class Bacilli_A; order RF39; family UBA660; genus Coprovivens. The sequence goes on from JAEDJT010000026.1 coordinate 11,983, forward strand.
TTCACAATGTTAATTATGGGTGTTGATTCAGAAGATGATGGATTAAAAGCAAATCAAGCATTTAATGGTGATACATTAATCATGGTTACATTTAATCCAAAAACATTAACAGCAACAATGTTCTCTATTCCAAGAGATATGTATGTACCAATAGCATGTAATGGAAATAAATATGCAAAAATAAATTCATCTGCAGCTTATGGTTCAAGTTGTGTTATTAATACAGTACAAAACTTAACTGGTATTACAGTTGATTACTATTTAAAAATGAACTTCAAAGGTGTTGTAGATTTAGTAGATGCCTTAGGAGGCGTTACAGTAGATGTTGAAGAACCAGACTTTAATATAAATGCTGGTGTTGATTGTAAGGGAATGGTTTGTGAACAAAATAGTTTAAGACATTTCGGAAATGAAATGGTATATGTTCCAACAGGTGTTCAAACAATCAATGGTGAACAAGCATTAGCATATGCAAGAAATAGACATCAATATGCTATATCAGATATTGCTCGTAACCAACATCAACAAGATATTATTGAAGCAATTGCTCAAAAAGCAAAAACATTAAGAAGTGTTAAAGATTTTGAAAACTTATTAGATGCAGTTTCTAGAAACTTAGAAACAAATATGACTCCAGAACAAATCATGTCATTCTATAACGTATTTAAAGATGTAGTATTAAATTCAAATAGTGACTCATTCTCTATTAAGAAAACATACTTAGCTTATTATTCATTAACAGTATATAGAGGTTATAATGCTTCTTGTTTAGGATATTATCAATCATCTCTAGATGCTATTACAAAATTAATGAGACAAAACTTAGGAAAAGAAAAAGTTACTCCAGTTAAAACATTTGATATTTCATATAATGAAGATTACGAAACACCATTAGTTGGATATGGATTAACATCTGGTACTAAACTAGAAACATTACCAAGTTTCATAACTTATGATAAAGATTATGTTAATGGTTGGTGCCATGAACATTCATTAGATTGTAAATTCGAATCAAGAGCTTCTGCTGAAGATAAAGGATTCATATTAGAACAATCTGAATATCAACATACATTATTAAAAGCAATTAAATCAGTAACATTCATTTATAGTGATGGATCATTAAAACAAGGAGCTACAGGAACTACTCCTACTCCTGATTCTAATTCAAATAAATTAAAAAACTATATTGGATATGATAAAGATTATGTAAAAGAAAAATTCTGTGATTTAAATCCAGACATCAAATGTACATTCAATGAAATTGAAGGAGATGGAAAAACAGAAGCTGGTGAAATTACAAAACAATCACAATCAGCTGGCACAGATTTAGATAGTATTACAAGTGTTACATTTACTTATAGTGATGGTAAAGGTTATAAAAAACCTGAGACTCCTAGTTCACCTAGTAATCCAGGTACATCAAGTACTCCTGGTACTTCAGGTGAGCAAGAAATTCCTGGTGCTCCAACTGGACAAAAACCATCACAAGATGAAACACCATCTGCAGAAAATCAAGCAGATGGAACTGGAGATACAATAGAATAATAAAAGTACCTTCAAGGGTACTTTTTCCGTCTAAAGGAGAATAAACATGAAAGAAGAAATATTTTATACTAATAAAGATGTAGAAGATACCAAGATAGCTTTATTAAGTGATATACATTATTATTATCCAGGATATGATGATAGAATATTTTACAAAATTATTAGAACAATAAAAGAACAAAATCCAAATTATATTTGTATAGTTGGAGATATATTAGATGATGCATCAGTAGATAATTTAAATGCATTAGAAAACTTCTTAAAAGAATTATCTCGTATAGCACCTATAGTAATGGTTTTAGGTAATCATGATGAAAAAACAGGTTATATGTGGAATTGGAAGTACAGATCAAATAATCAGCTTAAAACAATCTTAAAACACGTAAATAACCTACACATATTAAATGATTCTAACTGGCAAGATAAAGATTCAAATATAAACTTCTTTGGATTTAATCTTTCATATCATCATTTCGAAGAAGTTGATGAAGAATATAAATCATTTGAAGAAGAAGTAAGAGAATTAAACTTCGATATGCCTACAGAACCATATAACGTAGTATTATTCCACTCTCCTATTAATATTTATAATTTTATAAGAAATCATCCAAGACATAATCTAAATAAAGCAAACTTAATATTATCAGGTCATATGCATAATGGTTGCTTACCCTCATGGATAGCAAGATTTATAAATAAAACATTTAAATCTTCAAGAGGTTTAATATCACCAATGAAAAAACCATTTCCTAAATATGCTCAAGGAAGAATATATAATGAAAAAGTTGATGGTTACGTATATGAAGGTGTAACAAAACTATCACATTCAACAAGAATGTTCCATATATTTAATGGAATATATAAAATGAAAGTTCAATTTATTACAATCAAAAAAAATAATCAAGAATAATCTTGATTATTTTTTCTTTGCACCAGTATTATATTTAGGACTAAATGTAGGTTGGAAATCAACTACACTATATCTATTATTATCTCTTTCTTTAACAATAACAATAGTACCTTTATCATCATAACCTGAATTTGTTTTTTCATAAGTCCATTCAACTTTCATTGAATAAGCATCAACTTTTTCTTCATCTAAAGTATATGTTGTTTCATCTACTGAAATAACTTTAATAGAAGCAACCTTTGGTAAATCTTGTTTTCTATCACCATAAGTATCATCTTCTACAGTACTATATAATGTATCCATTACTTTTTTATCAAACATATTCTTTTTATCAGAATAATAATATTCAGATCCACCAATATCATATTTATTTAATTTAGTTTCAATAGTATATAAATCAATAATAAATAATTTACCAACTTGATTAACATAACCATTAACATCTAATTCTTTAGCATCTAGAATATCTTTTAACACATTATATTCTTTCTTATATAATTCACTATCTTTATCACTTAAACTATATCCATAATCTCTATTTTCATCTAAGATTTGTACTTCTACTGGATTACCTTTAGTTTTCTTAAAGCAAGTAAAATATACAGTAGTACCAACTAATAATAAAGCAAGAATAATACCAACAATAATTAAAATCTTTTTCTTCTTACTTTTTTGTTTACTTTGTTCAGTAACAATCTTTCTAGCCATTTTTAATCTCCTCTTCTATTTTATTTTCATCAACAGCACCTTTATTACCTTCTTTATGAATTAAATCATAAACGATAATATCATTAGATACTTCTAATCTTTCTTCAGCATATTTCTTTAAATTTTCAATATAATTAACATCTAAATCAACAGTTCCATTATTACTATTTATAATTCTGTAATTACCAGAACTATTATTATAATAAATCTTATTAGTTATGAAATTACCATTAGGGAATATAACAACATTATTTTCTCCAATATCATAAATATCATGACCTAAAGCATATTTACTTTCAAATCCCATCATATTACCTATTGTAGGAAGAATATCATACATACCCATTACATTGTGATTAACACCTTTTAATTTTTTATTAACTTCTTCATTCTTAGTCCAAATAATTAATGGAGTATTTGTATCTAAAGAATAACTAATACTATCATACTCAACATATAATGGATCATCAGAATCTCTCATCTTACCAGTTGTAACATCATAATTATAATATCTATTAAATTCATCTTGTCCTAATTTAGCTTCATGGTCACCATAGAAAACAAATACAGTATTGTTATAGTATTCACTTTCTTTAACATATTCAATAAATTCACCTAAAGCCATATCAGCATAATAAGCAGAAATTAAATAATTACCAAATTTAGTATCATCTAAATAATCGTCAGTTTGAATTTTACCATCTTTATCCACATATGTATTTTTTAAATTTAATTTACCATATGTTTCATATAATTCAGGATTATTTTCAGTAGCACCAAATGGTGAATGATTAGATAATTCCATTAAAGTTCCCATATATTTTTCATGTTCATCTTCAATTTTTTCTAACTTAGGTCTTAATTGTGTCCAGAATGCTTGATCACTTAATCCTAATCCACAACTATTTTCATCAGTAACATCAAAACTATCTTTGAAAAACATCTCTTGATATCCTAAATTAGGATGCATAACTGATCTATTCCACATTGAAGCACCATTACCATGACTACTAAATGTATAATAACCTTTTTCTGTTAATAATTTAGGAATACTAATATATTCTCTATTAGCATAACTAACAAATACAGTACCACTATTAGCTGGCATTAAAGAAGTATTTAAAGTAAATTCAGAATCACTACTTGTACCAACACTAATTTGTGGATAGAAATGATCAAAATACATACCTTCTTTTGTTAACATATTTAATGTTGGAGTAATTTCTTGATCATTAATCTTCATATCAACTAATATATTTTGTTGACTTTCTAAATGTACAAATATAACATTCATATCTTCTAAAATATTAGTATATTTATTATCTTTATGAATTTCAGTTGCTTCTTTTTTAGTATAGAAATCTTTAAATCTCTTAGCAGCTTCATCATATCCAAATAATGAACTAATCTTTGGAGTTAAACTTTGTACTAAATCATTACCTTGATAAAGGATAATACCAAATCTTTGTACTAAGTATTCTCTATTCCATTGTTTAACTAATCTACTTGCATCAGTACCAGTAATATTAACCAATGTAAAAGATAATACAACGATACCAACTAAGCCAGTTGAAACAAACATCTTTTTAGATTTTTCAACTTTACCAACAAAATTATAATATGTCCCTTTTTTTAAACCTTTATGTAAGAAATAAAATAATACAGGGAATATTACATAAATAAAATCTACCAATTTAAACTTCTCTGTTAATGAGTCAGCAACATCACCAACTAATCCTAATTCAGCTAGTAATGAAAAAGAAGCAAAAGATGTATAGAATGTATAATAAATTGAATTTACTACACACATAAACCCAATAATAAAAATCCAAATAAAGAAATAATTAAATTGTTTTTTAGGTTTAAAGAAATAACCAAAAGATCCAATTATAATTAAAAATGCTAAATCACAAATAAATGGTTTATAATCGAATGTATTACCAATAGTAAAATTACGTAATAATACAGTCATAATTAAACCAAATACAATATATGTTAAAAATAATCTATTAGTAGATAAATATTTAGCTACATTTTTTCTAATTTTTTTAATAGATTTAATGATTTTTTTCTTCATATACTAACCCTTCTTCTACATTGTCTATTATATCATTTTTTATAAGTAGTTACAATAAACAAAAAAGTTAAATTAATACTTGCATTTTAAATAAATTAATGGTATTATCTATTTACATGCAGGTGTAGTACAATGGTTAGTATACAACCTTGCCAAGGTCGAGATGGGAGTTCGATTCTCCTCACTTGCTCCATTGAGGAATCTGTTCGGAAAATCCGGACTTAACATATATAAATCATTCGAAAGAATGATTTTTTTGTTGTATATAAATCATCCTATCCTATAAAGAAAGGATGGTGATTATATGGTAAAAATATTTTTGATAACGAGCAAATGAAAGTAATATATAATACTAAAACTAAATCTTCTGATATAGATTCTAACAAAGAAAAAGACGTTTACGAAATTTCGTAAATCGTCTTTTTTTAAAAAATATTTAAATAATATACTAAAATAATTAATAAAGGAATAAAAATAATAAAAATTATTTTATTAATATTAATAATAAAAATATTAATTTTTGAAAATCCCAACAAATAATATAAGTTACTGTTAAAATTTTCATCAACTATAACATTAATAAAAGTAAAAACAAATAATATAATAAATAGACCAATCATAAAATTAATTAAAAAATTAAATATTCCTATTATCTTTGTATAATCATTATCATCAATTTTTTTCTCGTAAATAGCAACATCAACATTAAACTTTTCTTTTAATTGATCATAAGTAACATTTAATTTATCCCATCTTTCCAATTGTACAAAATAATAAAAATCATTACTATTTGATAATAAAAGATATAATTCATGATTATAAATAAAATTAAAATCATGAATTATAGAATAATTTAATTCAAAATCATTATAATAACAAATATTATAATCAACATTATTATCATACTCATTATAAACAAATTTAGAATTGTCAGACAATATAAACACTGACGTAAATGGATTATTACAATCCACATAAAAAGCTTTATCATAGCTCTTAATATTATCTAAAACTGATAAATCAATATCTTCATCACTAACAAAATAAATAAAAGAATTGCGATAAATATCATTCTCTTTGTTTGAAAACTCTCTTTTAGAAAATAATAGACAAACAGTAATTAAAGACAATAAAAGAAATATAAAACAATATTTTTTGGTACTTTTTTTTCTAAAAAAACTTTTATAAATTAACATAATGTATAATCTCCTTATAAATTAAATAAAGAATAAATACTTCTATCTAAATATTTATCTAATAAAAATGTTTCAATTATAACTATAAGTAAATATATAAGAATAAAGGATAATAAAATAAAAATAAATGGACAATTAAGAATATAACTATTATAAGTTAATTCAGCTAAAAGATTAAATGACAAATAATTCAAAAATAAATAATAAACAACAAACGAAACAATAAAACTAATTATTAACATAAATAAATTTTCTAATAATTCAATAATAATAACTTTATTTTTTTCCCAACCTATTGATTGAAGTAATGCATAGTATTTAATAGAAGAATTCAACTTCTTACTAATAAAAGAATACAATAAACAAAAAAATATAATAAAAGACACAATTATAATAAATAATGGAATAAAAAATAAATTATTCAAAAACTGATTATCAGTATAAAAGTATCTTTCAAAAGGGATATTATTTTCATTTAACTCATTCAAAACAAAATCTGAATACTTATTGTCATCTATTCTAATAAAAAACTCATTATATTCAATAGGTGTTCTTGAAATCATATTTCCATCATCATCATAACCTTCATTATACCCCATATATTTTGACACAATAGAATCATAAGTATCTATAGATGAATAACATACATTAGCTTCTTCCATATATTTATTCTTAAAAGTACCAACAATATTCAAATTAATAAGTTCATTATATTTATCTTCATTTTGAGAAACAACCGTTATATTCTTAGAAATTATATCATTACTTCTATAGAACAAGTAAGAATAGATTTCTTTATCATACTCATATGGATAAAAATAATCAGAACAAACTATTTCATATTCTAAATTAACATTGTTTCCATTAACAATTTTAACATCATCTAAACTTAATAAAGGTTTTAACAATATAACACCATCATTATTATCTTTATTGAATTCTTCCACCATTAATCTAGCTTGAAACAAGTATTTATTACTATATACATATTTTACATGTTCAATATTCTTAATAATATCAATTTTTTCATCATCAATTTGCACAATATAAGTTTTTCCAAAATCAGAATTTAAAATTTCTTTTTTATTAGAATAACTAAAATAAGCAACAGTAATAGAAGAAAACAAAATTAAAAATAAAAGAGACGAAATAATCATAAAAATAAAGTTTTTAACTTTAAAAAAACGTTTTTTAATAATAAAAAGATAATCAAAAAAAGAAATCATTTTTCTAATTCTCCATTTTTTAGTTGAATAACAACATCTGCATATTTTTTTACTTCATCACTATGAGAAACGACAATTACACATTTTCCTTCTTTACTCATTTTTTTTAAATATTCAAAAACAATTTTTTCATTTTTTTCATCTAAATTCCCAGTAGGCTCATCAGCCAGGATAATATTAGGATTATTAACCAAGGCTCTTGCTATACAAACTCTTTGTTGTTCACCACCAGATAATTCTCTCGGATAATGGTCACATCGATTTGTTAAATTAACTTTTTCTAATAAATCATATGCTAAAGCATTACGATCTTTTTTATCAATATCTTTATTTATTAACATAGGTAAAATTAAATTTTCTTTTGCAGTCATATTTTCATCTAAATAAAAATTTTGAAATATAAAACCTATTTCTTTCATTCTATAATATGATTTTTTATTATCATTTAAAGATTCAACATCATTATTATTCAAAACATAAACTCCTGTATCATGTTGTTCCATTAATCCTAAAACCTTAATTAAAGTAGATTTACCACTACCAGAATGACCCATAATTGCATAAAATTTACCATTACTAAATGAATAAGTAATATTATTTAAAGCTTTAATCTCAACACCATTTTTCATATAAGATTTACATACATTTTTTAACTTTAAAACACTCATAATACCACCAATTATATTATAGCACGTATAATAACCTTAGTAAATTGAACTGATTTTATTTTCAATTTA
>JAEDJT010000067.1 GCA_016296185.1 Bacilli bacterium
TAAGTACATATGATGGTAAAGGTGGATCAAAAAATAAAATACAAGGATAAGTAATTATCCTTTTTTTATTGATTAAAAGATAATAATAAGAACATATAACTGCATAATTTTCAATATAAAAAAATGATAATTTACGCAAATTGTCATTTATTTTATCAACATTTTATTCAAAAACTGTTTACAAAATAAATAAAAAAAGGTATTATTATTGTAGACAGTGGCACATTGTGGAGGAAAGTGGGGGATTAAAAAATGTTAATGGGCGAATATCATCATAACATTGATGACAAAGGACGACTAATAATTCCTGCTAAATTCCGTGAAGAATTAGGGCAAAACTTTATTGTGGCTCGTGGTTTAGAAAAATGTCTCTACGTATACTCAGAACCAGAGTGGAATAATTTAGTTGCCAAACTTAAAACTCTACCTTTTACCAAAAAAGACGTCCGTATCTTTACTAGATCCTTCTTTTCTGGTGCTACTGAATGTGAATTCGATAAACAAGGTCGAATTAACATTACCTCCCCATTGGTTAGTTACGCCGGTATAACTAAAGAATGTGTTATTATCGGCGCAAGTGACCGACTTGAAATATGGTCTGAGGAAAGTTGGAATAACTTCTTTGATGAAAACTGTGATAAAATAAGTGACATCGCTGAAGATTTATTTAATGGGGGTAATATGAATGAAACATTATAGTGTAATGTTACATGAAGCTGTTGATGGCTTAAATATCAAACCAGATGGAATATATGTAGATGGTACATGTGGATATGCTGGACATAGTAGTGAAGTGTTAAAAAAACTGTCAAGTGGACACTTATATGCATTTGATCAAGATGAAGATGCTATAAAAGATGCTACAATAAGGTTAGAACAGATAAGTTCCAATTTTACAATAATACATAGTAACTTTGTTAATATGAAAGAAAAACTAAATGAATTAGGTGTAGAAAAAGTTGATGGAATATTATTTGATTTAGGATTATCTAGCCCACAAATTGATAATGCCGAAAGAGGATTTACATTTATGAATGAAGCACCATTAGATATGAGAATGGATCAATCTAATGAATTAACTGCTGAATATATTGTAAATAACTACAGCAATGATGAATTAACTAATATATTTTATTTATATGGTGAAGAAAAATTTTCACGTAATATAGCGAAAAAAATAGTTAGTGAAAGAGAAAAAAAGAAAATTAAAACAACAACAGAGCTAGTTAAAATCATAGAATCTGCAGTAGGAGCTAAATACTTCAATAAATCTCATCCAGAAAGACAAATCTTTCAAGCAATTAGAATTGAAGTTAATAGTGAATTAACAGTACTAAAAAATGTACTTCCAGATGCTATAGATTTATTAAATAAAAATGGAAGAATGTCCGTTATAACATTCCATTCACTTGAAGATAGAATAGTAAAACAACTATTTAAAAAAGAAAGTGAAATAGATGATTTAGTTAAAGGTTTACCTGTTATTCCTGAAGAATACAAACCTAAAATTAAATTAATAAACAAAAAGCCAATTCTACCAAGTGATAAAGAAATGCAAGAAAATTCACGTAGTAGAAGTGCTAAATTAAGAATTATAGAAAGGGTATGATTTTCATGAAAAAAGCTACGAAAAAGAAGAAAATGAAGCTTAAAAGTGAAGGGTTTTTATTCATTGTATTAGGTCTTATCTTACTTGCAATTCCAATCGTAAACGTTTATACTAAAGCTATACTATCTGAAAGTAATATAGACTTAGAGAGAGTAAGAAGTGACATTGAAAACCAAGAAAATTTAAATAGCAGTTTAAAAATGGAAATAAGTGAATTATCTTCTTTAGATAAAATTCAAGTAGTAGCTGCAGAAAATGGTTTATCATACCAAAATGGTAATATAAAAGTTGTCACAAACGAATAATACAAGGAGTTATGTGCTATGAAAAGAAAAAACAAAACAGTAAACATTAGTATTTTTGCATTTATTGTTCTTGTTCTTTCTTTTTTTTGTGTGATTGCAAAACTATTATTAATAGCTTTATCAGAAACAACAGATGGCATAAATCTAGTTGAACTAGAAAATAATAGAAATACAGTTACAGATACATTAAGAGCTAATAGAGGATCTATATATTCTTCTGATGGAGAAGTGTTAGCTCAAAATATAAATTCATATACAGTAATAGCTTATTTATCACCATCAAGAACAAAAGATGATGAAAACCCACAACACGTAGTTGATAAAGAAAAAACAGCAGAACAATTATCTGGCATTTTAGGTATGGATAAAGAATATCTTATAAAACTATTAAATCAAAATTTATATCAAGTTGAACTTGGTCCTAATGGACGTGGTATTACTGAAATAGTCAAAAATCAAATTCAAGCTTTAGATTTACCTGGAATAGATTTTATCGAAACCTCAAAGAGATATTATACAATGGGAAACTTTGCATCATATGTTTTAGGATATGCAGATACAAATGATGATGGAACAATATCAGGTAAAATGGGAATAGAAGCATTCTATGATGATAAATTACAAGGTAAAGATGGAAAAACTACATATGAAAAAGATGCGTATGGTTATAGAATTCCGACATCTACACCAATAACAGAAGATGCTGAAGATGGTCAAAACATATATTTAACAATAGATAGTAAAATACAATTATTTGTTGAAAATGGTATATCCGAAATAACTAAAGATGAAAATGCATCATTAGAATGGTTAACATTTAATGTTATAGATGCACATACAGGTGCTGTAGTAGCATCAAGTTCAAGCCCTAATTTTAATCCTAATATTAGAGATATAAGTGTTTATTTAAATCCATTAACATCTTATTCATATGAACCTGGTTCTACAATGAAAATATTTTCATTCCTAGCAGCAATGGAACAAGGTGTTTATGATGGAGAAGCTACATATCAATCAGGAACAATAAAAATTGATGATGCAACTATCAAAGACTTTAATGGTCATGGTTGGGGTACTATAACATATGATTCAGGTTTTGCATACTCATCAAATGTTGCAGCAACAAATTTAGCAATGAAAATGGGTAGAGATAATTTATATAATTTTTATGCAAATTTAGGATTTGGACAAAAAACAGGAATCTCATTACCAAGTGAAGCATCAGGTAATATCGATTTTACATATAGAACAGAATTAGCGACTGCTTCATTTGGACAAGGTATTTCAACAACTCCAATTCAAAACTTACAAGCATTAACAATACTTACAAACGATGGAGTAGAAGTACAACCATACATTGTTGAAAAAATGACAAATTCAGAAGGTGAAATAACTTACCAACATGAAAGAAAAGAATTAGGTCAAAAAGTAAGCAAAGAATCAGCAGAAAAAATGAGAGCATTAATGTATGATGTAGTATATAGTGGTAAAACCGATGCTAAATATTATCAAGCAGATAATGTAACGTTAATTGGAAAAACAGGTACAGCACAATATGCTGGGGATAATGGACAATATGTAGCTGGACAATTTGATTATGTAAGATCATTTGCTGGAGTATTCCCATATGATGACCCACAATATATAATTTATGTATCAATAAAAAAATATACTGGTTCATATAGAAATTTTGCAAAAATGGTAACAAAAGTAGTAGAAGAAATAGCTAAATACAAAAATATTACAGATTTAGTAGAAGTTGTTGATACTACAAAAATATTAACAATGGATAATTTCTTAAGTACAGAAATTACTTATGCTGAAGAAAAATTAAGAACACAAAATATAAATATTATAAAATTAGGTAATGGTAAATATGTTATTAATCAATATCCTGAAAAAGGAAAAGCTATCCTATCAGGAAATACAGTATTCTTAGTAACAAACGATACAACATATACAATGCCAAATATCATCGGATGGAATAGTAGTTATGTTACAACATTATGTAAATTATTGAATATAAGATATAACATTACGGGACATGGAGTAGTAACATCACAATCTGTTGCAGAAGGTGAAATAATTACTGATGAAACAAAATTAGAAGTAACACTTGGATAGTGTTACTTTTTTTATTACACAAAAAAAGAGTAGTTAATTACTTAACTACATCTTCAGGGTCTAATTCAATATCTCTACGTGTTAATATTTCATAACCGTTTTCAGTAACTAATACAGTATGTTCAAAATGAGCACTGTTTTTATCATCATCAGTAACAATAGTCCAATCATCATCTAACATGTAAATATCAGCAGTACCAAGATTTAACATTGGTTCAACTGCAATAACATTACCAGTATGTAATACAGGTCCTTTATGTTCTTTACCATAGTTAGGAACATCTGGATCCATATGAACTTTATCACCAACACCATGACCAACTAATTCTTTAACAACACCTAAGTTATATTTATGAGCAACTTTTTCAACAGCAGCTCCGATATCACCAGTTGTACAACCATCATGAATAGCAGCTAAACCAGCCATTAATGCTTCTTCAGTACGTTCTAATAACTTGACATCTTTTTCTGATTTAGGAGTACCTACAATATAACTCCAAGCAGAATCACCATGATATCCTTGATAACAAGCTCCGATATCTAATTTTATGATATCACCATCTTGAATAACTCTATCACCAGGAATTCCGTGAACAACTTCGTTATTAATACTTATGCAATTAGCACCAGGAAAACCATAAAGTCCTTCAAAAGAACAAGTGCATCCTTTACTTAAAATAAATTCTTTAATTTTATCATCAATTTCTTTAGTAGTAACACCAGGTTTTAAAAATTGTTGCGCATATTTATGTGCTAAACCAACGATTTTACCGGCTTCTCTTAGTTTATTAATTTCATCTTCAGTTCGTGTAATTATCATTCTTTTTCCCTCGATTCCAACATATTATAACA
>JAEDJT010000068.1 GCA_016296185.1 Bacilli bacterium
TATTGTAAATAGGAGAAAATTTTCTCCTAAAATTTTTAAATAAATAATTAAAATATGGAAACATTTTTATACTATTACATATATTATACTATAAAACAAATTAAAGAAAGGATTGAGATATATGTTAAATGGATTAATAAAAAATATAATAGTAAAAAGTGCAGTAACAGTTTTATTATCAACTAGTACTATTGGTAATACTACAACAGAAACTAAAACAGTTGAAAATATTGACAATAATACTAAAATAGAAGAAATGACAACTGAAGAAAAAGAGATAGAGGTAGAAGAAGATATATATGAATGGAAAAATGAAATTATTGCAGAAGAAATAGCCAATAATCCTAATTTTGAAGAACAATACAATGAATTATTAAATATATATAATGATTACAATAGAATAATAAGTCATAGAAGTCCTAATTATATGAAAGAACAACATGAACAAGTTAAAGATGAATGGAGAAAAGAATGGGTAAATCAATTATATGCAATGGAATTAGATGAAAATTCTATATTAAATGAATTAAGAACATCATTGATATCACTAGTAAAACTAGATTATGGGTATGAAAACTGTTCAGATATAATATCTAGAATCAATAATAATTTATAAAACAATATGTAATGTATATGGATAAGAGGAACAAATTAACAATTAAAATAGTATAATATACTATACAAATGATGAATTTTATTAAAAAACTAAAGAAAATCGTTAAAAATAGTGCAAAAAACTTTAAAAATGGAATAAAAAATACCGTTTTTTAACAAAAAATAACAAAAAATGAGCAAAAATTAACAAAAAAGGAGTGATTTTATGAATAAAAAGGTAAAAAGAGGCCAAATATATATGGCAAACCTAGGAAATGACTATAAAATTGGCGTTCAATCAGGAATAAAACCAGTAGTTATTTTATCAAATGATATAGGAAATACATACAGTCCTAGTGTAATTGTTGCAGCTATTACATCTAGAAATAAGACTAATATTCCTACTCATTTTGAAATAGACTTAAAATATCCTTCAACTGTTATGTTAGAACAGATATTTACAGTCAATAAGAATGATTTAGAATCATTTATAAGAGATTTAACAGATGAAGAAATGAATGATTTAAATAGATGTTTAAAAATATCAATAGGATTATAGGAGTGATGACGTAGTGATAACTAAAAAATATAAAAACTATCCAAATATGATGTTTGTAAATGAGGATACACTAAGTAAATTGAAGATGTTTCAAATAGATTTAAAGATATTCCTTAAGATAAGAACTCTTAAAGAAGTAAAAATAGTAATATATAATGATATACCAAATAATGAAGTTTACTTCTATATAAATAGATTTAGAAAAGGGGAGATATTAAAATTTGATATATTAGATTTATTAAAATAGGAGGGTGTTATAATGATAATAAGTCCAATATTTTATATGGGTAATAAAAAAAAATTAATAAAAAAAGGTTTAATAGAATTATTTCCTAAAAATATCAATAAATTTATAGAACCATTTGGTGGAAGTGCTATTGTATCTATGAACACACAAGCAAATATGTATTTTATTTCCGATATAGATAATAATTTAGTAGATTTATATAAATTATTTAAATATAATGAAGCTGATACAATAATAAATCATATAAACAGTAGAATTGATGAATATGGTTTAGCTAGAGAAAGAACTAGAAGGATTGAATTTAAGGACAAAGAAAAAATAGAAATATACAAACAAGCATATGTAAATTTTAGAAAATATTATAATGAAAATAAAAATGTATTAGATTTTTATACATTAATGTTTTATTCTTTTTCTCAACAATTCAGATTTAATAGTAAAGGCGATTTTAATATGCCTTACGGAACTGATTGTTTTTCTAAAACAAATGAAGAATATATAAAAAATGGATGCAACTTCTTCGATAAGGATACTGTATGTATAGGTAAATCAGATTTTAGAACAATAAATATAGATTTATTAGATGAAAATGATTTTGTATATTTAGACCCACCTTATTTAAATACAACAGCTACTTATAACGAAAACGGTGGTTGGAATATACAAGATGAAAATGATTTATATGAGCTATGTGAAAAACTTAATGATAAACATATAAACTTTGGATTAAGTAATGTATTTGAAAATAAAGGGACAAAAAATGAAAAAATAATAAAATGGTGTGAAGATAATAATTGGAAGGTATATTCATTTGATAAACATACTTATACAGCTTGTGGTAAAGGTAATTCAAATACAAAAGAAGTATTTATAACGAATCATGAAATGAATAATTAATAAAGGAGGATATTATGTTAAATAAACGAATCACTAAAAGTTTAAGAAATAAAATTATAGCAGGAGTTTTAGTATTTGTAACCTTATTAGGTGGAGGAATAGGATATAAACATCAACGTGACCAAATAAATAATTTAAAATACCAATTAGAATTAAAACAAGACAAAGATAATCAAGATAAAGGATATTATATTTCAATTGCAGATATTGAGTCAATAGAAAATGAATTTAATAAACTTAACAGTTACACAGTATTTAATGGAACAATGAATTTAAAACATACCTACACATATGAAAGAGATAGTGTATTAGGATTAAAAGCTAGAGGAGAATTAACAGCTAATGCAACAGTATACTATGAATATAAGGTTGATTTAAAAAATGCTAATATATCTGTTGATTATGATAAAAATACTATTAATATAACGTTACCTAAATCAACTTTGAATGAAACATCTGTTCATAGAAAAAACAATACATTTAAAATAGTAGAGGATGAAACAACTAAAAATATCTTTATGGGAACTAGAGATGGACAATTGCTACAAAAATACTGGGAAGAAACTTTTGATATATCTGCAATAGATAAGATAAAAGAAATATATGATACTCAAGAAAAACAAGAATATCTAGAAAGAATTACTAAAATGGAAGTATCAGATTTAATTAATACATTAGGATTAAATGATGTTAATATTAAAGTAAATATAAAATAAATAATTAAAATGGGGAGATAATTATGTTAAGTGCATTATTAAAATGGGGAAAAAAAGTATTAATACTATTATTGATGGCTTTTCTATTAACTACTAATATAGGATATACTCAAAGCAATGATTATATAAAATGGGATGTAGGTAATACAATAGAAGTAACTCAAATACAACAAAGAAAATATGATGTAATAATAAGAGCAGGAGAATGGGCTAATGAAACTACTGCTAAACCAGGAAAAAGAGCATATGTAAATAATCAATCCATAAATATACCTAGTGATATACCATTAAGAAATGACCACGATGGTAAAGGTTTTTATATATCTGAAGCAGATATAAATAAAAAAATAGCTATAAAAACTTATAATGAATTAAAAGCAAGAGGTGTAAATGTTGGTTTACAAATAGCAAGTGGTAAATCTGAAGATTTAAACTCAGCAGCTAGAATAGCCAATAGAAGTAATCCTTATTTATATCTATCTTTACATCATAATTCTTATCAATCAAACAGTACAGGATACTTCCTAATGTGTAACGAAAATGATAAATTAGGTGAGGAAATAGCTACTAGATTATCAAATGCAATAAGTGATAATGGACAAATTAGACAAATGCAAAATAGAAAAAATGTAAATAATTATATAGGTGAATTAAATCATTTAAATAATACAACAGTAGGAGTATTGGCAGAGTTAGGATTCTTTAGTAATCCATCTGAATTAGAAATAATATGTAGTGATACTTATACAGATTACGTATCACAACATTTAGCAGATGAAATAGTTAATATATTAAATGATACTTTTAAATAAATAATTAAAACTAGGAGGATTAATAATGTATCTCGGTATAGAATCAATGTATGAATCATCTAAAATGCTATTAGATTATATGACTCATTTATATGGATATAATAATTTTCTAATAGATAACATAGATGATAATCTTATTAGACAATTATCAAATGCTATACAGAAAGAAGATAAGGTTAAAGCAGTACAATTATATCTTAAGATAGATAGAGAATTAGATGTAATAAGAGATAAACACTGTTATAATAATTCTGAACTACCTTATAGAAGTAATTTTAGAGCGATAGCAAAAGATATATATAGGGAATTAAAGAAATCTTGGTTAATATATAATGATGACCTTAGATATATATCTTACATATTAAGGTTTATATCTACATCTGATTATTACCAAATAAGAGAAATGCTTATTAAAAGAAGTAAAACAATGTATGACTATTGGGATATACCTATCGACCCTGATGATTTTTATTGCAATTATATACCATTGGAAGCAATAATGGATTATTGTATAAAGATAGTAATATTATATATGAAGGAGGTATAAATATAATGTTAGATGCAAAAAAATTAAATTTAATAACAAAAGAATATGAGAGTAAAAAAATAGCAGAAGAAGAAAAGAGAAGAGATAAAATTATAGAATCAATAAAACCATTTTTAATGGAAATATATGATAAAATGCTTGAGTCTGCAAATAATGGTAAATATCATTATGTATTTATTTTACCTCAAGAATATATAAGATACCATTCAGAAATAGAGTATTTTTTTAAAAAATATGGTTTTACAGTTGATGTAGATATAGATACAAATATAGAATATTTTGCTGGATTTGCTACTGATATTATTGAAATAATAACAATAAACATTAATTGGGAATAAGTATATGTAACCTTAAATAGACTAGATATGAAACATACGCCCCACATACGTATATAACATATCTAGTCTAAAATTATGCTATTGAATAATAGTCATTCATTTTAATTAATAATTCTTGTTGGAGG
>JAEDJT010000027.1 GCA_016296185.1 Bacilli bacterium
TGCATCTGGCACTACATCAGTAGATACTATTGGCAGTTTATTTACATTAAGAAAAGCAAATGATGAAATAGTAATACCTACTTGGAATGACGGTAAAAGTGTAGCAGGCGCCACTGGTGAAATAATTGCCAATGAGGCAGCTATATTATCAGACCCTATTGCAATCGATAACAACTATAATTACACAATTAGATATAATCCTACTACTACTAATGAGATTAGAATAGCGTTTTACGATAGTTCACAAACTTTTATATCAAGAAGTGACTATTTAACTTCAGGTAATGTAGATACTATCATAACATTCCCAGGAAATACAGCTTATTTTAGAATTAAATCTGAAAAAGTCGGTATTACAGTGAATGAAGCTAATGATAATATAATACTTAAAAAAGTTAAAAAAGTAGAGGGTTACGTAACTGAAGGATTATCAATGTATATCGATGCTACTCGTGGTTCTATAAGAGATGTAACAGCAAATCACACGATAATTAATAACGGAGTAACTCATACTTCAGATAATAATTATTTGAATTTCGTTTCTACTGAATCTGATTATTTAGGCACAGATTTTGTACCTAACTTAACACAATGGAGTGCCGAAGTGTATTTCCAATATACTAGTATGCCTACAGCTTCACAGGCTATATTTAGTTGGGGAGTTGCTGGCGATAATAACATAAGATTGGCATATAGTAGTAGTACTAGTGCATTAACATTGAAATCTAATGCTGGAACAAACTATCCAATAATTAGCGACCCCAATGAGATAGTGAAACCTCACCATTTAATAATTACGAAGGACAATGGAACTGTTATAACATATCTTGATGGCGTGAAGAGTGTATTAGTTACTGATGCTGCAGTACAAAGTCCTCACGATGGAACATTAAACATAGGTTCTAGATATAGTCCAACAAAATATTTTGCTGATATGAATTTAAGAACATTCAGATTCTATGACGGTAAAGTATTAAGCGATATGGAAGCATTACAAAATTATAATTATGAATTAAAAAATAGTTATGTGAGCGAAGGCTTATCAATGTATATCGATGCAAGTGATGTTGCTACTCAAGGCTCAGTAAGAGATATAGTAGGAAACTATACAGTAACAAATAATGGAGTAAGCTTAACATCTGATAATAAATATTTAAACTTCGTTGCTAGTGAGTCTGATTATATAGATACGAATTTAGTACCTAATTTAACTACTTGGAGTGCAGAAGTATATTTCTATTTTACAGATACATCTGAGGCTGTTACACAAGTTATACTTAGTTGGGGAGTAAATGGAAATAAAATTAGAATAGGTTATAGTGACTCATATGGTACATTAGTAGCACAATCTAATAATGAAGAAAACCGTACAATAGCTAATACTTCTGATTTACTGTCATCACTTCACCATTTAATAGTTACTATGAATAATGGGGCTTTAACATCATATCTTGATGGTGTAAAAACTGTATTATGTGCTAGTGGAGGTATTCAAACTTCTCACGCAGGAACATTAAAAATAGGTTGTAAATACAATGGAACAGAGCAATTCGCTAATATACATTTAAAATCATTAAGATTCTATGATGGTAAAGTATTAACTGATGAAGAAGCATTACAAAATTATAAATATGAAACAAAAAATAATTATGTAACTAACGGATTATCAATGTATATTGATGCTGATGATGTTGCTACTTATGGTTCTATAAGAGATATAACAGGTAAACAAACTGTAACTAATCATGGAGTAAGCACTACATTAGATAACGGTTGTTTGAATTTTGTTTCTAGTGAATCTGATTATATAGATTGTGGATTTAAGCCTAATTTAACTCAATGGTCTGCAGAGGCTTATTTCTATTACCCATCTCTAGAAAATGCAGGAGCTTTATTAAGTTGGGGTGCTAGTGGAAATAGAACTACTATATCAGTTTGGGATAGTTTTATGATAGCTATAAGGGATGATGTACAACATACAATAACTTCTACAGCACCAACTTCATTAACTCACCTTGTATTAACTTATAACAATGGTACAATTATAGCTTATGTAAATGGAGTTAAATCACAAATTACAGCTAGTGCAAATGTAATGTCATCACAAGCAGGTAATTTAATGATAGGTACTAAATATAGTGCTTCAGAGGATTTCGCTAATATACATTTAAAATCATTAAGATTCTATGATGGTAAAGTATTAACTGATGAAGAAGCATTACAAAATTATAATTATGAAACAAATAGAAATGAAAATATAATACAAGTTACTAAGTAGAAGAAGGTGATATATATATGTCTAGAATATTTTCAATTTATCAAAATAAATTAATCATATATAATAGTACAACACAACCTAGTCAAAACGCAATTTTGAGTTTAATTAAAAATCAATTAGGTGTTAAAAAGATTATAGAGGATTCTTCTACTTCTAAAGTTTATATTAATAAAAACGGTGAGTTAATAGTTAAGTCTATTGAATATAGATTAGATACAGATTTAGGTACACCATTATATACATTCGGATTATTATCTGATGTTCACGTTGATGGCGATGGTGATGATACAGCATATTCAATAAGCGATTTAAATAATGCTATTAAATTTTTTAATGATGAAGGTTGTGAATTTATTGCATATTGTGGAGATTTGACTTATAATGGAAGAGATGTGGATTTTACAGCTTTAAAATCGTGTCTTGATACTTCTACTATACCAAACTATACTGTACGAGGAAATCACGATTGTCATAATACTGTAGATATGTATAAAAATGCAACAGGAATGGAGTTAGATTATACAATAACTAAGAATAATGATTTATTTATATTCCTAAGTTTAGATAATGATAATAGTAGAGACACAGACGGCGGACTAACTCAAGAAAAAGTCGATTGGCTTACTAATATAATAAATAATAGTAGTAATCAAAGAATATTTTTATTTTATCATTACTTCTTTAGAAATACAAGTGGAGATGGAGAAGGAAGAAGTTATCCATATGGTACTATAGGAGATGGGTCTCTTGTTAGTTATGCTCAAGATTTTGTTAATCTAGTAAACAATACTCCAAACTTGATATTCTGTACAGGTCATTCACATTTTAAATTTAATTTACAGGACACAAATCCCAATGCTAACTATTATCACTTAAATAATGGGTGTTATTATATCCATGTTCCTAGTGGAGCTAAACCAAGAATTCCAAATACTTCAGGTGGAGTTGAAAGTTTATATGCAGATAGTGAAGGATATTTAGTTGAAGTTTATGCAGATAAAGTTTTATTTAAACCAAGAAACTTTGTTAGTAATGAATATTTAATACAATATGCTTATATAGTTGAATTATAGATTGATTAGTAAATACAATTGGTTTATAACATTATTATAAATTGATAATTTCAAATAAATAAAGAAAGGGATAAATATGAATGAAGATAAAATGTATGAAATGCTTATGAGTATTATGCAAGATATAGCAGTAGTCAAATCTAAATTAGATACTCTTGAAGAAATAAAAATAGATGCAAAAACTTCTAATGCTAAAATAGAAAGATTAGAAAATATTACTGAAAGACAAGAAAAACAAATAACAACACTTGAAAATAGAAGTAACACATTGGAACAATTTGTAAGAAATAATATGGTAGAATCAAAGAAGGAAAAAAATAGTATAATGTTAAGTGTAGGTATAGCAGTACTTAGTGCAATATTATCTGTATTATTTAGATTTATATAGGAACAAATGAATGATTTAAATAGTATAATCTAATATAGAGAGGATTAAGTTCCTCTCTATATAATCTAAAAATAAGAAAGGTGATTTAAATGAAACTAAAAAAAGTAATAGGTGGAAAATTTACAACTAATAAACCTAATCAAGATTTAATGACTACAGTAGATGATGGAGTAGAAAATAATGTTCTATTACTTACTAATGTTAGTATATGCAATATGGGCGATAATGAAATAAATGTAATAATTAATGGAGGGACTCAAATTCCAATTGATGCAAATGAAATATTAAGTTTAGAAGATTTAGTAGTTGGGTCAATAATAGTGGTTGAACAAGGAAGTACTGTTAAATTCTTAGGTTTATGTTAAGGAGGTAATATAGATGAAAATATCTAAAAATAGTAAAGGTATAGGTTGGGAAAAAGAAAACGATGTTAACATAGATGGAGGAAATATAGATTTATCATCATATGCAAAGAAAAAAGATATACCTACTAAAACATCACAAATGACAAACGATAGTGACTTCGCTACTAATGCTAGTGTAGATGAGAAGATAGAGGCATTAGGTGACGTTGGAACAAATTCACTAGCTGATGAAGATATAACTTCTATAAGTAGAAAATTTACAGTAAACGTGACATCTAGTGTATTGATTAATCCCGATGATGGATATATGCAAGGCAAAAAAATATCAGGTGGTAATATTGTAGACGATGCAGATTATAATATAACTTCATTTATACCAGTATCTCCAGGCGATGCAATTGTTATATCTCATTTAAATAGAATGTTTTGGTGTAATGCTGATAAAGTAAAATTCGACCAACAACAACAAGGTGATACTACTAACTATAGATGTAGTAATAGTAACTCAAATGTAGCATATATTAGATTTTCATATAGAGCAGAATTTGAAGAACAATTATCTGTTACGATAAATGGAGTGGCATTACCATCTGAATCATTTACTCACGAATTAACTCCTAATGCATATGAATTACCTAATATGGTTAGTACTAAATTCTATAAAGATGCAAGAGAAAACGATGAGGCATTTGAAGGTGTAGATATCTTCTCAATAGAGGGTGGAACTGTTAAGAAACCTAATAGTGAAGAAAATGCAACTTATTATAGAATACCCGCTTTAACTGTATCTAATCATGGGACTATAATAGCATTTGCAGATGTTCGTTATGACGCCGCAGCAGACCAAGGTGGACGTATAAGTATATGGTGTAGACGTTCTGAAGATAAAGGTAGAACTTGGGGAGATGCTATTGAAGTTTGTAAATATCCTGTAGGAGACGATGGTAACGCAACTTCTGCTAGAGCTAGGGCTATGGACTCTACTGTAATATCAGCAAGTAATGGTAAAATATTCTGCTTAAATGGTGCATGGAAATCTAATGGGGGGAACTGGTCAACAATACAATTAACTCCAGATACTGACTGGATATTAAAATTATCAGTATCTAAAGATGATGGATTATCTTGGACTACTAAAAATCTGTTTGTTGGAGACGGAGCAGTAGCTACTAACTTAACAGGTATGCTTTCAACTTGTGTATCTTGTTTAGGTGGTGTTGGCCAAGGTATAGAAATGTATAATGGAACTTTAGTATTCCCATTACAATTAACTTTAAGAGAAAATAGTTCTAATAGAGTATGTGCAACTATTATGTACTCAGAAGATGGTGGAAAGAATTGGAGAATAGCAAGTGGATTCGCTCCAGCAACTAGTGGTGAAGATAATGTTGTAGAAATAGAACCTGGAGTTATACTAATGAATGCTAGAAATGCTAATGCAAGACAAACATTTATAACATATGATATGGGTGCAACTTGGTCAGTATATACTCCTATGAATGGTAAGATAGGAAATGGTGGTGTTGGTTGTCAAGGTTCTTCATCTAAATTCAAATTCGATAATGGTCACGAAGTATTCTTACATTCTTCTCCAATAAATAGAAACGGTAACTATACTAGAGATAGCATAACTTTATATGCATCTTATGATTGGGAGAATTATGATAAGATAGTTACTTATTATCCACAAGCAGGTAATGGTGCAGGTGCAGGATATTCTTGTTTAGCACCCGCAATTATAGATGGTAAACAATGTTTATTTGCTGTATATGAAAGACAAGGTAATATAGCGTTTAGAAACTTATCTAATTACTTAGAAGAAATAGAAAATAGAACAAATAAATTCTTCGCCTCAGCAGATAGAACATTCGATATGAATAAAGTTGACCTTCTAAAATTATTAGATATTGATTTAATGACATTAAAAGCAATAATTAAAGAGTATAAAGATGGAACTCTAGGCGTACCAAAAGACCCAATATTATCTGCGTTAAATGAGGCTATGACAGTGAGCTTAGTAGGTTTAGAAGGAGGTCATGTAATAGACGAAGGTAATGTTGAAAAAGCTTGGACAGTAAATGCAAATAGCTTAACTTGGGATAATGATTTAAAAGCATTTGATTTCGGTAAAAATGCAGGAAATAGTATCTATACTGAAAACTACAACCCAGGTATAGATTTCACAGTAGACTTTGATGTTTATATTGACGGAGCTCCAGGAGTTACTTGGTCATTCTTATTCGCTATAGCAAATACAGGAGGTCAACCAGGATTCGGTTTAGGTATAAATAGTACAAATACTTGGAATCCTGCGGTAGATGGTAGCGGTTCTGCGACTTATACTGAAAGTAGTTTTGTAGGTAGATGGATACACATAACAGCTACTAAATCATCTACTGAGGGTGTTGCTATTTATCAAGACAATGTTTCAGTATACACTAAAGCAGAGGGTACTCACTCTGTAGCACAATATAGTAGATTTACAGTAGGTAATAACTGTACTTTAGCTAAAGCATTTGACGGTAAGATAGCTAACTTCAAAGTATTTAATAAAGTCGTATCTGAAGAAGAAAGAACTTATCTATTTAATCATGGTAAATCAGCTCCATCTGCATAGATATAGGAACAAATTAATAATTTAAATAGTATAATATAATATAGAGAGGATTAATTTCCTCTCTATAAAAAAAGAAAAGGAGAGACATATATGAAAGATTATAAATTAAATGAAACAACCATAGGTACTGCAAAAGTTATAGTTGATATATTACCTAAAGGAAAATGTATACCTAATGTAAAAATAAATCCTACTAGTATTACAATTCATAATACAGGTAATATAGGAGCACCTGCTAAAAATAATCATAATTATATGAAAAATTGTAATAAAAACGGTGATAGAATTGCAAGTTGGCATTTTACAGTTGGGTGGGATGAAATCTATCAAGCACAATCTACTAATTATAAATGTTATCATGCTGGAAATGCAACAGGAAATGCTACTTCAATAGGTATAGAAATATGTATGTATAATGATAAAGAAAAACAAAAACAAGCATATTTAAACGCAATTGCATTAGTAAAAATTTTAATGGCTTATCATGGATTTAATATTAATCAAGTTAAGCAACATTACAATTGGACTAAAAAAGATTGTCCAACTTGGCTAAGAAGCGGTAAGTTTGGATATACATGGAATTGGTTTATTGAACAATGTAAAGATAAACCAACTATAAATGTTAATATACCATCTACTGAAAAACCATTTAAAAATGGAGATTATAAAGAAGTAGAAATGGTAGTAACTGCTAACACATTAAATATAAGAAAAGGTAGACCTAATCAAGCTAACTATTCTAGAATAGTAGGAACTTTAAAAAAAGGTCAAGTAGTAAAAGTTAGTTATTGTTTAGACAATTGGTTTAGCATATATATCGATGGTGTATGTAATCCAGGATTTATATGTGGAAATTATTTAAAATTAAAATAAGGAGAATGATAAATATGAAATTAAATTTAAAAGTTAGATTACAAAATCCTGTGTTTGTAGCACAAATAGTTATGAGTATATTAGTTCCAATTCTTGGATATTGTGGACTTACAGTTGCAGATTTAACAACTTGGAAAGCATTAGGGGATGTATTATTAAATGCTTTATCTAATCCATATTGTTTAGGACTTATGGTGGTGTCAGTTTATAATGCTTTAATAGACCCTACTACACCAGGTCTTAAGGATTCACAAAAAGTATTAGAAAAAAAAGACATAAATGATTAATCTGAGGGGATATAATATCCCCTTTTACATAATCCTAATATAAGGAGGTGATATTTTGAATCAAGAGTTAATTAATAGATATGAAAATTATTTAAAGAATTATAAAAGGTCTAATGAAAAAACAATTAGAAATTATATATATGATTTAAAAGCATTTGATAAGTTTATAGATAAAGAATTCACTGATGTATCAGAAGAAGATATTGACACATATATACAAAATAAAAAAGATAAGAAAATAAGTCCTAGTAGGATTAATTTTAGTATAGCTACGCTATCTTCATTTTATAAGTATTTAAAAAAAATAAAAATAACAAAAGATAATCCTGTTGAAAATATATCTAGATTGAAGATAAAAAGAAAAAAAGAAATAGAATATTTATCAACTTACCAAATATATGAAACAAGAAGAAAATTAGCAGAATATGGTGATAAACAACTAGAGGTATTTTTTGGAATATTAGTTGCATCTGCACCGAAGAAATATATGATAAGTAAATTAGAATGGAGAAAAATTAAGTGGAAACAAAACTATATAGAGGTAGTGATAAATGAAAAAGAAAGAGGAATATTATATTTAGATAACTATACAATGGAGAGATTAACTGAATTAAGAAAAGAACGCAAAGATAAACATATCAAAAAGAAATGGATATTTATCACTAGATATAAAGGTAATTGGAAAGATATAGGAGATTCAACTATTACCTATTGGTTGAATAAGATTGCTAAAATAGCAGAAGTAGATAGATTAACTATTAGTAGTATGAAAACTACTATGTTGCATTATTTAAAAAATGGTAGGAGATTTTCAGATGAAAAGATAAATAAAATATTAAATATAAATCGTTTTGATAATGAATTTAGGAGTATATATTTACAAGATTTAGAGGAAATTATTAAAATGGAATAGTATAATATATTAAGGGAGGTGATTAGTTGAAACATAATATTATGTGGAGTTTTAGAGGTGCAAATGAAAAGAATAAATTGTTATTAATAAACTACAAAAAGAGTTTACAATATAGTGATGTAAATGATGACACAATTAAGGCATATCAAAAAGATGTATATGGTCTTATGATATGGTTGCAGAATAAAGATATAGACACATTAGAAGCAACAGTAGATGATTTATCTGAATATATGAATTCATTGGATATAAGTAAAGGTAGAAGAGAAAGGATATTAGTTAGTTTAAATAGATTTTATGAACTCAACAAGAAGAATAAAAAAATAAAAAATAATATTATTAAAGAATATAGAACACTTAAACAATTAAAATAGTATAATATAATATACCTACTTTGGTAGGTAAATAAATATAAGGAGTGATAGTATGACGAAAATGGATGATAATTTTAAAAAGGCTGTTAAATATATAATAGATGAAGGGTCGTTTGATGTTAATCCAAGACCTTATTGGTTAGAAGAAGATGGAAGTCATACTCCTGCACATACTAAATTTGTTACAGCTTATACTAATGAATATAGGTTAGATAAAGGAGAATTTCCAATGTTGACACTAAGACCAAGTCCTTGGAAAACTGCAATAAAAGAATTGTTTTGGATATTTATTCATCCCTCAAATTCAATAGATGAATTAAAAGAAAAATATAATATACATTATTGGGATGAATGGAATGTCGGTGATAACACAATTGGTTATAGATATGGACATACAGTTAAAAGATTTGACTTATTCAATAAGTTATTAGATGACATAAAAAATAATCCTTATGGAAGACGACATATATTAAGTCTGTGGCAAGATATAGAATTTGATGAAGAAGAAAAAGGCTTACACCCATGTTGTTTCCAAACATTATGGACTGTAGATGGCGAATATTTAGATATGACTTTAATACAAAGAAGTGGAGATTTATTAGGAGCTTCAATAGGAATAAACGAAATACAATATGCAGGTTTATTAGTTATGGTAGCTTGGGAATGTGGATATAAACCTAGAAAATTTACACACTTTATTCAAAATTTACACATATATGACAGACATATACCTATATGTGAAGAATTATGTGAAAGAGAAACTATTGAATGTAATCCTATGCTAGTAATAGATACAGATAAAAAATCAATATTTGATTTAGATATAAATGATTTTAAAATGATAGGATATCCACTTAATGAAATTAAAGAAAAAAATCCTCAAGTTAAATTCCCATTAGCTATATAAGGAGTGGTATTATGGTAAAAATGATATTATGTTGTGATATGATTGGTAATATAGGCAAGAATAACGATTTGTTATTTAAAATGAAAGAAGATATGAAATTTTTTAAACAAATGACTACTAATAATATAGTTATTATGGGATACAATACTTGGTTATCATTAGGAGAAAAGCCTTTACCTAATAGAGTGAATATAGTTATGACAGATAAAACTATTAAAAATATACAAACTGAAACAGACCTATTGAAAGTAATAAATGATTATAAAAAATATCCTCAAGATATATATATAATTGGTGGTGCTTATGTATACAATCAAGCATTAGAATTAGACCTGATTGATGAAGTGTTGATAACTCTAGTTCCTACAATAGTAAAAGATGCAGATGTATCGGTAAAATATGATTTAATAGATAAATTTGATAAAAAAGAAATTATAAAAACTTTTATCAATGAAGAAGGAATGGAAGTAAAAATATTTAAATATTCAAAGTATAAAGCAAATGAAAATAAAATAAAGAATATTGAAAATAATATAGGATTTCCACCATTTGGAGACGAATTTGATTTTTATAGATGGAATTAAAATAAACAATTAAAATAGCCTTACCTACAATGGTAGGGCTTTATTAATAAGAGGTGATATGATGAAAATAAGTAATGTGACAGTTTTAAATACAAACCTTACAAATAATACAGCTAAAATATCGTTTACTATATCAGAAGCAACTGAAAATGTAAACGTATATTTAAAGATAAATAATGAAGAATATAAAGCAATATTTTTTAATAAAGCTAATGGATACTCAGAATATACAACAAATGTATCAAGAGGAGTAAATAATTTACTTTTAAAAGCTACTGATTCTACAACTGAATATATATCAGAACCTATACAAGTATTATTAAAAGAAGCTCCTTCAATTAAAAATTTAAAATGTTCATATTCGGATTCAACAGGAAAATATATATTAAACTTTGCATTTAACGGAGATAGTAATTTTAAATATAATATATATCTTAAATTAGATACTAATGATTATATAGAAGTATTATCCAATCAAATAAGTGGAGATAAAACTATTGAACAAACATCTACAATGGGAGAGCATACTTGTATTTTAAAAGTATCTGATGGATACAATGATTATACTTTTTCACCATTTCAATTTGAAATAACTAATCATAAGCCTATATTATCAAAAGTATTAGTAACAGATATAACTAACAACGGTGAGGCTTATATATATTATTCAACTAAAGATATTGAATCTTCAACCTTAACGCATAAATTAACAATAGGAACTACAGAAACAGTTATAACACCTACTCAAGTCGATAATTTTTATAGTTATAAGGTTACTGGTCTATCTGAAGGAACTTTTAATTGTATGATAAGTATATCAGATGGTATAGATACAGTTTCATCAGATATATTCACAATAGAAGTATTTTCTGATACTACTGATAAAAAAGAATTATTAAGAAGAGCAAAAATAAGATATGATAGTGCTTACCAACAATTAAGAGATATTATAGTATCAGTTATATCAGATTTAAAATATGATTATGATATTGAAAATGGTTTAATTGCTAAAGCACAAGATAATTATAAAATAGAATATAGTAATTTTAATAAGATATCTCAACAATCTATTGACACAATAGGAACTAATAAAGTCAATGTAACAAGACAAGATTTAGAAACTCAAATAAATGATGTTGATAATGCTGTTGATACACTAGAAACGACTATGAATGGTGTGTTTAAAGATGGTATATTAGATGAAAGTGAAAAGAAAATATTGGAAGAAAATCTTAATCTAGTTGCAAAAGAAAAAGCAGATGTAGATAGGGATTATGAAACATTATATAACAATGAAGATTTATTAGACCCTGCTAAAACTAAATTACAAACTAAATACAACGATTTTACAACTGTTCATACTACATTAGCAACTACAGTTAATGATATAATTAATAAAATAGGAATAATAGATAATACAGATAAATCCAATATAGATACTGCATTTGAAAATTGGAGAGTTGCATTAGGTGATTATAGAAATGCTTCATTAGAAGCTATTGATAGTATAGCTAAGAAAAAAGCAGATGATAGTGCAGATGTAGTTGATAAAAAATGGGCAGAAATAATACTAGACCCTGATATAGGTATACAAGCACAAGTAGGAAACTTATCTACAACAGTAAATGGATTTGACCAAAGAATAACTAATGTAGAAATAACGACAGAAGGAGTTAGTTCTACTGTATCATCTATGCAATCAACGGTAGACGGATTTGATAATAGGATTACTACTGCTGAATCTAATATCACTCAATTATCTAATAAAATAACTTCTACCGTAATGACAACAGATGATGTTAAATCCATTATAGAACAAAGTCCTAGTTCGGTAAGAATAGGTTTTAATGGAATATCTGATAATGTAGTTATAAACTCAAGTGGTTTAACTGTAAATCAAGGTGCAATAGCTTGTGACCAATTATGTACACCAAGTGGACACGACCCAATAATTTATTTATTTGGTAATGATGGAAACTGTGCGATAGACGCTACTAAACAATATAATAGTGGTTGGGGTACAGCTATACGTTTAAAATGGGATAATTATAATTATTATTATATAAGTGATAATGCTGCAGTTATTTATCAATATGGATATGAATCATTTACATTTAGAACTAATGAAGATGAAAGAGGTATATCTGAAATAGTGACGCCTAATGGGACATTAGCTTTTAGGTCTGGTTCTTCAAATCAATATACAACTCATAGGTTAACATTTGATGATATGGGTGTAGCAGTAAACGGAGATTCTTTTTATCAAGTAAAACAAACAGGAAGTATGGCTGCGAGAACTTATACTGCGTGTGATGGAACTTCTATATCATTTGGAACTGACAATATAAAACTTCATATACCTTATAAAAGTCAACAACGAGATTATGCAGTTAAGTTTCATTTAACAGATACAAATAGTTTTAATATTTCTTCTGTTGGAGGAACATTATTATTGGCATCTCATGGACTATATTGGAATGGTGATGTTGTTTTAAATGCTTCTAACTATACTAACTATTGTGCATCTAGTTCTCATAGCCATAGTGGATATGCTAGTAGTTCTCATAGCCATAGTGGATATGCTAGTAGTTCTCATAGTCATCATAGAATAGAGTCTGATTATAGTAGTTCATATTGCGTAAATTGTTGGGCAGGTTCTAGTGGAGGAGAAGTTGGTCTCCAAGCAGGTGGTGCTACTGTATTTTTAGCTAACTATGGAGCTTTTTCTTTATATCCTACTAGTTCTAATATAGATTTAGGAGCAAGTTCATCTAATTCTAATAGATGGAGATATATATATGCTCAAAATAGTTTAAATACTTCAGATATAAAATATAAAGAGAATGTCATATATATAGATGAAATTTTATCTCAAACACATTTTAGAATATCGGAAGAAACGACAATAGATACAAATAATCAACAAGAAACATTATTTTTGGATTTTATTAAAAATGATTTTAGACCAGCATTATTTAATTATATAGAAAAAGAAGGGGAAAAACAATTAGCAGATGAACAAATAGGATTTATAGCTAATGATATTATAGATACAGAAATAGGTCAAACATTTTTATATGATTGTAGCGAAGATGGAGAACAAGATATAATGTTTAGTCAAAGTGGTTATACAACTGTTATAGCTAGAGCATTACAAGAAGAGATAATGGTAAGAGAAAATAAAATATTAGAATTAGAAAATAGAATAGCAGAGTTAGAAAATAAGTTAAATAAATAAAAGGATTGATATTACTCAATCCTTCATGCTATTTCTTATATTTGCAATAGACTTAGGAAGTGTTTTATCTTTCTTTTCTATTGCATTTTCTTTTGATTTAATTTGAATATTATTACCCAACATTATACTAAATATAATACGTTCTAATGCTACTGAGATAGATGATAAACCATATTCTTCTTGATAAGATTTAATATAATTAAATACATCTGTTTCTAAATAAAATGACCTTTGAACTTTCTTCGCCATACATATTCCTCCTATTCAAATAACATAGTTGCTACATAATACGCACCTTGTGCTGTGGCCATTTGTGGGTCGTTTATCTTGATAAAATTATCTTCAAATTCTAATGCAATACTAGTACCTCCAGCTATAAATATGTCATGTTCCTTCCCTTCATTCGGTAAAAATGATTCAAGTTTTTGTTGGATACTTTCTGATGCCCATTTATTTGCTCTTTCCTTATATTCATTATAATCAGTATTATTGCTATCTATTTCCATTAAATCTTTTATAATTCCATCATTTTTCAATTGTGACCTTACAAATGTCAATATATCTTGTTGTCCATAATGAATTGTGGTAGACAATTTATCATTAAATATTCCACCTACTTCAAATGTTGATACTTCCATAGTTTTAAATCCTATTGAACAGAATACTGTTGGTCTTTCATCGTTTACATTTCCACCAAATACATTATAGAATAATGAATCAGACTCCCTAAATATCTCAACATCTATTACCTCAACTGTTTTAACTGTATTACTAATGTTATCTTTAACAGTAAAACATTTATCTTTATATGTGTTTTGAATTTCTTTTAACACTGTCTTAGTATAGTTGTCATTTGGAACAGTAAATAATACTTTAATCTTATCAGTAAATGCTATTTCTGATATTACAGCGTGAAATAACGTTTGTACTGTCATAGTAGTTTTTGAATCTTTACTATTTCTAATTGGGTCATGTGATTCTTTTAATGCTAAATCACCTATAAATAAATCTTCTCCTCGTACGTTTATATAAATAGGATTTTTATATTTAGATAAATCAATATCTCTACCATCACCTACAATGCTTTTAAATTTAGTTTCATATACTTGACCTTCAAATTCTGTCTTAGCTTTAACCCATGACCTACCAAAATCCATAGATATTATTTGATAATCATCCAAACTAATTCTTTTCATAATTTACCTCCAACTTAAATATAAATTATACATACATTATATCTTAATATTTAATCTATATCAATAGATATTTAATTTGTATTTACTTTAATTTTAGTATATGTATAAGTTAAAAGATATGTTACAATTTGAATACAAATTAAAAAGGAGGTATTTAACCTCCTTTAATCTATTCACTAGTTTCTGTTACTAGAACCTATACCACCTATTCTATTTTCATATAAAACATAATCGTCATCTGTTGTAAGGTATTTAATGAATATTCCTTGGATAATTCTTTCACCTTGTTTTATTTCTACAATTTTATCAGTAGTATTTTTCAATGCTATTCCTATATTACCATCGTTACTAGGATTGTTATAATAACTAGAATCTATAATACCTGTTCCATTTGATAATACTAATCCCTTCTTAATACCAATTGAGCTACGAACAAATAGTAACAATACCTCATCATCTTCCATATATGCTTTTACATCTGAAAATACTAATACGCTTTCATTTGGTTGTAATACTATGTCACATGGAGCATAGAAATCATATCCAGCACTTCTTGAATCTCCACGTTTTGGTAATTGTATATCTACGTTTGGATGTTTTCTCATATTCTCTTTAATTATTTCAAATCCTCTTAGTTTCATAATACCATCTCCTATAATATAGTTAAAACGTCCTAGATTGGATTCTAAGACGTTTTATTTAGTTTATTGATAAATTATACCTTTAATGTTCTTCATTAAGTTTATGTTGAAGTTCGTGAACTGTATTTGCTAATTGATTACATAATGCTTTTAACTCTACTATTTCTTTTTCTTTTTTCATTAAAGTATCTATTGCTACTTCATAAGCATATTTCATATCTATTTGTATTTCATTATTATTTTGTTCCATTATTTTCACCTCTTTGAGATATTTTTATTACTAATTTTTGTAAATTATTTAATATATCTTCTAATTCTTTTATATCTTCTTCCTCAAATAAATCTTGACTCATAAGCAATTCCAATTTTAAATTATCATCTACAATTGATATTAATCCAAATGGTATTGATTCTTCTCTTTCCTCTTCTCTATGTTGAACTTCTGCTATCTTCTTATCTAATTCTTTAATTTTATTTTCTAATTCATTCATTTTATCATTTAAATCCATATATTACTCCTCCTCTTCTATTACACCTGAAGGTAACAAGTATCCCCAAGTTGAATATTCATTTATAAAGTCCCATAAACAATCTTCACAATCAAAGAAGAATATATCTCCACAAGGTAATTTTAACATTGTTATAGGAACTTCTTCATTTGGGTCATCTATTCTATTATGACAATAATCACAATAATGATGTAACATTCAATCACCTCCCATATTATATTATACTATTTTAATTATCTATTTGTTCCATTTTTCATTTAGATTATTTTGTTTATTCCAAGCTAATGATATAGCAAAACTATCATATATATCACTAGTCTTTTTGATATCTTTTGTCTTGATTTCTTTATCTGAATATTCACCTATGTCAATATAATTTTCTCTTATATATTTTGCTACTCCATCTTTTTTAAGTTTACCATCACCTGTTAGTATTTTTCTTGCTTGAGTAGGTGTTAATAATTCAAATTGAACTTCTAATTCTTGACATACATATATTATTGCACCCATAAGTTTTGATAGTGTCAAACCAGTTCGTGCGTTACCACCAAAAAATTGATTTTCTGCAACTACTACGTCAACTGAATTAACCTCTATCAATTCTTTTATCTCATTAGCAATTATATATATACGTTCAAATTCTGTATTCTTTTTAGCATTAGTACATATCTTATCATAACCTAAAACTGTATTCTCGTGTGTTATAAGATTCCATCCTGTTGAGCTCAAACTTAAATCTAGGCCTAAAATAATCAACCTATTAATCCCTCCGTTACTACCTTAATTATTGTATTTACTACTCTTTCTATATTATCATTTTCTATTTCAAGTATATATAAATTGTCATCTGTTATTCTAGCTAATTTTCTAAATTCTTTTTGATATTCTTCTTGTTGTGCTAAACTATTCTCTACACTAAACTTATGATATTCTGCTTTATCTCTTTTTAATCTTATTGATAAATCATATTGATTAGTAGTTAATAATATAAAATATGCATCATAATAACGTGTTAAATATTCCAACTGTTTAACTAATACTCTATAATACTGTTCAAATGAATAAGGCTTATAACCTAAATTACAATAAATCTTTTCACTCATAAACGACCTACATACTACATAATTCATACCACAATATTTTGTATTGTCAAACATATCAAGTAGATTACTGTGGTATTTGTGCATCTGTCTTTCTCCAACTTCAGTCTTATCTTCAACTGCAGACAAATCTAATAAAGTTGTATATTTCATTTTCTCCCTAAGTTCTTTACAAATTGTTGATTTACCACTTCCTTGACATCCTTCTATGAAAATTAATTTAGGTTTCATAATATCCTCCTTTTGATATAAGAGGGGAATTACCCCTCTTTATTTATAGCCTTTATTATTGCACAAAATTTACTTGTTGATATACAAAATTCTTTTTCTGTATCATTGGTCTTATATATGGATTCTAATTTAACTTTCAATCTCTCATTACCAAAATCTAAAACCACATCTTTTCCTACAACTAATTTATCATTCATTTTAAAATTCTTATTTAGATATTTATCATAAAGCGTAGGTTTCTTTAGATTATATGATGATATTTCTTTTACTATATATTCATGCATTATATCCCTCCTAGTTGCACTTAGAATATCCACAATTATTACATACACTACATCCACCTGTCATAGTTAATGTTTTTTGATGACATTCAGGACATTCTACACCTTCTGTTTTTTCTTCTTCTTTTATTATTACTTCTTCATTTTTAACTTTAGGTAATTCTTGACCATTTATTTCTTTTAAAAATGCTTTAACTTCATTTATTATTGCCATACCACAATAATTACCTGTTGATAATTTTATACCTTTTGCTCTATTAGATACAAATGAAGGACAAGGTGTTATTCCACTAAACGCTTTTTCTAATTGTCCTAGATTACCTCCAACTCTTAATAAGGCACTCATTGCTATTGCTATTGCTTGTAGATTTTTTTCACATCCTCCTTGGCCTGACTTAACAATATAAAGGTCTTGAATAGTTTGTTCAGAAGGAGAATAACCTATAAATAATTTAAGTTTACCACAACCTATTGCGATACTTCTCTTAACATAATAAGTGTCATCTGCTAAAGATTTCCATTCTCCTCTTTTTAATTCTTTTACTTCTTCTTCCTCTTCTTTTTTATTATCTAATGTTAATACACCACTTCTCGCACAACCATCTCTATATATAGTTAATCCTTTACATCCTGTTTCCCAAGCATACATATATAATTTTTCTACATCTTCTACTGTGGCCTCATTTGGTAGATTAATAGTTGAAGATATACTTGCGTCTATAGAAGTTTGCCAAATACCTTGCATCTCTACACGTTTAAATGGGTCGATAGTTTGAGCATTTACAAAGAAATTAGGTAATTCTTCTTCCTCTTTTAAATTATTTTCTTCCATATATTCTTTAACTATTTTAGTATAAACTTTATAATATTTATCTTCACCATGTAATGATTCAGTTTTTCTTGTATAACTAAAACTAAATATAGGTTCTATACCACCACTTACTTCTATCATAGTAGATATACTTCCTGTTGGTGCTATTGTTAACAATTGACTATTTCTTAATCCATATTTTATAATTAATTCATAAGTATCACTCTCTGCATTTTGTAATACAAAATCAGAATTAAGTATAGAATGTTTATCATATTTAGGATATGCACCATATTCTTTTGCTAATAATGCACTTGATTTTAAAGCTGTATTTGTTAGGATATACCCTATAGTATCACATAATTCTAATGCTTCATCTGTATCATATTTTATTTCCATTTTAATCAACATATCAGCTATACCCATTACACCAAGACCTATTTGTCTATAATCTCTAACAGTTTCTCTTTGAATTGCCAATGGATGTAATGGTAAACCTTGGTCTAATACTTCATTTAATCCTTTTACAGCTTTACAAATATCTTCTTTAAATAAATCGAAATTAAATTCTTTATTTTCTACATATGCACTTAGATTTAATGCTCCTAATAAACAACTTCCGCCATTTGGAAGAGGTTCTTCAGCACAAGGATTAACTCCTGCATACTCAAATTCTTTATCTTCACTTAATATATTATAATTTTTTATTCTATCCCAAAATAATATTCCAGGTTCAGCATAATCCCAATTGTTTTTACATAATAGTTTGAATATATCTTTTGCTTTAACTATTTTCTTGATTTCTTCGTGTTCTGTTTTAAAATATAATTCCCAATCTTCGTCATTCTTAACAGCTTTCATAAAGTCATCTGTAATTCTAACTGATATATTTGCTTTAGTTACTCTATTTAAATCCGTTTTAATATTTATAAAATCAATTATTTCTGGATGTGTACAGTCCATACTTAGCATCAATGCGCCTCTACGGCCATTCTGACCGATTGTTTCAGTAACTTGACTAAATGTATCCATAAAACTACAAGCACCACTTGTTTTTCTTGCAGTATTATTCACATAAGAGTTAACAGGTCTTAGTTTAGATATATCAATACCTAC
>JAEDJT010000028.1 GCA_016296185.1 Bacilli bacterium
ATAAATTATAAAAATATAATACTTGACTTTATTTAGATTGTCATAAAAAAAGAAGGTTTCCCTTCTATTTTGATATTTTTACTGTTCCTTTTTTTGTTGCAGTATAGTCATGTGATAGTACAACTTTTAATCTATTTAATGCAGTATTTATCATTTCGTTTCTTGTTCTATTATATGCACATGTTTGAGGACTATCTTTTCCGTTTTCATATACTCTACCAGCTTGGTTTTGCATTGTATATAATGAATCTAATAATACCTCTACATGAGAACCTGATGGTAATACTAATCCTGCAACAAAACGATCTTCTGGTTGTGAATGATATGTATCACCTGGAATAGTTATATCACTCTTTTCATAAGGTGTTCCTTCTTGTTCTTCTTTTGCATCTGCTAACACTGCTTTTAATGTATCTTTACAAGCAGATGCTGCAATATTATATCCTTCAGTAGCAATAAATTGATTAACTAACTCTTCTTGAATAGCTAAAGGTACTGTTAATCTATCTCTACTTTTTTTATCTTTTTTATATGTTTCAATAGCTATATCTAAATCACTTGCTGATAGTAATACATGTCTTTCTGTTAAATCAACAAAATTACAATCTAAATCTAAATCGTGTAGTTCTTCAGATATTTTTAAGTAATGTTCTAGTGTTTCTACATCTCCAATAGCTGATTTATTTAAATCATCTGTTATATCTGAAACTCCATTGTATTCTGTTATTACTTCATTTACTGTGCTATTTTTAATGTGATTAGTTTCTTTTGCACTTGTAGCTGCATAGGCCATCATTGGAATAGCAGTTACTAATGCAGCTGTTCCAATTAATGCTCTTAATCCCATTTTACGATGTTTTCTAATAGCATTAGGATTTATTTTTAAATTACTAATTTTCATTTGTTACACTCCCTACTTTTTAATTATACCATAAAAAAAGATAAAAGTTATTCTTTTATCTTTTTAGTTTTAATTTCTTTATAATAACCTTTTCTACAAATTAATTTATCTGTAGCAGCTAATATACCTGGTAATACTAATAGAATTAATAGTACTGCAGCAAATGTACCTTGTGATATTGTTTCGCATATTTTTGCAGCTATTGCTGATGCAAAATTAGCTACTACTAAAGTTACTATCATTAATATTAATGATGAACTTAGTATTGTATGAATTGATCTATTATAAGCATTTACTATTGAATCTTTTATACCCATTTTTAATCTTGATTCTCTATAATATGATGTATATACAATTGCATAATCTATAGTTGCTCCCATTAATATTGCTTGAACTATTAATAATGCAATAAAGTATACTGTTCCACCTGTAATAGATATTGTACTCATTGTTACATATACTGCACATTGAATAATTAATACTAATACAAATGGTATTATTAAATCTTTAAATGTTATAGCTACTACTACAAAGATAAAGATCATTGTTAATATTGTTATTTTATTTAATTCATCATTAAATGTTTTACTCATTTCTACTGCCATAGGTGAATTACCTACTATATAGATACCTTCATTATCACCTAAATCTTTTTCTAATTTTTCTACAAATTCATATGTTTCCTCATTTTCAGAATCATATTTTGTATTTAGTACTACTCTTGAATATTTATCAGATACTATTAAATTTTTAGAATTATTAATTTTGTTATAACCTTTATTAATTGTATCTCTTTTATCTTTTGAAATGAAATCATCAAATAATTTGTCTTTTAAAATATCATCATGTAAATATGTAATGAACTCTTCAACTGTTAAATTCCATTCATTATTGTATTCTTTAACACTTCCATAATACAAGAATACTAAATCTACAAGATTTTCATCTAGGTCATCTGATAATACTGATAATGATGCATATAATTCTGAAGGATTATATTTTGTACCATTTATTGAAGCATTAATTATTGCTTTAATAGTTGTTAATTTTTTTATTTGATCTTCTGTAAAGTTTTCAGCATATTTTGTATTAGTTGCCATATCATCAACAATAATTGATACAAATTCTTTTAATGATATATCATTATTTTCTTTTAAGTATTTAGAATCATATAATGATAATACTAATTTTATTGTTTCACTATCTGTATTTAATATTTTTGCTATATCATATGCATTATATTTAGTGTTATTTAATGAACTAGTCATTACAGTTTTAACTAAATTTAATGTATTTAATGTTTCTTTATTTATAGATGATTTTAATAATTTATTATCTTTATTATCTAATATTAAATTAACAAATTCTAATGGTGATAAAGATGTATTTGAATGATTGTAATCATATAATCCATATATACTCTTTGTAATATTTTTATCTACGCCTATTAGAGTAGCTATTTCTTTATAGTTATATTTTGTATTAGTGTTATTAACAATGTTAGTAGCTAGTAATAACATACTATTATTATTTCCTAAAGAGTTTTTTATCATTTCATCAGTAGAATGATTATTTATAAAATTAATAATTTCTTTTACACTCTTTGTATCATTTTTTGATAATGCTTGATAGTTATATAAACTATATAACATTTTTGTTTGATCGCTACTAATTGGTTTTAATGTACTTAAGACATTCGCAATTTCTTCATAATTATATTGATTATTTGAAATGAACATAATAGCTTGAGCTTGTTTTAATGAAATTATTTTTTCTTCTGTAAGACTGGCTGTTATTTTTGAATCATTAGCTGTATATCTATCTAAAATAAATGTAATTAATTCATTAATACTTATTTTATTTGTTTTATTTAATGTCGCAATAGTTGCATCATTTAATGAATATAATGTTGCTACTGTAGTTGAATCCATAGATACAAATGAAGCCATATTTGTAAAATTCATTTTTGTATCTTGATTAGCAATTATTATTGCAGCTGTTTTAACATCTTGATCTTGTGAATTAATTCCACCACATTCATTAATAAATTCGCTTATAGTCATTTCTGTAACGTTAGCTTGACCATAAACATTTTCGATTGTTTGTTGTGGTTTATTTAATGTTACTGACATTGTTTGTGCATTTAATTTTATGTTTGTTAATTCTTTATTACTTAATTGTTGTAGTTTCATTAAACTTGCTACTTTTTCACTAGTAAACATATTTTTATAAGTTTCATTATCTTTTAATGATAATGCTAAATTAGCAAATTCATTTAATGTCATTTCTGTATTTGATACTTGATTATTTAACATGTAATTATAAATATATAATGTTTTTATTGTTTCATTATCAAATCCGTAATTAGATAATATATTGTACATTGTTTCGTAATCAACTTTAGTATTTATTAAAGTATTATTACTAAATGTTTGTAATTTATTAATAATATCATTATCTATACTACTTACATATGATTCATATGTACTATTATTTTTTAATACACTTAAAAAGTTAGCAAATTCATTTAATGTCATTTTTGTATTAGGTGTATTTTCTAAATAATATGAATAGAAATATAATAATTCTGTTTTATTTGAATCAATATTTATTCCTAAACTATTTAATACAGCAGTTAATTGTTGTGCATTATATTTTGTATTTATTTTGTTTTCATCACTTAGTATTTGTAATAATGTTAATGATTTAATTGTTTCTTCATTAAACATATTTTTATATGATTCATTATCTTTTAATGATAGTGCTAAATTAGCAAATGCATTTAATGTCATTTTAGTATTTGAATCAATAGTTGTTCTATAGAATAAAAATAATTGTGAAACTAATGATTTATCAATACCAAATGTTTTTGAAATTTCATCTGCAGTCATTTCTTTATTAATTATATTATTATCAATAAATGGTTTTAATTTTTCTAAAGATTCTTTAGTTTCATTATCTAAACTTGATGAATATTCAGGATCATTAGCTACTTCATCTAACATAAAATTTACAAAATCTTTTATAGTAATTTTAGTATTTAAGTTTTGACTATTATAATATAGTAAAATCTTTGCAGCATCTTGTTCTTCTAAATCTAATATATTTGATATTTCACTAATTGTTCTTTGTTGATTAATATTATTTGCTGTTGTGAAATTAGTTAATTTATCTATATTAGCTTTTGAATTATCATCTAAGTTAGAAGATAAATCTTTATTTGTATAAATATCTGTTTTTATAAATGATACAAATTCATTGAATGTCATTTTATTATTTGTATCTTTAGTATAGTAATTATAGTAAATTAATTTAATTAAATAATCTTCAATATCTGTGTTTTGACCTAATTCTGTAAATTTATTATTTAATTCGTTATAAGCTAGTTTTTCATTAATAGTATTTGAATAACATAATACTTGATCTATTTTCTCATCTTTTTCTAGTTCTTTACAATATGATGAAATAATATCTTCATATTTGTTTTCATATACTATTGCTATTTGATTTGTTTCTTTAAATACTTGTCCAACTTTATCTTGTTCAGAACCAGTATATGTTATACCAACATTTCCTTTTAGTAAGAATGCTGTTACGAATAATATAATGATTGCAATTAATTGACCATATCTAGTTTTATAACTGAAATTGCCTAATTTAGTTAAATTAAAGTG
This sequence comes from Bacilli bacterium, assembly GCA_016296185.1. Taxonomy (GTDB): domain Bacteria; phylum Bacillota_I; class Bacilli_A; order RF39; family UBA660; genus Coprovivens. Next base: position 4,576 of record JAEDJT010000028.1, read on the forward strand.
AATAGATGTTTTTTTTGTCTTTGCTATTAAATCATCAAATATTAGTAATAATGCTGGTAAACAGAAGAATATACAAATTAGAGATAATACTACACCTTTTGCTAATACGATTCCTAAGTCTCTACCAATTGTAAAACTCATAAATACTAATGCTAATAAACCTACTACTGTAGTTATTGAACTACTTGAAATAGATTTAAATGATGCATATAAAGCTTCTTTCATCGCTTCTATCTTATTATTATGTGTTTCTTTTTCTTGTTTATATCTATTAGATAACATTATTGAGTAATCCATTGATAATGCTAATTGTAGGATAGCAGTTATCGAATCAGTAATTGATGATACTGAATCAAACATTATATTAGTACCTTTATTAATAAATACTGCTATTCCTATTGCTATTAAGTATAAGAATGGTTCTAAATATGATTCGCTTAATAGTATTAAAATTACCATTGCACAAGCTATAGCTAATACTACAACCCATAGTTGTAATAATGTTTTATTTTCATCATATATTGATCCACTCATACCTGCTGTTTTATAGTTATCATTAATATAATTAAATACATTTTCTGCAGTTTTTGAATCAGAATAATCATCTACATTAACAACATATAATGTATATTCATCTTTGTTATATTCTTCAGTATTTTCATATTCTACAGAAGATACTCCTTTGACTTCTTTTAATTCATTATATGTTTTTTCTTTTTCATTTTCAGATAAATCTTTAAACATTACATTTAGTACTGAAGTATCTTGTTTTGAAAAATCTTCATTCATAATATCATAACCTATTTTTGTTTCTGATGTTTTAGGTAGATATTTCATAATATCTTCATTTATATTAACTTTAGTATTTAGGTATAAACATGTACCTGCTAATACAGTAAAAATAGCTAAGAAGATATATCTTCCTTTAACAATAAAATCTGTTATTTTTTTCATTATATTCACTCTTTTCTTTTGGCTATTTCGCCTTTCCATGTGTAATTTTAGTTTAAAGTTTGGACATTGTATAGGACAATTATTATGTCATTGTATAAATTTAGACATTGTTTAATATTTTGTTCAAATAATTTAGACAGTGTTCAATTTATATTTGACAATGTTTAAATTTCATATTACTATTTGATTACCGGTGGTGATTTATATGAAAGTAAAAAATATTAATGTATCATCAAAAAGAACTGATGAAGCAATAAGAGATGCATTCGTGCAGTTGTTAAATGAAAAGAAAGAATTACAATATATATCTGTAACTGAATTAGTTAAAAGAGCTGGTATTACTAGATCTTCTTTCTATACTCATTATGAAAATATTTATGATGTTGCAAAATGTTTTGAAGATGAAACTATGGATCTTCTATTAAAAGATATTAAAGATTTAGAAAGTTTAGAAGATGCTTATAACTATATTGATACAATTATCAGTTATTTAAAAGAAAATGAAGAAAAATATAGAATGTTAATTTCTACTGATGAAACTATGTTATTTTTTGAACGTATAAGAAAACCTTCTGTAGATAGAATATATGATATGTTAGTTAAAAATGGTAAGAACTCACCTACTTTAAAAATTGATGTAGAATTTTTAGTAGATGGAATATTCTTACAATTTGTTTTATATTTTAGAAATAATAATACTGACTATTCGTTAGAAGTATTAAGTAGTTGTATTAAAAATTGGATTAATAAACTATTCTTTTTATAAAAAAAACAATTGGAAAAAACCAATTGTTTTTTTATAAGAATAAATCTATTAATTCTAAAACTACTACAGCTATACTACAAACAAATACTAGTTTTATTATTAGACTAATAATTTCAGGTTTATGATTATCTTTTTTACTATAAATAAATGCAAATATCATTAAAAGTATATTTATTAATGCAATTACTAAACCTATAATACTTATTACACTTTTCATATTATCACCTATATTCTCTTAAATATCCTCGATATATCATTTTATTACTTTTTATTTTAACAAAATCTTCAGGTTTTATTAATTCAGGTAGATTAAAATCAATACTAGATTTATCTAATACATGTTTTACGAATTCTGCACAGTAAAAACTATATTTTTGTTCTATTTTCAAATGAACACCTGTAGCAAATAATCCTATTATATTGAATTTATATTTCTTTTTATTTTTTTCAATATCCATAATATGATATTCGAGGCTTTTGTATTGTTCATCTGTTATTTCTACTTCATATATTTCAGATACTGTATTTTTAAATCTTTTATATGTTCCTTTTTTGGGAGATTCATGAACAAATCCAGCTAGTATTGGATTATATGGATGTAATCTTCCAAAGGAATACATTCTTTTTAATTCTTTATCTAAAGATATAGATACATGGGAATAGTTATTATTTGTATATACTTTAACCATTCTCGATAATATGGTACCTGTAAAAGAAACTACAAAATATATTTTCTTCATACTATCACCTATTTAATTGTAACAAAAAAATAGTAGTATTCCTACTATTTTAATGATCATTTTTTAATTTTAAATAAGTTGCTTCATCTTTATAGATGTCTAATCTATCTTCGTGACCAACTGCAAATACTTCTTTTTCAAAGTCTAATGTTTCAATTACTTTTTTAGGAATTAGTATTCTTTTTTGTTGATCTATTTTTGTTTCTTCAATACATCTACTTCCATATAGTAATCTTCTTATATCTCTAATTCTTTTTAATTTATTTTCGTCTTTTTTGTAGTTAGATGATATTAATGCTTCTTCTATTTGATTTAGTTTTATTTCCATAGATACTATATGACCTATAATAAGTTTTTCTTTTAATAAACCATACATAAGTAATAATTCATCGTCTGGTTCTCTAAAAGTAAATTCTGGTAATACTATTCTACTTTTGTTAACTTTTATAGTAGTTTGACCTATTATTTCATTTTCTCCAAACAAAAATATCACCCCTCTTTATAGGATGATATTCTATTATTCATTAATATATTTGTCAAATAATGCACTTGTTACATTATTATCTATTTCATCTTTATTAATCTTAGTATATTCTATAATTGTTTCTATATCTACTATATCAATATTATGTTTTTTATTAATATTACATATATTTAAATTAGTGTTAATTCCTTGTACTTTTAATGTTCCAGTAATTAATTTGTATCTTTCTATATCATTTATATGTTCATGTTCTTTTATTCCTGTATTAGGTCTTAAATATAGGTATCCTGTTTCATATCCATCTATATTTAAATCTCCTTTAATATGTATTTTAATTACTTCACCTATAGCTATTTTGTCAGGCACTAAAGAATATTCATTATTATTTATTTTTTCTTTTATTTCTTCTATGTTCATTATTCTTTCTCCATTAATAATTTTACTTCAATATCATCATCTATTTTTTCTTTAAATAATATATCATCTTCATATGAACCTGCTATACTACCATAATGAATTGGTATTACTGTTGTTGGTTTTAATTTATTAGCAAACTCTGATGCTTCTATATTATTCATTGTATATGTTCCACCTATGGGAAGTAATGCTATATCACATTCAATATTTTTATTATCTTCGTTAATATCTGTATCTCCTGCAATATATATTTTTTTATCTTCTATATTTAATAAGTATCCTACCCAATTATTTGATTTAGGATGAAATTGTTTATCTACGTTATAAGCTCTTATTGTATCAAATGATAAATCATCTATTTGGTATGTTTCCGAAGGATCTACTCCTATAACATTATTCATATCATATTTACCAAATACATTTTGAATCATACTATTTGGTACTATTAATTTTGTGTTATCTTTTTTTATTTTATTTATTGAATCTATATCATAATGATCATAATGACTATGTGTAATAAGAATATAATCTGCGTCATTAATATTATCTTCTATTTTAAAAGGATCTATATATATTATTTTATCTGTTTTTATTTTAATAGAACTATGCGTATTAATTGTAATTTCCATATTATTTAGCCTTCTTAATAATTTCTATTTTTTCTTGTTTTAATGTATATATACTTAGTCTTTTACCACATTTTGGACATTTTGCATGTAATAATCCTTTTTTTGTAGGTAATGGTAATTTAGCTATTGTTTTACATTTTGAACATTTTTTATATACATGATTTTTATCCTTTTTATTCTTTATAATTACATCAAATGGTTTTGTTAATGTTTTTACTATTTTTAAGAATTTTTTATTTTCATTATATCTTGCAGGTTTATTTTTAGAAGTTAATCTAAATATAATTAAGCCTAATAAAATAAAAGGTATTATATCTGCAATAAATGTTTTAATAAATATACTTATAATAACTGAAATTATAAATAATAATATTAATAGTCTATTTAATTCATCTATTAGATTTTTTAATTGTTGTTTGATCATTTCTTTTGGATTAAACATTTATATCACCTAATTAATTATATCATAAAAAAAAGTTAGGTATTACCCTAACTTGCTTTTATTAATTGAGTTCTATGTGATTGTCCTTGTGTATCTGATACTATAAATTGATAGTAATACTCATCTGTTGTTTCATTTACTTCATTACCTGACATATCAACTATTTCGGTACTCATTTCATAATCTAATGGAACAAATTCAAAATCTAAACCGTTTTCTGTAATATCACTTACTGTTAAGTAATAATCATCATATGTTTCAGCTGAATCTAGATACTCACCATTTTCATCAAATAATTTAAATGCATAATTCATGAATTTAATATCTTGCCATTCGGATAATTTTATACCACCTTTAGCTGATGGGGTTCCATATTTTGAAGTTTCCATTACATCTATTATTTCACCTTTTGTTTGGCCGTTTAATATTTTATACATAACGTAAACTGATTTCATTTCAAGTTTATCTATTTCTTTATTATATCTTTCTAAGATACCGATTATTGAATATATAGCATATTCATCTGTTCTTTCTTGTTCCATCATAGTTACCCATCCAGAATCTTTTTCTTCAGGTTTATTTTTATCAACTGGATGAACTATTAATTGTTGTTTATCTGCTTGTGCACTTAATGTATTTCCATTTAATTCAACATCACTACTAATATTTACAAGCATAAATTTATTGTCAGCCAATTTTCTATATACAACATATTTTGCTGAATCATAATTTTCTACTAAATCATTTTCTAGATTGATAGAAATTCTATTTTCAGTTGTATCAATATTTGGAACTAATTGCTTAATATTTGAATTTACTAATTTTGAACCATTACTAATTGATACATACTTACTTAAGAATGATTTATAATTATTTGAAAAACTAATATTTTGATATGCATTAACTATTTCTTTTGCATATGTTTTATTTTTAACTGGGAAGTAAATAGATAATCCATTTGACCCTTCAATATTATTTTTTTCATATACAATTGTATTTTTAATTGCTTTTAATACTTTATCTGCTTCTGGATAATCATCTTTTAAATGTTCAACTAAATTATATAAATCAACTAAATCATATGAATCATCATTTTTTCCTTGATATCCATATAGTGTAGCTTTTGATAATTCTTTAGATACTTTTGAGTAATTACTTACTGATATATTATCAGTTACGTTATCAAATAAGTTATCTATATCATCAACTAATTCTTTAACTTCATCTAACTTTGTAACTGCTAGTGTTATTGTTGGTGAATAATTATAATTATAATTTTGATAATATTCTGATAATTCGTTATAGTAATCGAAATAATGATCTACAATTTTTTTAGTTAATTCTTCTGTTTTTGTTGATTTATCAATTTCTGCTAAGAATGAATAATCCCAACCATATGCTGGTATTACTTCTTCTGATGCAACTAAGTATTTTGCATTATCACTTAAATCATAAGCTATTTCTACTGAAGACATTAAACAAGCATCAAATCCAATAAATTCTAAATTAGTTGCTTTTCCTAATGTAGAACCGTTGATTGCTGTAGTTAATTGATTTATTGTCATAGGAGTTTCTGATTCGTCGTTTTGATCACTACCGTAACCAAATACTGGTCCTCCTCCATGATCCCATAGGATTAAATCATATAAATCTGATTTATAATTGTCGTATCCATAAGATAAGAATTCTTTTAATGTTGAAGAATCTGTCATATCTTTTTGTTTTATAGTTTTTACTTTATTTAGTTTACCATTTTTAACTTCGTAAATGGCATTTTCATCTTCACTAATTTTAGGATTTGTCCATGTTGATGAACCACCAGTATATATTAATACATTAATATCTTTTTCATTAAATTTAGAATCTAGTATTTCTTTAATATCTGCTGATGCAGATCCTAATTCAGCTTCTAAGTCTGATCCTATCATATATACAAGTATAGTTCTTGTACCATTACTTTTTAAATTTACTACTTTGCCAGATGTTGATTTAGTAAATATAGTTACTAGTAATAAAACAATTACTAATGATAACATTGCTATTATTAATGGCTTTTTATTATCTTTTTTTGTTGGACCAATTGGTTGAATGTTACTAACTACTGGTGCATCTAATGGAATACTACTACTTTGAAAACCATTTTGACCTGCAACTTGTTGTTCAAATTCTTTGCTAACTGGAGCTAAAGCAGGTTCTGGTAATGTTGGTTGTTCTTGATTTGCATTTTGATTATTTGCTTGTACATTTTGAGTTAGTTGTACTGGTTGTTGTTCTACTACAGGTTGTATAGGTGCTACTGGAGCTTGTGGTGTTACAGGTGTAACTGGTTGTACTTGAGATACCGGAGTAGATGGTGCAACTGGTTGTGTATTTAAAGAAGGTGTAGTATTAACTACACCTTGATTTCCACATACAGGGCATATTGTATTAGTACCAATTTCATTTCCACATTTGCTACATATCATACATATACCTCACTCTACTATTTTTTATTTGATTTTTTATTATATTGAACTGCTCTTTTTCTTGAATGTGCAGATGCTGCAACAATCTTTTTAGGTACAATAGGTTTCTTAACTTTTTTCTTTTGTTCTTTTTCAGCTTTTTCTGCTTTTTTTATTTCTTTTATTTCTTTTAATTCTTTTTCTTTAATAGCTGCTTTTTCTGCTTCTTCAGCTTCTAATTTTTCAATCTTTTCTCTTAATTCTTTTATATAAGTTGTTTTAGAAATTTCAGCTTCTAATGCTTGAGAAGTTAATTTATTAGCTTCAGAATTTTTTATTTCTTCTTTAATTGCTTCATCATCTACTATTTGAATTTTTTCTTCATTTTTAATAGGAGATATTTTAAAACTTCTTAATTCATCTAATTTATATACTATTGTATTTTCTACATTTTCTAATACATTAGCTTTTGAAGCTTTTTCTAATTCTTTTTTATCTTCTTTCATGTATTTAATAGATTGTTCAGTTGGTGATATAACACTATCATTCATTTTTAAAATATAAATACATGCTTCATTATAATGTAATAATAAGAAAAATGCTGAATCATTATCATTTTTATAATATATTGGTTCTCTTAATTCTAATTGAGCATCTACTAAGTCATCAATTGTTTTTACTTTAATGATGTTTTTACCAGCAATATTAGGAATTTCTTCTACTTCAACTAATACTGAGTCGTATGTTCTTAGTATTTTCTTTCTTTCTTTTATATATGCTGTATATTCATCTGGAGCATCTTTCATGTAAATACCTAAACATATTGTTAAGATAATAAATAACGCAACTAACATTATAGCTATACTTGTTAAATTAGTCATTAAAGAAATAACTATAACTATAGCAAGAACTACTAAAGCTGCAATTGCACAAATTGTAATTGTTTTCTTGTTATTCATAAAAATTTGCTCCTTATTATTCTATTTGTTCTTGATTTCAGATATTTCCACAGATGGATATCCCAAATATGGTATTCTCAATCTTACTATTCCTATTATATCATCTTTTTTCTTTTTTGTAACGTCTTTTGAGTCATTATTATCACCTTTTGTAATGATATAAGTTTCTCCTTCTTCTAATTCAATACTTACTATTCTATGTGTTACTATTCTTTCTTCTTCATAGAATGCAACTATCATGTCTTTTTTCAGGGTATCGACATTTTTAGATGTTACTTCTTCTATTACAATTGCATCTCCTCTTTTTAATGCAGGGTACATAGAATCTGATGCTATTGCAGATAAACTATATTTAAATACTCCTGATACTAGAAATATTATAATAACTACTAATAGTAATGATACTCTTTCTACATAGAAAGAAATACTTTTTCTATATGTACTGGCGCTTTCTAGATCTTCTCTATAATATGGTTTACTTATATTATAATAGATTAAACTTGAATATATTATTGTAACAATTAGTTTAATATAGTTTGTTAATTTAGGATATATTGGTGCTAATACTGGGAATAAATCTATAATTATTGCATATAAAATACAAGGTCTATAACCAAATTTATACGTTGTATATGTTAATAATGCATTTTTTATTCCTGATATTATAATCATAGGAACAAAATCTCCTATAAATATTGGATTTTTAGGACTAAATGAACTAAATACAAGAATATCCATCATTGTATAAACAAATCCTAATATTATTAAATGTGTGTTCTTTTTATTGCATTTAACAGCAAATAAATATCTATATATTTCATTAGCTACTGTTATAACTACCATATATATTATTTTTATAATATCAAAAGATCTTTTATCGTATCCTAAGATATTTCCAAGGAAGAAGATTATTATCAAGTATAGTATTGTCATAGATACAAATATATTACTTATTTTATCTTTTATTATACTTTTTTTATTTTTTCTATATCCTAGTAAGACAACTCCTGAAAATAATAATAAAGCAACAAAAGAAACATTAATGGATAACATTAATGTAGGTATTTTGTCTTTTAAGACAAACATTACTACTGAATATATAGAAATAATTATTTCTACAACATACATAGTAAAGTTAATTTGTTTACTTATATCATTCTTCATTTATACCCTATCTTCCTTATTTTATTATATAATAATTGGGTACTATTTACAATATAATTAGACTGCTTCAAATGATATACTAAGTTTTAAATTTAAAGTTATTTTTTCATATATTTTTTCTTCTTGTTTAGGATATTCTATTCTCATTTTAATTGTCTTTTTAGATTTAGAATTAATTATATCATCTAATTTTATTTCTTCATCGTTATCATACTTTAAATAGTATTTTAAGACATCTATATTGCTTTCTGTTTTTAATTCTATATTAGTTATTTTAGCGTTTAGAGCACCTAAATTTTCTATATCTATTGTAAATTCGTAGAATTCATTTTCTTCTTCAAATACAATATTTAGACCTAATTCATTTTGATTAACTATTAAATCAGCATTTTTACTACCATCTGTTACTTTTACATTATTAAAATTCACATTCCACATATATGATGGATCTAGTTTTTCCTTATTTATATTAACAATAAATCTAGATATTAATATAAAACAAATACATAATAATGATATTATTAATAAATTTTGTAATACTATTGTTATTTTTTTCATATTTATCCTTCTTTGAATAATTATTATACTAAATTATTTATTTTTAACAATAGTAAAAAATACCAAAATAAAAGATACGATTATTCGTATCTTCTTACTTTTAAATTTTTAAGTGCTATGAATCCTGCAACTGCAATTACTAATGCTACTACAGCAATAACGATTGGATCTGCTGTAACAGGATTTTTTTCTTGTTTTTCTTCTTTTGCAGGTGTTGATTCATCTATACTTTTATTTGTAAATGAAACTGAAGTAGTTGGTGATGTTGCACCATTAGCTTTTGTTGTTTCTTCATTATTTACCAATACTTTATATCCAGTTTTTTGTGTTGCTTGTTCAACAGTATAGTTTTTATTAATTGGAACTTCATATAGTGTAATTGTTGAATTGCTATTTACTGTAATTGTTGCATTTCCTTTAGCATCAAATACCGCATATCCTTCTTTTCCATCAATACTATATCTTACTGCTCCACTTAAACCTTCAACATATATTTTATAACTATATGAATTAGCTTTATTATCAGTTTGAATGTTATTAATTGTTAAATTTGTTGTTCCATCAGCATTAACTGTAATTATTGTTAATAACATAATTACTAATGTAAACATTGACATTTTAATTGACTTTAATATTGACTTTTTCATATAATCACTACTTTCTTTACTATATTTATTATATATTAAATATATATTTTTATCAATCTATTTTTAGTATAATTCAATTTTATTTTTTTATACAAAAAGAAAAAAGGAGTTAAACTCCTTATTCTGATCTTAATGCTTCTACTGGATCTTTTTTACTTGCTATTTTTGCAGGTATAAATCCGGCAATTACAGTTAAGAATACACTTATAATTATTAAGATAATTGCTCCATTAACTGGAAGTTTTGCTAAGTTACTTATATCTGTAACTTTTTTAATTATAACGTTTGCTGGTATATTTATTAAGATTGTTACTACAATTCCTAATACACCTGCACATAATCCTTCAATTAATGTTTCAGCATTAAATACTCTTGAGATATCTTTTTTAGAAGCACCAATTGCTCTTAAGATACCAATTTCTTTTGTTCTTTCAATTACTGAAATGTATGTAATAATTGAAATCATGATACTTGATACAATTAAACTAATTGCTACGAATGCAATTAATACACTACTTATAACATTTACTATATTAGATACTGAAGACATCATTACTCCTACTACATCTGTATATTGGATCTTATCTTCTTCATCTTTATCTTCATTATATTTATCAATAATCTTTGTTATTTCTTCTTTTGAGTCAAAATCTTTTGGATAGATACTTATTATATCTGGATTATCTAAAGATTTAATACCTAATGTTTGTAAATTATTTTCATATGTAGATACTGCATTTTGAGCCATACTTTGAGCGTAGGCCATTTTTTCTTCATCGCTCATTTTTGATAATGCTTGCATTTGTTCTGCACTTAATGAACTTAAATCAAATTCATTTGAAGTTGTAAATGCTTTTCCAGTAAATACATTTATATCTGGATTTGCTTTTTGTTCTTTAGTAATTTCTGCTTCATTTATTCTTTCAATTACATGATTGTATAAATCGCTTCTATATCCAACTAAACCAGTTGTTATATTGATTATTGCTTCTGGATTTGGTTTAATAATACCTACTATTTTAATTTCTTCAGCATTATCAATTACATTTTTCATATATCTTTCGTCATGAGACATATCAATCCAAATACCATTAGCTTTTTTGTAGTAATCTGTATTTAATACATATTTAAATTTAAGATTTAATAATTCATCATATTCATATGTATGTTTTTCAAATTCTACATTTTGTCCTGATGTCATATTTATAAATTGTTGTTTTAAATCATCTTGTGAAAGAATTCCTAATGAATATAAAGTGTAATCAGATATTTCATTGTTTTCATTTAAAATAATAACTGCTTCGTTGTAATTTTTGGGCCATGTACCTGCAACTACATCATATTGTTGTTCATTAAAGTCTTGGTTATTCATTAATTCATAGAACACATCATAATTAGACATATATTCTGAATAAGCTGATGATACACCACTTGCATTCATTCCTAATGCATCCATAACTGTTGTTGGATTAACTCTTGTTACTTTTTCAGCGTCAGCTTTATAAAGATTTAAAGTTAAATTATAACCATAATCTATTTCAGTAACATAATCTTTAATTTTTGTCTTATCACTTTCAAAGTATTCTTTTAGTGATTTTAAATCATTTGTTTGTACTTCTGCGGATATTGTTTCAAACATATCTCCCATAATACTTTTTTCATGTACTAAATCATCATTATATTCTTCACCTTCGTCAGACATAAATGATTCTAACATTGAAGACATATCAATTGATTCTTTTTCAATAGTTAATGGATATTGTCCTAGTGTTTCTTGTTCTGTTTTTTCAATATATTTATTAATACCATGTGATAATGATAAGATTAATGCAATACCAATAATACCTATTGAACCTGCAAACGCAGTTAATATAGTACGTCCTTTTTTTGTCATTAAATTATTTAAACTCAATGATAATGCAGTTAAGAAATTCATTGAAGTTTTTTTGTTTTTCTTTTTACTTACTACTTCATCTTCTTTTTCTTTTTCTTCTATATATGGATCTGAATCATCAATTATTTCACCATCTAGTAATTTAACTATTCTTGTTGAATATTCATAAGCTAAATCGGGATTATGTGTAACCATGATTACTAATTTATCTTCTGCTATTTGTTTTAATAATTCCATTACTTGTACAGAAGTTTCTGAATCTAATGCACCTGTTGGTTCATCAGCTAATAAAATATCTGGATCGTTTATTAATGCACGAGCAATTGCAATTCTTTGCATTTGTCCACCTGACATTTGACTAGGTTTCTTATTTATATGTTTTTCTAATCCAACTTTTTTAAGAACTGCTTTAGCTCTTTTTCTTCTTTCTTCTTTTCCGATACCTGATAATGTTAATGCTAATTCAACGTTTTGTAATGCAGTTTGATGTGGAATAAGATTATAACTTTGGAAAACAAATCCAACTCTGTGATTTCTATATGTGTCCCAATCTCTATCTGTATATTTTTTTGTTGATACACCATTAATTATTAAATCTCCTGATGTATATTGATCTAAGCCACCAATAATATTAAGCATTGTTGTTTTACCTGAACCACTTTGTCCTAGGATAGATACGAATTCATTATTTCTGAAAGCGATATCTACTTTGTCTAGTGCTTTTTGTTTTAGTCCAGCTACTTCATATGTTTTAGTAACCTTTTTTAATTCTAACATTTTTATCACCCTAACTTTTATAATTATACTATTTTTTTAATATTTTTAAAACAAAAAAAGTCTTTTTTATAAGACTTTCTTTATTTTTTAGAATTTAGGAAATTTTACAACATCATCATCGTCATCATCGAATAAGTTCTTTTTTGATCTTGATGTTTTTTTAGTAGTTTCTTTTTCTACATTTATTGTAAAATCTTCTTCTTCATCTTTTTTTACATCAATAGTAAAATCTTCGTCATCATCTGATTTTACATCTATTGTGAAGTCTTCGTCATCACCTTTTAGGTTAATAACAAAATCTTCGTCATCTTTTTCATTTTCTACAATTTCAATTCCTGATCCACCGCTTAATGATCCAACAGGTTCTCCTTCGAATGGTTTAATTTCATCTAGTGAAATTGGAGCATCTGCTTCTTCTGGATTTGATGAGAATGCTTTAGATAATTTTACATCCTTTTTATTATCATCTTCTTCGATGATATCACCAAATATATTACGTTTTGGTTCATCAGATTTAATTTCTTCTTCTGTTTTTATTTCAAATACAGGTTCTTCTCTAACTGGTGTTTCTTCTTTAATTGTAGGATTTATTTTTTCATGAATATCTTCATAAGTTAAAGGTTTAACAGGTTCCATAATTGGTTCTTCAACTTTGAATTCTACATCATTTGTTTTTGTTTCTTCTTTAATCTCTTCTACTTTTTCAACTTTTACTTCTTTGTTTTCTTCTTTATCTTCTTTTGGTTTTGCAGCCATTTCAGGATTTTTCTTTAATACATATTTTTTTATTATGAAATTAACTGCTGTTGCAATTATTGCACCAATTACGATACATAAGATTCTAATTAACCATTCTTTAAAAGCTGTTTTAACTTTTAATTCTTCTGTTGAAAATATGTAATTACTTGATCCGTCAGAAGTAAATGTAATAAATCCATTTTCAACTTTTACACTATCTGATATTAATATATATTTATTATTTTTTTGATCAAATGTATATAATTTTAAATTAGTTCCATCTTCATATATTTCTTCGATATAAGTAGATATTTTAACACCATTAGGTATATTTGAACTATATGTTAATGGTTTATTACTTGTTTTAATAAATTCTAGTGACATAGTATCGTTGATATCACTATTTTTATCAAATTCGAAACTATAGATTAGTCCATTTGTATCATTTGTTATGTTATAGATTAATTTATTATTACTTGATTTAATTAACTTAATTGCTTCAGCTGGTAATGTTGCTTCATCATTTTTTGGAGAATTATATACGATATCACTATCCATACTTTCCATTTCAATTAATGAATCTACAACTACTGCTGCAATTGGTTGTCTATATACATAAATTGTATATTTTTGTGTTTCACAATCATCATCAGATACTTCAATTGTTACTTTATTTATTCCTTCTTTTAAGTTTTCATTTCCTGAAATTTTGTATTTAGTAGTTTTAGATGATGTTTCATTATCAAAGTATAAATCTGTAACTGAACTATCAACACCTACTGAGAAGACTTTTTTACCTGTAGAAACATTTAATATGTTTTCAGTTTCATTTTCATCTCTAGATGTTTTAAATGTTAACTTATTTAATGATGTTGTTGGAATATTTGCTTTTTCACTTCTTATAACATTTAATGTATATATTCTTGTTTCACCATTTTCAGCTGTAACTGTAATGTTAATTTCATTATTACCAATTTCTAGTGAATGTTCTCCTCCACCTTCAACTGTTGCTTTTTCATGTGTTGGTGAAACGTATAAGTAAACTGATTCTATTGTATTGTTTACTGTTAATTCATAATTAGCTGTTTCTGGATCAAAATCTAATGATTGTCCTTCTACAACTAATGATTGTAATGTATTTTCATTACTTCTATTGTCATTTCTAACAACTTTAATACTATATGTTACTGTTGAGTTTTTAGCTCTTACTTGGAAATTATTTTCACCATAATTAAGTGTTTTATTTCCTCCACCTACTAATCCTCCTTCAGCACTACCAGAAATGTTTACTGTATCTAAATCAGTAGTACAAGTATAATTTCTTGTTCCAGAATTAAATGCAGGACTTAATGCACTACAATTTGAAACACTAAGTGATGTTACTGGATTTTGATTTGTTGTTGGTTGTTGTGGTGTACTTGGAGTATTAGGAGTACTTGGTGTGTTTGGAGTATTTGGTTGTTGTGGTTGTTGTGGTTGTTGTTGAGGAGC